>NZ_JBIAGA010000020.1:0-86251 GCF_042869555.1 Nocardiopsis sp. NPDC006938 | reverse complement strand
CTCCACCTTCCTGGCCATGCTCGGCATCGCCTGCATCCTCATCTGCTACAAGCACCTGGCCAAGCATGCCGATGGCTTTTGAGATGAGCTCTAAGCGCCTCCATCAAGTAGCCGAATCGACGAAGGCCCCCAGCTCACGCGCTGGGGGCCTTCGCCCTGCTCTACCTGAAAGCACACCGCGCGCACTGTACGCCCCCGGCCTGTACAGGGGAAGCAGGCTGGGCTGTCCGTAGACGGACAGGGGCTCGGGACGTTTTCCTCCAAGCGGTGGGCAGGACTGTGTATGAGTCAGCCCGTGTCCCCACCCCCCCAGCGGAGGCCCCCACCCATGCATCCCCACACCACCGAACTCACCTTCCGCACATCCAGCTACTCCGGCTCCACCACGCAGAACTGCGTGGAGGTCGCCGACCTCCCCGGCGCCTCGGCTGTCCGTGACACCCAGAATCGTGGGCGGGGACACCTGATGTTCCCGAGTCCTGAATGGGCCGCCCTACTCCAGGTCGCGTGCCACAGGTAGCCCAACGCCACAGAGGCCCAGGCATCGAACCGATCCCCAGGAGTGGGACCGGGAAACTCAGATCCGACTCCTGGGGGTCCAGCACGCTCTACGGCTTGGCACGGACCCATGCCGCTCCCGGCACGAGACAAGACCCAGGAGACCGACCTCAGCCCGCCAGGCGCTGTGCGGGCAACGGCACCGGGCGGCGCTCCCGACCCGTGTAACTGCTCAGCGGACGGATCAGCGCGTTGGCCTCCTGCTGCTCCAGCACGTGCGCCGTCCACCCGGTGATCCGGGCCATCACGAACAACGGCGTGAACGTCGGCACCTCGAACCCCATCAGGTGGTAGGCGGGCCCCGCCGGGTAGTCCAGGTTCGGGTGGATGCCCTTGCGCTCCGCCATCGCCCCCTCCAACGCCCCGTACAGCTCCATGAGCCCGTCGGCACCCTTCAACGCGGCCATCTGCTCCAGGGCCGCCCGCATGGTCGGCACCCGCGAGTCCCCGTGCTTGTACACCCGGTGCCCGAACCCCATGATCTTGCGCTTCTCCGCCAACGCCTCGTCGAGCCAGGCGGCCGCACGGTCGGCCGAACCGATCTCGTTCAGCATGTGCATGACCGCCTCGTTGGCGCCGCCGTGCAGCGACCCCTTCAGCGCCCCGATCGCCGCCGTCACGGAGCTGTAGATGTCCGACAGTGTCGAGGTCACCACCCGCGCGGTGAACGTGGAGGCGTTGAAGCTGTGCTCCGCGTACAGGATCATGGACACCTCGAAGCAGCGCACCACCTCGGCGGCGGGCACCTCCCCGAAGCACATGTAAAAGAAGTTCTCCGCGTAGTCCAGCCCCGGGTCCGGCTGGATCGGGTCCAGCCCCTGGCGGCGCCGGTGGTCGGCCGCCACCACGGTGGGCAGCTTCGCCAGCATCGACTCGGCCTTGGCCCGGTTGGCCTCCAGCGAGGAGTCGTCCTCGGCGGGGTCGTCCGCACCCAGGTAGCTGATGGCGGTCCGGAGCACGTCCATCGGGTGTGCGGTCTCGGGGAGGCGCCGCAGCAGCTCCAGGGTGTGCCGGTCCAGGGCGCGGTGGGCCCGCTCTCGCGCGGTGAACGCGCGCAACTGCCCCGCCGTGGGCAGCTCCCCGTACCAGAGCAGGTACGCGACCTCCTCGAACGTGCACGAGGCAGCCAGGTCCTGCACCGGGTAGCCGCGGTAGGTCAGCGAGTTGGAGGCCTCGTCGACCATGGAGATCTCGGTGGTGTCGACCACCACCCCGGCCAGTCCCTTGCGGATCGCCGTGTCGGTCATGCTCACCACATCCGTTCAGATCGTGAAGTTGTAGACGTCGCTGTCGAAGGCGTTGTAGGAGGCGTAGTCGACGAGTTCGTACAGTCGCCCGCGGGTCTGCATCCGGTCGACGATCCCCGCCTGGGTGCCCTCGTCGCGGAGGGTGCGCAGCCCGTCCTCCACGGCGCCCATGGCCAGGCGCAGGCTGGTGACCGGGTAGATCACCATGTTCATCCCGAGGGACTCCAGCTGTTCGGTGGTGAGCAGCTCGCTCTTGCCGAACTCGGTCATGTTGGCCAGCAGCGGCACGTCGACCGCCTCGCGGAACGCCTCGAAGTCGGCGGGGCCGCGCATCGCCTCGGGGAAGACCATGTCGGCCCCCGCGTCCACGTACGCCCTGGCCCGCTCGATCGCGGCGCCCAGACCCTCCACGGCCGCCGCGTCGGTGCGCGCGCAGATCACGAAGCCGTCGTCACGGCGGGCACCGACGGCGGCGCGGATACGGCGCACCATCGTGGCGGTGTCCGTGACGGACTTGCCGTCCAGGTGACCGCACCGCTTGGGGTTGACCTGGTCCTCCAGATGGCACCCGGCCAGCCCGGCCTCCTCCAGGGCGCGCACCGTGCGGGCGGCGTTCATGGGCTCGCCGAAGCCGGTGTCGGCGTCGATGATCGTCGGCAGGTCGCTGACCCGGGCGATCTGGCCGCCGCGCCCCGCCACCTCGGTGAGGGTGGTCAACCCGATGTCGGGGAGGGCGAGGTCGGCGGCGACCACCGCACCCGAGACGTACACGCCGTCGAAGCCGAGTTCCTGCACCAGGACGGCGGTGAGCGGGTTCATGGCACCGGGCACGCGCAGGAGCCGGTTCGACGCCAGGTCCTCACGCAGCCGCCGCCGCTTCGCGTGGGGCGAGACGGTGGAGTGCGTCATCAGAAGATCCCCTTCGAGGTCGGCAGGTCGCCGTGCGCGGTGGCGGTGTCCTCCGTGAAGGAGAGCTGGCGCACCTCGTCGGCGGTGAGCTCGGGCAGGCGCTCGACCAGCCCGAGGAACCGGTCCTGCTCCTCACCGGAGACGACCCCCTCGGCGAGCGAGCGGAACTTGGCCACGTAGTCGGGGCGGGTGAACGGGCGCTCGCCCAGCGGGTGGGCGTCCGCCATGGCGATCTCGTCCTCGATCACCGATCCGTCCGCCATCTCCACCACCACGCGTCCGCCGAAGGCCTTCTCCTTCGGGTCGGTGGCGTGGTAGCGGCGGGTCCACTCCGGGTCCTCGACCGTGCTGATCCGGTGCCACAGCTCGACGGTGTCCGGGCGCTGGGCGCGCTCGGGGGCGTACGAGCGCTCGTGGTGCCACTCGCCGTCCTGGAGGGCCACCGCGAAGATGTAGGGGATGGAGTGGTCGAGGGTCTCGCGGCTGGCGAGGGGGTCCATCTTCTGCGGATCGCCCGACCCGGTACCGATCACGTAGTGCGTGTGGTGGCTGGTGTGGATGGTGACGGAGCGGACCCGCGAGGTGTCGCCGACCCTCGGGCCCAGTCGTCGGGCCAGGTCGATCAGGGCCTGGCTCTGGTACTCGGCCGAGTGCTCCTTGGTGTAGGTGTCGAGGATGCCGCGCTTGGGCTCGCCCGGGCCGGGCAGCTCCACCACGTACTCGGTGCCCGGGCCGCTGAGCAGGTAGGCGATGAACCCGTCCTCACCCTCGTAGGCGGGGGAGGGGGCGCCCTCGCCGCGCATGGCGCGGTCCACGGACTCCACGGCCATCTTCCCGGCGAAGGCCGGGGCGTACGCCTTCCAGCTGGAGATCTCGCCCTTGCGGGACTGCCGCGTGGTGGTGGTGACGTGCAGGGCCTGCTGGACCGCCTGGTAGACGGTCTCGGTGCCCAGGTCGAGCAGCGTGCCGATCCCGGCCGCCGCCGAGGGGCCCAGGTGGGCGATGTGGTCGATCTTGTGTTCGTGCAGGCAGACGCCCTTTACCAGCGCGACCTGGATCTCGTACCCGGTGGCGATGCCCCGCACCAGGTCACGGCCGTCCCGGCCCAGGTGCTGGGCGACGGCCAGCACCGGCGGGATGTTGTCACCCGGGTGCGAGTAGTCGGCGGCCAGGAACGTGTCGTGGAAGTCGAGTTCGCGCACCGCCACCCCGTTGGCCCACGCCGCCCACTCGGGGGAGACGCGCGTGGAGAGCGGCGTGCCCATGACCGCCGCGCCCGGGCTCATGGGGTGCCGGGTGGCCTGCGCGCGGGCGCTGCGCACGGGGCGGCGGCGCAGCGAGGCGGCGGCGACGGCGGCGTTGTCGATGACGCGGTTGCCGATCATCTCCACCACGGCGGGTTCGACCCGGACCGGGTCGGTCGCCACCGACGCGATCCGGTGGGCCAGCTGGTCCTCCTTGGCCGGCCCCTCGGAGCTCCGGTGGACCCGGACGCGGTGCTGCACCATGTTCATCCCCTCGACGCGGTTGCTGTGCGGTCGAGGCTCGCACGGCGCAAACGCCTGGTGGAAGGCCCGAAACCTGCTGAGTCGTGCTAACCGGAGGAGGTGATTCCGCTAAGCCCGCGAAGCCGGGGCACGCGGGCCCGCACCACCGTGGCTACGCTGATGCCATGGATCGCACACCGCGCCCGCGCGCAGTGGTGACACCCGACCCCGAGGCTGGCGGCTACGTGGCGCGCGCCGTGGACGTCGAGGTCGCCTCCCAGGGGGAGACCGGGCGGGAAGCCCTGGAGGCGCTCGCCGAGGCGCTGGAGCTGTACCACGAGGACGCCCCCGGCCCGGGCTGACGTCGCCCGTCCCCGACGAACGCCGCGGCCTCCTCTGAGTAATCCGCTTGCCGCCGGGCGGTCGCGCCCGGTACAAAGCTGGGATGCTCAGAGGTAGAAAGGTCGGGCTCAGGGCCCGGCACGAGGAAGACATCCCGGTCCTTCAGGCCGAGCTCTTCGACGACCCGGTCACCCACTCGGTTGCCCAGGGTTCCCCGTGGCGCCCCGTGATGCCCGGCTCGAAGCACTCCCTGGTCGAGGTGGACGACAGGGCCCAGGGGCACGCCACGTTCTCCGTCGTGGACGTGGAGAGCGACGAGCTGGTCGGTACCGCGACCCTGTGGGGGATCGACCTCCACAGCCGGGTCGCGCACATCGGCCTGGGGCTGCGGCCGTCCCTGCGCGGAAAGGGCTACGGAACCGACGTGGTCGCGGTGCTCTGCCACTACGCCTTCGTCCTGCGCGGCCTCCACCGGGTGCAGATCGAGACGCACGCGGACAACGCCGCGATGCTCAACGCGGCCGAGCGCAACGGGTTCGTGCGCGAGGGCGTGCTGCGCTCCTCGGCCTGGGTCCTGGGCGAGTTCCAGGACGAGGTCGTGCTCGGTCTGCTCGCCGACGAGTGGAAGCCGAGCGGCGCGCGCTGAAGCTCCGCGCCCCGGAATGCTGAGCCCGGCTAAGCCCGGCGCTCGTCCCGGCTAAGCCTGCTAACGCCCGTCCAGACACCTTCGGGTTAGCCTGGTCGGGACGGAAGGGGGCGCCACCGTGCGCAAGGTCTTCGCGGGCCCGCGGCTGCGCAGGCTGCGGCACGAGCACGCGCTGAAGCAGTCCGAGCTCGCCCGCGAGCTGGGCATCTCCGCTGGCTACCTCAACCAGATGGAGCACAACCAGCGCCCGCTGAGCGTCCCCGTCCTGCTGCGGATCACCGAGGCGTTCGGCGTCGATCCGAGCTTCTTCGCGGCGAGCGACACCTCACGGCTGATCGCCGAGCTGAGGGAGGCCCTCACCGACGTCCCCGCGGGTGGGCAGGTCACCGCCGACGAACTCGACGAACTGGCCTCCGCCATGCCCTCCGTCGCCCGGGCTCTGGTGGACCTGCACCGGCGGTACCGCGACGTCTCCGGGCAGGCCGCCGCCCTCGCCGAGGGCCGGGACGGCGGGGAGGCGTCGGTGGCGCCCATGGCCTATGAGCAGGTCCGCGACTTCTTCTACGAACGCCAGAACTACGTGGGGGAACTCGACGACCGCGCCGAGGAGCTGTCCCGGCAACAGGACGTCGCCCCGGGCCGGGCGCACGTGGTCCTCACCCGCCTGCTGGAGGAACGCCACGGCGTGCGGGTGGAGACCGAGCCCCCCGGAGGGGACGGCGTCCGCAATCGCGCCTTCTCCCCCGACCGCCGCGTCCTCACCCTCGCTGCCCACCTGCGCCCCGGCCAGCGCGCGTTCCAGCTCGCCACCCAGCTCGCCTTCCTCGAACACGGCCCCCTCCTGGACGAGCTGGCCCGAGGCGAGGAGCTGACCACCGACCAGGCGGTGCGGCTCGCCCGCATCGGGCTGGCCAACTACTTCGCGGGCGCGTTCGTCCTCCCCTACGGGGAGTTCCAGGCGGCCGCGGAGGCCGAACTCTACGACATCGAGCTGCTCGCGGACCGCTTCGGCGTCGGCTTCGAGACCGTCTGCCACCGGCTGTCCACGCTTCAGCGGCCCCGGCGGCGCGGCGTGCCCTTCTCGTTCGTGCGCGTGGACCGGGCGGGCAACATGTCCAAGCGCCAGTCGGCCACCGGGTTCCACTTCTCCCGTTCGGGCGGCACCTGCCCGCTGTGGAACGTCTACGCGGCCTTCTCCGCGCCGGGCGTGATTCAACGGCAGATCGCGCAGATGCCCGACGGCCGCGCCTACTTCTGGGTGGCCCGCACGGTGACCAGGGGATACGGCGGCTACGGGGCCGCCCGCAAGACCTTCGCGATCGGTCTGGGCTGCGAACTACGGCACGCGGACCGGCTGGTGTACTCGGGTGGTCTGGACCTCACCGACCCGGGCGCGGCCACGCCGATCGGCCTCGGCTGCAAGGTGTGCGAGCGTCCGGCCTGCCCGCAGCGGGCGTTCCCCCCGGCGGGCCGGTCGCTGCTGGTCAACGAGAACTCCAGCACGGTTTCCCCCTACCCGGTCGCCGATCCGCGGCCGAACATCGGGCACGACCTCGGGTCGCGCTGAATCCGGGGCTGTCAGGGGCAGGTCTCGTACTCCACGGAGGCCGTTCCGGCCGGTGCGTCGTAGCACTGGCTGACCGGCGGGATTCCGGAGACCCCCGGTGTGAAATCGGGGTCGCCGAAGGTCAGCGGGCCTTGCGCGGGCGCATCCGGGAAGGTGAGGACCAGCTCGTCATCGATGGCGAGCTCCCCGGGGTTCTCCTCCGGGTGGATCGGGCCTTCGGGAGTGGGGATCGTGAACAGCTCGGGTATGGGTGGCTCGTGGCCCTCGATGAGGTTCGCGACGAGCAGGGTGAAACGGACCCCCTCAGGGACCTCCTCGATGGAGACCACGGAGAGGTGAAAGAGCGTTTGGTAGGAGTCGGGGGTGGCCTGGAAGGTCGGCATGCCGTTCGACGAGTTGATCACCTCGGCCAGCCACTCGGCGTTGGTGTCGAAGGGCGTCGGCTCCGGCATGACCCACTCCGGGTCGGGTTCCTCGGCGGCCCCTCCACCCGGGCTCTCCTCGCCCGTACCTTCTCCTGGACTCCGCTCCGTCCCCTCCGTCGCGGTCCCCTCTGAACTGTCCTCGTCATGGGAGAGGACGCGGGCCAGGACCCCGCCGCCCACCGCGCCGAGAAGAAGAACGGCAGCGCCGCCGACCACCAGGGCTTTGGGCATCCGGCGCGGTGGAGCGGGCGGCCGTACGCCCTGCACTCCTTGCCACTCCCGGTCCAGCAGGGTGCCCACGGCGTCGGCCAGGTCGGCCTCATCCGGGGGAGGAACCCGCCCGCTCCCGGGTGCCCCGCCCCGGGCTGCGGTGCCTCCGGTTGGCAGCGATTGCCCCAGGACCGCCACGGCACGGGCGGCCTGCGCCGCTGTGGGGCGCCGTGGGGGATCGGGGTCGAGGGCGGCCGTCACCAGCGGCAGCAGGGTTTCGGGCACACCGGTCAGGAGGACCCGGTGGGCGAGGGAGTCCGTGGAACCCGAGCCGAAGGGCGCGCGGCCGCTGGCGGCGTAGGCGACCAGGGCACCCCAGGCGAACAGATCGGCGGGCGGGGCCGCAGACGCTCCACGCAGCACCTCCGGGGCGATCCAACCCGGGGTGCCGACCAGGCCGCCGGTGCGGGTCAGGGCGGTCTCGTCGACGGCGCGGGCGATGCCGAAGTCCAGCACCTTGGGACCGTCCGGGGCGAGCATGACGTTTCCGGGCTTGAGGTCGCGATGCACGATCCCCGCCGTGTGTACGGCGTGCAGGGCCTCGGCGACCCCGGCGGCCAGCCCGAGGAGCAGGTTCGGCGGGAGCGGCCCGTGCTGCTTGACGTGCGCGGACAGGGACAGCCCGGGCACGAACTCGGTGGCCAGCCAAGGGCCGTCCCCGTCGCGGCCGGAGCCGAGGAACTCCGGTACGGATCGGCTGCGGACCCGGCGCAGGAGCCGGATCTCGCGGGTGAAGCGGGCGTGGAAGTCCGGGTCCTCGGTGAGCTCCTCGCGGATGACCTTGATCGCCGTGTAGCCGCGGGTGCGACTCCCGGGACGTAGACCCGCGTACACGGTGCCCATGCCGCCGGTGCCGACCCGGCCGACGATCCGGAAGCCGCCGAGGGTCTCGGGATCGTCCGGCCGCAGGGGAGCGAACCCGGTGCGTGGGTCATGGCCGCTGTGTTCACTCACTCGGGGGCTCCTCCCAGCAGGGCACGAACTCGTCGTCGGTCATGTCGACCGGTGGGTAGGGGTGCCAGTTCATGTAGCAGGCATAGGCACCTCGGACGGTGTCCTCCTCGCCGCCGTGGGAGGTGGGGGAGGGCAGGTAGGCGAGCAGTCCGCTGTCGGGGGCGTCCGGGAAGCGCACCTCGAACTCGGCGCTGGGCGCGGCCGGGCTGACGGTGATCTGGACGTCGTCGGGGTCGGCGAGGTGGGCTGGGCGGCCGTCGGCGGTGGGGTCGTCGGGGAGCGGGTCCAGTCCTTCGCCGACCTCCAGGAGGGTGAAGTCGCCCGAGCGCAGGGTGAACTCCCCGCTGTCCGCCACGTACTCGACCTCACCGAACACCATGACTCCGCTCTGCGCGGCGGTGTCCGAGTAGACCGTCTGGACCCGGACAGAAGCTATGGCGTACTTGTGCTCGACCCCCTCGGGCAGAACCGGGCCGACCCCGTCGAAGCCCGGAGCGACGCCGAGCTCCCCGGAGCCGTCCGCGTGCACGGTGAACAGCCCGTTCCCGGCCATCTCCACCGCTATCCCAGCGCCATGGTCCGTGGTGGTGGTCCCGGTGCCCTCGCTGGAACCCGTATCGGTGCCCGAATCCGGGGCTTCCCCGGCGTCGCCACCGTCCGCGCCGAAGCGCTCGCCCAGGAACCAGCCGCCACCGGCCACCAGCAGCACGGCCAGGACGGCCGCCGTGAGCACCAGCCAGCGCCGTTCGCCGGATTTCCGTTCGCGCTCACCCGTTCGCGTCGGAGTCCGACCGGAACCCGGGGGCGGGGTGATCCGTGTGGGCGGTGGCGGGGCCCTCCAGCCGTCCCTGAGCATCTGGGTGACCAGGGCGGTGGCCTCCTCGGCCACAGCCGCACCACCGACCCGGGTCAGTTCCGTCCCGATCAGCTCCGACAGTGTCTGTTCCACGGTCGGCCGCCGGGTGGGATCGCCCCCGGTCGCGGCGCTGACCAGCGGCATCAGGTCGTCGGGCACCCCGGCCAGATCCGGTTGGCCGTCCAGGACCCGCACCGCCACGGTCTCGGCCGAACCGGTCCCGAACGGGCTCCGCCCCGTGGCGGCGAAGGCCACCAGGGCACCCCAGGCGAACACGTCGGCGGCCGGTCCGGGCCGGCCGCCTCGCAGCAGTTCCGGGGCCACCCAGCCAGGGGTGCCGAACAGCCCGCCGGTGCGGGTGATGGCGGTCTCGTCCAGCGCCCGGGCGATGCCGAAGTCCAACACCTTGGGGCCGTCCACCGCGAGAACGACGTTGCCGGGCTTGAGGTCGCGGTGCACGATCCCGGCCGCGTGGATGGCCCGCAACGCCTCGGCCACCCCGGTGGCGAAGGCCCGCAGGTGGCCTCCGGCCAGCGGACCGTGCTCACGTACGTGCTGGCGCAGGGTGGGCCCGGCGACGTACTCGGTGACCAGCCAGGGCTGCTCCGAGCCCGTGTCGCTGGACAGGAACCGTGGAACGCAGGGGCTGGAGACCCGTTGGACGAGGTCGGCCTCGCGGCGGAACCGGGCCCGGAAGTCGGGGTCGGCCGCTAGGTCGCCGTGGACGAGCTTGACCGCCACGAGAGCCCCGGAGGAGTCGCGACCGGCGTAGACGGCGCCCATGCCGCCCGCGCCGAGGCGTCCCACGGTCTGGTAGTCGCCCACGGACCGGGGGTCGCGTGGGCGTAGGGGTTGGAAGGGCGGTTCAGAAGGGGGCACGTGCGCTCCTGAGGAGCTGGTAGCTGGAATTCGGGGCGGCGGGCGCGCTCTGAGCTTAGCCACTATGACCCCGCCCGCCCCGTTCCGGTTCCGAGGGTTCGCTCGCCGGGTGCACTGAGCCGCCAACGGCTCGGTGCCGGTCGGTGACGGCATCGCTGTCCCCCGCGGGTCAGACCCCGGGCGGGTGGTGACCCCGCCCCAGAGGCCGGTGGCGGAGGATGAGGTTCTGGTGCTCGCGCACGAGCCTGTCCCGGTGCGACCCCCGCCTGACCCCGAGCGTGACGAGCAGGACCAGCGAGGCGACGAAGCCGAGGAAGCCCGACAGCATCATGGTCGCGACCCCGAGCAGCATCCGATCGTCGTAGTCGGTCACGACAGAGGTGTCGGCGAGCACGAACTCCATGCCGGGGGGACCGTCGCAGCTCAGCGTGTGCGGGCCGTGCAGGTCGATCGAGGCGGGGGCGATCAGCCGCCACCCCTCGTAGGTGTAACCGGTCTGTCTCTCAGTGAACCTCGGGCCTCCGCCCCCGCTCAGGGAACAGTGGAACTGGTCTTCCTCGTCGCGTGTGGCGGTCGAGTAGAGAGCCAGCGAGTCCATCTGCTCCGGGTTGATCCAGAGGGTGACCGAACCGCTGCCCTCGATCACCGGCGAGGCGAACGCGGGGGGCTCCTTGGTGGCACTGTTCCAGATCCCGGCCATGGAGGCGATGCCCACGATCATGCCGAAGGGCAGGACGAGGGCGCTGACGACCAACCAGCGCCGCTGGGGGCGCAGGTCCCTGTTGGGGATCTTCACCTGGGGCGGGGGAGGGGCGTAGCCGGGGTGATGGGGGGCGGGCGCGTAGCCCGGGGGCGGAGGGGGCGCGTAGCCGGGGTGGTGCGGGGCGGGCCAGTAGCCGGGGTGCGGTACGGCCGCCGCCGTGCCGTGCAGCCGCTGGGCGCGTTGTCGGGTGAGCCGGTGCGACCGGATGACGAACACGATCAGGCAGGTGAACAGGGACACGGGGAAGGACAGGATCGGGGTCACGATGCCGCCGACGATCAGCCCCGGGGAGGCGTCCGGGTTGTCGCTCAGCAGGACGATGCTGACCAGCAGGTTCACCGGGAAGAGCGCGCCCGCCCAGTACCAGTGCCGGGACGGCCTCACGCCCGGAGGAGGGGTCTCGCCCTCCGGCGGCACGGCCGGTGCCGAGGGTGCGGCCCGGGGCGGGGGCGGTGGGTGGTGCGGTCCGGTGGCGTCCCCGTGCGCGTGCGGCGGGGGCGGGGGATGCGCGGAGGCGCCCTGGGGCGGGTGCGCACCATACGCGGGTGACGGTGAACCCGTCACGTGCGGGGCCGAGGCGGACGACCCGTCGTCCGTGCTCGTGGGAAGTGCGCGGTCATCGGGGCCCGGGGCTGGAACCGGACCGGTTCCGGGCCCTGTCTCAGGGGGTGGCATGGGGGTGCGCTCTCGTGGTCGCGTGGTCAGTTCTGGTGGGGGAGCCGCGGGGTGGGGGCGGCCGCCCTCCGGCGCACCGTCGTGACCACGGCGACCGCGACCGCGGAGACCAGGAGCAGCGGGACGACCCCGAGGGCCGTGACCTGGAGGACGTCGTAGGTGGGATCGACCATCCGGATCGGGCCGGAGCCGCCGATCGCGTACTCCTCTGAGGTGCCGGAACACGCCAGAGTGTAGGTCCCGGCCTGCGGGGTCTCCAGAATCCCGACGGCACCCCAGCCCCCGAAGGCGGGGGCCGGGGAACCGTAGTTCGTGCGGGGCCAGGTCGCCTCGCCGCCGGGCCCGTGGAGAGTACACGGCATGGAGGCGTGCCCCCCGAGGGAGTGGTAGGCGGCCCACTCGCCGTCCGATTCCGCCTCGACCTCGAAGGTCGTGCGCTCGCCGTTGCCCAGTCGCTCCACGATGTCCGGTTCCGGGAAGTTCGCGTTCTGGGAGAACAGGTAGGCCGCGCCGAAGAGCAGGGCGGAGACCAGGGCGAGGGCTCCCGCCCACCAGTAGCCGCGAGCTCCGGCGGTCTTCGGGGAAGAGGGGACGGCGTTCGTGTGCGCGTGCTGAGGGGGAGGGGTCATGCGCGCAGTGTCGCAGAATCCTGTGACAGAGGGGAAAACGGAGCACGTGTGGGCGTATCGGGACCAATCCCGCCCCGGCTGGTCGGCCGTACCGGCAGACGGCCGGAACGCGGACCGGAGGTCCCGGTACCGGGCCTTCGCCCTCCGGCCCCGGCCACCTGTCCTCCGCCCTCCGGCATCCGGTCAGCGACTCCATGCCCGGTCCCCGCCCGCTACCGGGGTGCCCGGCCCCGGCCGTGTGCGGCCTGCCAGTGCCGCTCGGTCAGCAGACGCTGCTTGGAGCGGTGACGGCGCACGGCGGTGACGACGATGATCGTCACCCCCGCCGCCAGGCCCGCCAGCGACGGGACGAACGCCCACAGGAGCGCACCCACCACGCCCTTGACGACCCCGGCGCCGCCCTCGCCGTTGTCCGCCACCGTGAAGTCGGCGCCGACGGGGGCGCCGTCGCAGACCAGAGCGTACTCACCCGGCGCGGTGATCTCGCTCGTGCCCACCAGGGTCCAGTTCTCTCCACCGGTCGCGGCCTCGTGGGAGTAGCCGGGCCGGGCGAAGCCGGACTCCGTACCGTCGGGCAGCACCAGGGCGCAGGCGTCGGGGTTGCGTTCCTGGCCGGAGTTCGTGTAAAGGCCGAGTTGGAACCCGGGCTCCTCCACGGTGAACCCGACGCTCTCACCGGCCGCCGCCCGGGCCTCGAACCCCGAGAGGCCGACCGTGCTGAACACGGTCACCACGAACCCCACCAGAGCGGCGGTCAAACCCGCGAACAGGACCAGGCCGCCCACGACGTACCAACGCCGCCCGGGCCGCAGGTCGCGCGGGTCTACACCGGTGGGCGGGCGTTCGTGGTGACCGTACGGCGGGGGCTGGCGCATCGCTGCTGCCCTTCCTCTGTGGGGTGCGGGCGCTCCGAACGCGCTCCGCCACTGGCGGGTGAGATGCGGCGAGGACGAGCCGAGTTGCGATCCGGGCTGTCCCCTACCGGCCACCGGCGTCCCACGGCGCCGCACACGACGCGCGGGACCCGGCAACCCGGGAACGAATCCCGCGACTCACCCCCCGACGAGCCCCGTAACCAACCCCGCAACGAAACCCCCGACGAGCCCGGGAACGAACCCCGAAGCCAACCCCGCGACGAAACCGGCGACCAGCCCCGCGACGACGCCGGGGCCGGGGGAACACCTCCCCCGGCCCCGGTCACACGTCGGCGCGCGCCCTACGCGGTGCTGCCACCGCTCTTCTGGGCGGCCTCGGCGCGGCGCTTGGTGTCCAGACGGTCCGCCAGTTCGTCGGTGACCACGAGGTCCTCGCGGATACGGCCGGTCCGGTAGCCCACCCGGGCGGCGATGTGCCCGGCCACCGGCACGGTCACCACCTGGAACAGGCCCACCAGGATCAGCGTGCCGATACTGAACGTGCCGGTCTCCTCCTGCGGGACGAGCCGCAGCGCGATCCCCACCAGCACCAACAGCAGGCCCAACACCTGCGGCTTGGCGGCGGCGTGCATACGCGAGAGCAGGTCCGGGAAGCGGATCAGGCCGACCGCCGCCACCAGGGACAGCAGCGCCCCCGCCAGGAGGCACATGATCGCGATCCAGTCCAGGACGTTGACGAGCTGGTCACTCACGGCTCTCCCCTTCCCCCGTGGTGCCCGGGTGGATGGTGTCCTCCGGGCGGGCGTGCTCCTCGGGACGACGGGCGACGAACTTGGAGATGCTGATCGACCCGACGAAGCCCAGCAGCGACAGCACCAGCAGGATCGGCAGGATCGTGGGGTCCCGGAAGAACGCCGCGTAGGCGCCCAGCCCGGTCAGCGCAGACGCCAGGAGGACGTCCACGGACAGCGCCCGGTCCAGGATGCTCGGGCCCAGCAGGAGCCGGGCGGTGCACAGCAGCGCGGCCACCCCGAGCAGGACGGCGACGATCACCCACAGCGCGCTCACGTGTTCCCCTTCCCGGCGGCCAGGGCGGCCTCCAGATCGGCGATGTTCTCACGGGTCCCGAGTCCGCGCACGATGCGCTCCTCCAGGTTGAGGATGTCCGTCTTGGCCTGCTCCGCCTCGTCCTCGCTCTCCGCGCCCAACACGTGCACGTACAGCACGTGTTCGGGCTGGGCGACCTCGACGATCACACTGCCGGGGATCACCGAGACGGTGATGGCGGTGCACACCAGCATGAGGTCGGAGTCGGTGCGCAGACGCACCGCCACCACCGAACTCTTTACCGGCGGGCCGGGCCGGAACACCTGGGTGGTCACCTGGAAGCTGGCGACGGCCATCTTCCCCAGGACGTAGAAGAACATCCGCACGCCCTGTACCGGCCAGAACCGGAAGCCCGGCACGATGGGCGGCAGCGGGAAGACCATCATGATCGCCACGGACACCGTGAAGCCGAGGAGTGCGACCCCCAACGACTCCGTGCGCGGCTGGAAACCGTCGAAGAGCAGCATCCAGACCACGGTCATGCCCAGCGCGACCGGGATCTGCACCTTCCCCAACCGGTGCCGGAACGCCCGGACGCCCTGCTTCTTCCTGGCCTGCAAGTCGTTCACTGGGAACCTCCGACCCCGAGGACCGCCTCGATGTAGGGAGTCTGCGCCATCAGCTCGACCGCGGCCTCGGAGGAGTAGGCGATGAGCGGACCGGCGAACACGGTCATGGCCAACCCGAAGGCGACGAGCGCGATCGTGGCGCCGACCATGCTCTTGGGCAGGATCACCGAGGTCACCACCGGGGCGGCCGCGGTCGTGGTGTCGCTGAGCCGCGACGACGGGCCGACCGCCTCACCCGACGGGCCGAGCGCCGCCGTCGAGGTGTCGTCGGCCTCGGAGTCGTCCAGCACGGTGCCGGGCTCGGCCACCATGCCCTCGGACGGGGTCCGCCAGAACGCGTAGTTCCACACCCGGGCGATCACGTACAGCGTGAGCAGGCTGGTCAGGACCGACGCGCCCACCAGCGTGTAGGCCAGCGGGGTGCCCGCCTCCACACCGGCCTGGATCAGGCCGATCTTGCCCAGGAAGCCCGACAGCGGCGGGATGCCGCCCAGGTTCATCGCGGGGATGAAGAACAGGATCGCCAGCATCGGCGCGATCTTGGCCAGCCCGCCGAGGTGGTCGAGGGAGGTCGACCCGCCCCGGCGTTCGATCAGACCGGTGACCAGGAACAGCGTGGTCTGCACGGTGATGTGGTGCGCGATGTAGAACACCGCGCCCGCCATGCCGAGCGTGCTGCCCAACGCCACACCGAACACCATGTACCCGATATGGCTGATCAGGGTGAACGACAGCAGACGCTTGATGTCCGTCTGTGCCACGGCGCCCAGGATGCCCATGATCATCGTGGCCAGGGCCACCCACATGAGCATCTCGTTGAGCTGCGTGCCGGGGAACATGAGCGTCTCGGCCCGGATGATCGCGTACACGCCGACCTTGGTCAACAGGCCCGCGAACACGGCCGTGACCGGTGCCGGAGCGGTCGGGTACGAGTCGGGCAGCCAGGCAGCCAGCGGGAACACCGCCGCCTTGATGCCGAAGGCCATCACCAGGATGACCTCCAGGACCAGCGCCAGCTCCGTGGAGATCTCGGGGAGGCGCTCGCCCAGCTGGGCCATGTTCACCGTGCCGGTCGCGCCGAAGATCAGCGCGATGGCGATCAGGAACAGCACCGAGGACACCAGCGAGACCACCACGTAGATGGCGCCCGCCCGCATCCGCGACTGGGTGCCGCCGAGGGTCAGCAGCACGTAGCTGGCGGTCAGCAGGATCTCGAAGCCGACGTACAGGTTGAACAGGTCACCTGCGAGGAAGGCGTTGGAGACACCGGCCACCAGGATCAGGTAGGTCGGCTGGTACACCGACAGCGGCGCGACCTCGGCCTTGCCCGCCATGCCCTGGCCGATCGAGTAGACCAGCACCGCGAGCGTGATGGCCGCCGACACCGTCACCATCAGCGCCGACAACCGGTCGGCCACCAGCGTGATGCCGATCGGCGTCTCCCAGCCGCCCACCTGCACGGCCTGGGGACCGAACATGTCGGCGCCCACCATCAGCGCGGCGCCGGTCACCAGCACCAGCGTCAGGGTGATGACGCTCAGCCACTGCTGGACGCGGGGCCAGCGGATGCCGAGGGCCAGCTTGACCCCGGCCGCGAAGAGCGGCAACACCACCGGCAGGGGAATGAGGTAGTGGAGGATTCCGGCGAAGTAGTCCCATCCCATGGTCAGTCGTTCCCTTGCAGATCGCTGTCCTCCGCGCGAGCCAGGCGTTCCCGCTCGGCGCGCATGGTCTGGCTCGCCTGGCGCCGCTGCGAACGGATACGGCGGCGCAGCTCGCGCCACAGCTCGCGTTCGGCGGCGCGGTCGGCCCGCCGGTGCTCGCGCAGTCGCTTACGGCCCAGCCGGATACGGCCGCGCAACTCCGTGACCTGGTTGACCATGCTCTGCTGACGGTCGGTCAGGCGGCGCACGGTCTCCTCGGAGTACTCGTCGCCCCGGCCGTCCTCGGCCTCGACCTCGAACCGGGCCAGCTCGGCCTGGGCCGCCGCGATCTCCGCCTTGATGCGGGCCTGCTCGGCCAGCTCCTGGGCGTCGGCCGCGGCGATGGTCGCCTGGAGCTCGGCGCGCTGGCGGCGGATGTCCGCTCGCAGCCGCCGCCGCTCCTGGAGGAACCGCTGCCGTACGGCGCGGCGGCCCTCGCCCTGGACGATCCGCAGGTCCTCGGCGTCGTCCTGGACCTCGTCGTTGCCCTCCAGCTGCCAGCTCCGATAGGCAAGGGCCAGCAGGAAGGCCGTGATGCCGAGGGTGATGACGATCGCCGTGAGGATCATCGCCTGCGGCAGCGGATCGGTCATCTCGTCGCTGGTCGGCGTGAACCACAGCACCGGCGGGCCGCCGGCCTTCCCGGCCATGGCCAGGATCATCAGATTGACGCCGTTGCTCATGACGATGAAGCCCAACAGCACCCGGGTGAGGCTGCGCTCCAGCAGGAGCACGACACCGACCGCGACGAGGACGCCGATGACGATGACGAGGGTCAGACTGGGTGACTCGCTCACGAGGTGACCTCCTCAGCGCGGGCGGTGGTTCCGGAGTCGGAGCCCTCCTCCGTGTGCGCGGCGTCCCGTTCGATCTGTTCGTCGATGCGGGCGCCGAGGCTGCGCAGGATGTCCAGGATCAGACCGATCACCAGCAGGTACACGCCGATGTCGAAGAACAGCGACACCGTGATGTGCGGGCTGCCCAGGATTCCGAGGTTGACGTAGAAGTCGGCTCCGGCGAGCACGTCGCCGCCGAAGATCGCTCCGCCGATCGCCACACCGGTGGCGATCGCCAGACCCGCGCCGATCAGGGCGCCGGGCTGCACCCACGCCGTGGCGTACAGCTCGAACCGGCCACCGGCGAGGTAGCGGACGATGAACGCCAGACCCGCCACGATGCCACCGGCGAAACCGCCGCCGATGTCGGTGTGGCCGGTGAGCATCAGGTACAGCGAGATCGCCATGATCACCGGGAAGAGGAAGCGCGAGACCACCTCGAAGATCAGCGACCGGCGCTCGGTGGGCAGACTGTCGGCGCCCGGGAGCCAGGTCCGGTTCCACTGCGGCTTCACGTGCATGTTCGGCGGTGCGACGCGCAGGTCGCCCAGGTCGACGCGCCCGTGCCCGTTGGCGGGCTCCGGGGGCTTGGTGACCGAGAGCGCCATCACGCCGCCGGGGGCCTTGCGCGGCTGGGCCCTGCGCCGGACGAACATCAGGCTGGCGACACCGGCGGCCGCGGCGGCGAGCACCGAGATCTCACCCATGGTGTCCCAGGCGCGGACGTCGACCAGCAGCACCGAGATGATGTTGTAGCCGCCGGCCTCCTTGGCCGCCTCGGGGTACCCCTCGGAGATCGAGGGCTCCAGGCGTCCAGCCAGGGCGAACCACGTCATCGTGGCCACCATCAGACCCGTGGCCACACCGATCGTCATGTTCCAGATCCGGCGGCCCTTGAGCGCCGGGGCCGAGAAGTGCGACGGGAAGCGGCGCAGTACCAGGACGAAGACCACCAGGCTGACGGTCTCGACGAGGAACTGGGTGAGCGCGATGTCCGGGGCGCCCTGGAGGAAGTACAGCGCGGCCACGCCGTACCCGCCCATGCCGACGAGGATCACCGCGAACAGGCGGCGCCGCACGAACAGGATGAACAGGCAGGTGATGACGATGATCAGGGCCGGGATGATCTGGACCGGGGTGTCCCAGAGCCGCAGCTCGGGCTGTGGCCCCGCCCAGATGCGCCCGGTGATCATCGGGATTCCGGCCGCCACGACCAGGACGATCAGGATCGTGCCGAGGTAGACCGGGAGCGAACCGCGCTGGGTGCTGCCGGTGACCTGGAGGGCGAGGTTCTCCAGCCCGGCGAGCATCCGCCGGTAGTTGCGCTCGGGGTTGACGAAGGCCAGACGGGTGCCCAGCCACGCGACCCGGTTGCGGAAGGTGAAGAGCACGAGGCCGCCGACCACGCAGATCGCGGACAGCAGGACCGGCAGCTCCCAGCCGTGCCACAGGGCCAGGTAGCTCTGGTAGCTCTCGTGCTCGCCCATCGGGACCGTGTCGGCGTAGATCGCGAAGAGCGGGTCGGCCCAGTAGGAGAGGAGACCGCCGAACAGGCTCAGCGCGGCCAGGACCACGGCCGGGGCGAGGAAGAGCGCACCGGGGGCGTGGACCGGGGTGGGCTGGACGCCCTCCTTGTCGAAGAAGGCGCCCCACAGGAAGCGGAGGCTGTAGGCGACCGTGAGGGTCGACCCCACGACCAGGCCGGTCAGGATCACGGTGTCGAGCGTGCCGCCGTGCGTGTAGGCGCCGAAGGCCAGTTCCTTGGCGGCGAAACCCGCGGTGGGCGGCAGCCCGGCCATGGAGGCCAGGGCCACGATCGTGATCCAGTAGGTGGTGGGCATGGACTGGCGCAGGCCGGACAGCTCGCGCAGGTCCCGTGTCTTCGTGCTGTGGTCGATGATGCCGACGACGAGGAACAGGGGGGCCTTGAACAGCGAGTGCGCGACCAGCATGGCCAGACCGGCCAGCGCCGCGGCGCGGGTGCCGGTCCCCAGCAGGGCGATGAGGAAGCCGAGCTGGCTGATGGTGCCGTAGGCCAGGACGAGCTTGAGGTCGTACTGGCGCAGGGCCTTCCACCCGGCGAGGACCATGGTGAGCACGCCGAAGAACAGGGCCATGCCCTGCCAGACGGGGACGTCGCCGAAGGCCGGGGTGAGGCGGGCGACCAGGTAGACGCCGGCCTTGACCATCGCCGCGGCGTGCAGGTAGCCGGAGACCGGCGTGGGAGCCTGCATGGCCGCGGGCAGCCAGAGGCTGAACGGGAACAGCGCCGACTTGGACATGGCGCCGATCATGATCAGCACCAGGGCCGAGGTGACGACCGCTCCCGCGGCGGGCGGGTCGGCGACGATCTCGGAGATCACGTAGGTCCCGGCGGTCTCGCCGAGCATGATCATGCCGACGAGCATCGCCAGACCGCCGAAGGTGGTGACGGTCAGGGCCGTCATCGCCGCCCGGCGGCTCTCCTTCATCTCGGCGTTGTGGCCGACGAGAAGGTAGGAGAAGACCGTGGTCAGCTCCCAGTAGATGAAGAGCTGGATGAGGTCGTCGGCCAGCACGAGGCCGAGCATGGCCCCGGCGAAGGCGACGAACACACCGGCGAAACGCCCGAGACCGGGTTCGGAGTCGTTGAAGTAACGCGCGCAGTAGATCAGGATCAGCGTGCCCACGCCCGCGGCGATGAGCGTCATGACCAGGCCGAGGGCGTCCATGTGGAGGCCGAGGCGGAGCGAGAACTGCGGTGCCCACGCGACGGACTCGGAGAGGCTCTGACCGTCGAGGACGGCCGGGAGCTGGAGGAGGGCCCACACGGTGGCCAGACCCGGAACGATCGCGAGCGCGTAGAAGCCGTTACGGCCCCAGAGGCGCACCAGTAACGGTGCGACCGCAGCTGTGATGAAATGCGCGACCAGCACTGTTGTCAATGCGCCCCTCCCGGACCGGTCCGGGCCCACCCGAGGGTTCGGGCGGACGTCCGCGCCCCCGCAGCACACAACTCCGCCACAACCGGTGTGATGGGCGGGTGTCGCGACCACTATGTGGGGGCATGGATTAACTTGAACTTGCGTGCGCAAGCTATTTAATAGCTAGACTACACAAACGTCAAACCTCCGCGCGGGTCGAGGACCCGTGCCCCTGCCCACCCTGCGAGGACCGTTTCGTGCCCGACGAGACCCCTGAGCCCTGTTCTGATCAGCAGGAACACTCCGAACCCCGTGCCGCGGAACTCGAGGAGTTTCAGCGAGTGTGGACCGAGCTGATCAACGCGGCGCTGCACGCCCGCTCTCGGGGCGGGCACGGGCATCGCGGTGCAGAGGAACTCACCTTGACACAGTCCTTGCTGATGGAAGCGGTACGCGGCATGGACAACCCGAGTGTCGGTGCGGTTGCCCACATCGTCGGCGTGTCGTCGCCCTCGGCCACGCGCATGATCCAGCAGCTCGAACGCAAGGGGATGATGGCCCGGCGCCGCTCAGAACGTGACGAACGCAGCACCGTGGTCACCATCACGGAGGAGGGCGAGCGGGTCCTGGCCGAACGGCGCAAGTACATGGAGCGCAAACAGCGGCAGGTCTTCGACGCCATAAGGCCCTCCCTGCGCCCGGTCGTCCTCGACGTCCTACGCGACCTGCGCGAGGCCATAGACGACACCTGAGGGGAGTCGCCTCCGGCGGCCCTCTGCCCGTGGCAGATCTGCCCCGGGCCGAAAAGGTGGAGACCGATGCCCTCCCCGGCCCAGGCTGGGATGACCGGCCGGAGCGGACGCGTGCTCCGCCCCTCAGCGGCCGGACCGAGGAGGGCTCATGCCGACACACTCGACGCTCGTCGCGGACCACCCGCCGAGCGGGAACTTCGACGACCAACTCGCGGCACGGCTGCTGCGGAACCGGATCGTCCTGCTGGGCACCCAGGTCGACGAGGACAGCGCCAACCGCGTGTGCGCCCAGCTCCTGCTCCTGGCGGACGAGGACCCGCACCGCGACATCACCCTGGCCATCAACAGCCCCGGGGGCGTGGTCTCCGCCGGGCTCGCCATCTACGACACCATGAACTTCGTCCCCAACGACGTGTCCACCCTGGTGATGGGGTTCGCCGCGAGCATGGGGCAGTTCCTGGCCTGCACGGGGGCGCCCGGCAAGCGGTACAGCCTGCCGCACGCGCGGATCATGATGCACCAGCCGTCCGGCGGGCTCGGCGGCACCGCGGCCGACATCGCCATCCAGGCGGAGAACCTGGCGCACACCAAGCGCACGATGATCCGCCTCATCGCCCGGCACAGCGGTCAGAGCGAGGACACCATCGCCGCCGACCAGCACCGGGACGCCTGGTTCACCGCCGAGGAGGCGCGCGACTACGGGTTCGTCGACCACGTGGTCGACTCGGTCGACCAGATGGAGGGCGTCATGCGCCTGGGCCGGGGCCAGACCGGGTTCGGGGCGCGGGGGGGAGGTTCCAGATGAGCGGGCGCTACACGGTGCCGATGGTCGTCCAGCGCACCCCCAACGGTGAGCGCTCGTCCGACGTGTTCAGCAGGCTGCTGTCCGAGCGGATCATCTTCCTGGGCACACCGATCGACGACGACGTGGCCAACGTGGTCATGGCCCAGATGCTCCACCTCGACTACGAGAGCCCCGACCTCGACATCCAGCTTTACATCAACTCGCCGGGAGGGTCCAACACGGCCTTGACGGCCATCTACGACACGATGCGCTTCGTCCGGGCGGACGTGGCCACGGTCTGCATGGGGCAGGCGGCCTCCGCCGCCGCGGTGCTGTTGGCCGCCGGGGCCCCGGGCAAGCGGTCGGCCCTGGAACACGCGCGGGTCCTGCTGCACCAGCCGTCCACGGAGGGGCGGGGCGAGGCGGCCGACCTGGAGATCCAGGCCGCCGAGATCCTGCGGGTCCGGTCCCAGGTGGAGGAGATCCTGTCACGGCACACCGGCCAGACCCAGGAGCGACTGCGGGCCGACACCGACCGGGACAAGATCTTCACCGCCCACCAAGCCCAGGAGTACGGGCTGGTGGACGGGGTCGTCACCACCCGGCAGGTCGGCACCTCCGCTGCCTGAGGCGGGTCCGGCGGGTGCGTGTGGCAGTTCCGGGCCGAGGAGCTAGACGTCCTCGGGAGCGGGCCACGCCTGCCGGACCACGGTGTCGGCGTCGGCGTGCAGCCTCTCCATGGTCGGTTGGGTGGTGGGCCCCAGATCGCCACGGCGGATGAGGGCCGCGGTGTGGTCCTCGCGCCGGGACAACCATCTGCGGGCCTCGTCCGTGGGCAGGGGGCGATCGCGAGCGGCCAGGAGGGCGTTCCGGGCTCCCGTGGGGCCGTCCCAGTCGCCGTCGGGGGTGCGGGTGTTGGTGAACAGGACCTGGCCGGTGCGGTCGGTGACGGTGACGCGGTGGATGTGGGGGCTCTCCTCGGCCGCCTGGATGGTGTGGGGGCTCATCCGGTAGCCCAGGTCGTGGGCGGTGGCGGGGGTCCACCGGTTGGCGCCCGGGCCGGGGGAGAGGTAGCGGTTGACGGAGTCCAGTCGGCTGACACGTTCGTTGACTCCCAGGGCGACCACGTGGACCCGGTAGCCGGATTCGGCGAACTCGCGGGCGGTGTCCATGGTCATGTCGGGGTCACGGAAGGTTCCTTCGAGCAGGAGGCTGTATCCGTGCTGGCGGGCGTGGTCGATGCTCATCCCCACCCAGGCGCCCGAGGCCTGAGCGGTGGCGTCGGGCATGGCGAGGGGGTCGTGCTCCATGAGTGCGTCGTAGTGGGGATGGAACTGGCGTAGTTCGTCCCCGGTCAGCGTGACGATCTGCGGGTGCTCACGGGCGATATCGGCTTGGGCCTGGGACTTTCCAGCGGCGGGTTGGGCGCCCAGAAGGACGAGAACGGGTGCGTCGCCGGGTGTGTACCCGTCGAAGACGTAGTCCCGGACCCTGCTGTCGAAGCGTTGCTTCAGATCGACGTCTGTCAGGTAATGGGTGGACATGGTCACCCGTCCTGTAGCCGCTGGACTTCGGCCTGCCACCTTCTGGTGTGGGCGATGAGGGCATCGCGGTCACGGGGGTCGACCACTCTGCGCGCGGCCTTGAGTTCGAGGACCTTCTTCCACCACCGGTCCCGTTCAGTCGGGTTGGAGGCGTGGTCGGACAGGGCGACGTACTTGCCGCTGAGCCGGGTGGCGGTGTCGGCGAAGATGTCGTAGAGGACGGTCGTGGGGGAGTCGGCGTAGAAGCGTCGCTCCTCGGGGGACAGATCGCTCATGTCTCTCCTCTCCTTCAGGGATGCCAGGCGACGTCAACTTGAGGGTCCAGGCGGACGGAGCCCCTGTGGCAGGGCCCGGTCGATGGCCAGGGGCGGTCGACGCCGAGGAGGTCGGCGAAGGTCGCTCTCGCTGGAGCTGGTCAACGCCGACAGGTTTTCACCCGGGAGTGGTTCAGGCCGCGAGCGATACCACCGGGTTGCGGAGGTGCCGGGCGGGCGCCGCGCGGAGCGTGCCGAAGGAGGCCCCACCCAGGGGGACTCTGCCGGAGACCTCGACGGTGGAGTTGGTGACGGCCGGTGGTGGCACGGGTGTCGGGCGCTGTGTGACGGCCCCGTACCGGACGATGAGGGTGCGCCGGTGGAGTTCACCGAGGACGTCGATGATGCTCAGCCCGAGGGATCGGTAGATGGCGGCGAGTACCTCGGAGGAGGCCTCCTTGCGGCCGCGCTCGACCTCCGACAGGTAGGGCAGGGACACCTGGGCGTCCTCGGCCACCTCGCGCAGGGTGCGTCCCTGTTCCACACGGGTGCGGCGCAGAAGCTCGCCGATGAGATCGCGCATCAGGGGTTCCTCCTGGCGCGCACGGGACCGGTCGCCCTCGCGGGCCCGGTCCAGCTCGCGCAGGACCGCTTCGGACATCGGTGCCTCCCCGTGTTCGCCGTGTCCCGACCCTTCGAGCCTACGTCGCGGGAGGGGGCTGGGGGAGGGGGTCCGGTGGCCTTATGCGGACGGCAGAACCCCGGGCGAATCAGCCCAGGACGCGTGAGGCGAGACGTCCGACGAGGTCCCGACCCGGCGTGCGGGTCCCCAGTTCGACCGAGCCCTGAGGTACCGGGGGCGGGGTCTGAGGTACCCCCGAGGACGTCTAAGGTGCCCGGCCGGTCCGGATCTACCGAACTCTGCCGATGTGCGCGCGGGGGCCTCAGCGCGAGTCTGGAGTCAGTCGGGGAGAACGCCCCGGGGACCCACCCGAAGGAGAACACCATGCACGCCGACCTGATCGCGCGGACCGCCGACCTCCACCGCGCCGAGATGGAGCGTGTCGCCCGGGACGAGCGGCTGCTCGCCCTGACGCGTGAGGGTTCCCGGAGCCTGTGGGCGCGGATTCGGACTCCGCGCCGCCACACCTCCTGAGGTCGGAACGGCCGCACCCCTCAGGGGGCGGGGCCGGGGGTGCCGTGTCGAGCGGGGTTCGACACGGCACCCGTCGTTTCCGGGGCGGGGCCCGGGACGCCACCACGGCGTCCTGGGCCCGCTTCTGCATGGGACCTTCGTCCCGATGCGACGCCCGATGCACGTGCGAGGGATTGTGCAGAGGAATGTGAATTCGCTCGTGTTCCATTCTCGTGCACGCTCGGCGTGAATGCTAGTGGGTCTGATGTGTGTTGTACACATCGTCCTCGACTTTGATGAGTTGATTCGCATAGTCGCTGTTCATAGTGGGTCTGTTGCTGATGTCCGAATCAATAGTCTTGGCAGTCCGTAATTGTGGATGTCATGATGGTTCGGAGCTGGGTGGTGACAGGTTGGACCTACGAATTCTGACCCCGGGCCCACAGCTGCTGGTCGCGAACCGACCGGTGGAAACGGGTACCCCCAAGGAGAGCCTGATCCTCGCGATCCTGGCGGAGTCCGCCGGAAGGATCGTGTCCGCGTCGACTCTGATCGAGACGGTGTGGGGACGTCGCGCGCCCGCGTCTGTGCGCGGCAGCCTGCACTCCCACGTCAGCAGGGTGCGCCGCCGTCTGCGAGAGGCGGGCGCCGACGCCGAGATCGCCAGCCGCGCCCACGGCTACCAGCTCCGCATCGCGCCGGAGGACGTCGACTGGCACCGGGCGAGAGCCTGGGCCGAACGCGCCAGGCGGTGCGCACGCGAGGGCGCCCGGGCGGAGGCGGTCCTGCTCCTCGACCGGGCCCTGGGCCTCTGGCAGGGAGAACCCCTCACCGAACTCGACGGGCCCTGGGTCGAGGCGACACGGTCCCGCATGCGGGCCGATCGCGCCCGCATGCTGGTGCTGTGGGCCCAGACCCAGCTCGAGCTCGGTGCCCACGACGAGGTCCTGTCCCGGCTGGAAGAGGGCTCCAGGGAGGAGAGGTTCGTCTACCTGCGCATGCGCGCCCTGGCCGCCACGGGGCGCACCGCCGAGGGGATCGCGGAGTACAACGCGCTACGCGACCGCCGCAGGGACGAGGAGGGGGTCGAGCCCAACCAGGAGACCCGGGCGCTCTTCCAGCGACTCGTCGAGGGCGCGGACGAGCCGATCCGCGTACCTCCTCCGCGCGAGGGCGAGGGGAACCCGCTCTGGAGGGACGGCCGCCCGCGGACCCACGACACCCTGCGCGCGGGCACCCCGCTGTTCGTGGGCAGGGAGAAGGAGGTCTCCCTGCTGCTGGAACGGGCCAGGGCGGGAAACGCCTCCACGATCGTCCAGGTCGTCTCGGGGATGGGCGGGGTCGGGAAGACCACCCTCGCCACACACGTGGCCCACCTGCTCCGGGACGAGTTCGACGTCCGGCTCCACATCGACCTGCGCGGGGTCAGCCCTCAGCAGGCCCTCTTCAGCCTGCTGCTCATGATGGGCGTCCCGGGGGAGCGCATCCCGCGCGAACCCGAGGCGCGGCTGGCACTCTGGCACGACCGTCTCATGGGCCGACGCGCACTGCTGGTCATGGACGACGCGAAGCGCGGACAGGTGGGCCCCCTCGTTCCCGGCACGCCCGGCAGCGTCGTGATCGTGACGAGTCGGCAGATCCTGCTGGACCTGGAGGGGGCCCAGCGGATCAGGCTGGACTCCCCGGAGCCGGAGGAGGCGGTGCGGATGTTCGCCGCCTTCACCGGTCTCGCCCCGGAGACGGAGGGGATGGACCGGGCCGTGGAGCAGATGTGGAACCTGCCCATCGCCCTGCGGGTGGGGGCCGGATACCTCCAGAGCCACACCTCGTGGACCCCGGCGTACTTCGCTGACCAGATGAACGACAGCGCGCGGGGCGCGGCCCGCACCCTGATGCGCGGGGTGTCCACCGTGTTCGCCCTTTCCTTCGACGAGCTCAGCGCCCCGGCCCAGCGGACCTTCCTGTGCCTCGGGCTCCACCCCACCTCGGTGGTGACCGACTACGCCGCCGCGGCCGCGGTCGGCTACTGGGAGGAGATGGAGTCCTCCATCGAGGAACTCCTGGACCACCACCTGGTGGAGGAGGTCAGCCCCGGCCGGTTCCGGGTGCACGACTCACTGCGGGACTTCGCCGCCCTGCGGGCCCGTGAGGTGATGTCGGACGGCGAACGCAGGGCCGTCATGGGTCGCTTCCTCGACCACTACCTGGCGGCCCTGGACCACGCGGACCGCGTGGTCCAACCCGGGCGCTACCGGCTGTGGGGCCCGCCGCCGTTCAGCACCTCCCTGCCCCGGCTCCTGGAACCCAAGCAGGCCAACGACTGGTTCACCTCCGTCTTCCCCACCGTGGAGGCGGTCCTGGGCCACGCGCGGCGGAACGGGTTCGTCGAGCACGCCGCCCGCATGCCGCTGGCGATGGCCGGACTGCTGGACAACGCGGGGCCCTGGGACCGGGCGGAGCGGTTCCTGGAGGACGCGGTGGGGGCCTGGCGCGACCTGGATTCGGTGGCCGGTCTCGCGCACGCCCTGTACGAACTCGGTTGTGTGCGCAACAACCTGACCGACGCGGAGGCGGTCGACGACCTCGAAGCGGCCATCGCCTTCTGGGGCCGGGCTGGAAACGACCTGGGAGTGGCCTACGCGCGGGCACGACTCGGAAGGCTGCGCGCTCAGGAGAGTAGTCCGGTGGAGGCGATGGGGCACTACCTGTTCTCTCTTTCGGAGTTCCGGCGCCTGGGAGATCCGTCCGGTCAGATACGGGTGCTCACTCACATCGGCAGCCTCCACAACGAGGCCGGGGACTTCGATGCCGCGCGGGCGGCCTACGCGCAGGCGTTGCCACTCTGCCGGACCCTGGGTGACCGCAGGATGGAGGCCGCCGCGCTGATGGGTGCCGCCCGGACCAGTTTCGAACCCGGCTACCACCGCAAGGCGAGGGAGTCCTGCGAACAGGCACTGGACATTTTCCGTAGCTTGGGCGACCTCTTTGGTGCCACGCAGGCTCTGCACAACCTGGGGATGATCGCCTACTACCTGGATCGTCAGGAGGAAGCCCTCGAGTACTGTCTGGCGGCCCGTGAGGGCTTTCGGTCGATGGGAGCCACCCCAGCCGAACTCAACAACGAGAGCGCACTGTGTCTGTCTCTCGTGGCGCTGGGGAGGGCAGGCGAGGCGGAGCGGATTCTGGAGAGTGCCTTGCACCGGCTGAGGACCTTGGGTATTGCCAGCCTCGTTCCCCAGATACTCAATGTGTTGGGCGATGCTCTCGTTGCCCAGGGGCGTCTGTCGTCAGCCCGGATGCGCTACCAGGCGGCGAGGGAGGAAGCGCGGGCCACGGCGTCGCCTCTGGACGAGGGGCTGGCGTGGAACCGTCTGGGTGACCTACGCCGTCTGGAGGGTGACGAGGAGACGGCGAGGACCTACTGGAGACACGCGATCCAGCTGCTCGAGCCGCTGCGAACACGCCATCTACCTCCTATTATTCTCAAACTCGAAGCAAGCACCAGCTTTGGCATGCCCGGTGTCTGATGCAATGATTTCAGATTAGTCCGTTATTTAAGCACATCTCTCACGTCAGATCGGTATTGTTCCGGTTGTCATGCGGTCGCAGAGACTCTGCGGCCTCTTTTTTGCGGCCAAAAATCCTGTTGGCTGCCTTCGTGAAGATGGGACTCTCGTTCGTGTCCGTAGCGGTTGCCTTGGTTGGTCGTGTTGTTCGCTCCTTCGCCCTGGACAGCAAGTGGGGTGACGTCAGGAGTCAGGAGTTGACCGCGTTGGTCGCGCGAACGACTCTTGAGGGGTGCGTAAGAACGGCGCAAGGGCTCGCAAGGATATAGAAAGCGGACATCAAGCATTCGACCAGGCATATGGCTCATTGTTGGTTCTGTCAAGGCAAAAAATGTCTGAAGGAGCGAAATGAGCAGATCTTGGGTGCGGGGTGACACGGGGCCGGTCTATCCGCTGACCGTGCGTCCCGCGCGAGTGGTCCTGGCCGTCGTACACAGTCAGGCGAGCGGAGACAGGCTCCTCGACTTTCTGGGGCCCCTGGTGGAGACCGACCGTCGGGTGCAGGTGGTCTGGACGCTCGCGCCTGGCTCGCAGTTCGAGTCGAGCGGTCGAGCGTTCATGCGGAGGTTGGACGCGGCCGTTCTGCCCTGGGAGGAGGCCGCCTCCTTCGACTACGCTCTCGCGGTCGCAGCCAATCATGGCCAGTTGGAGCAGGTCAGGGCTCCGGTGTTGGTGCTGCCGCACGGCACCGGGTTCTCCCGGCACCCGGAGCGCGGAAACGGCTACGGTCCCGAGGTGGCTCGGCCCGTGGGCGGAGCCGTCGCCGGTGCTCTCGCCAAGTACGGGCGTCTGGCCGTGTCCGCGATCGCCATCGCCCACCGGGACCAGAGAGCGAGGTTGGTCGCCGCCCTCCCCGAAACGGCGGAGATCATCCACGAGGTCGGCGACCCCTGTTACGACCGGGCGCTGTCCGCACGTCCCGAGCGGGAGTCGTTCCGGCGTGCCCTGGGGGTCGGGACGGATCAGCGCCTGGTGGTGGTCACCAGCACCTGGGGGCCCTCGGGGGTGCTGGGCAGGAACCTCGACCTCGTGGACGAGTTGGTGGCCGGGACCCCGCGCGGGTACGTCACCGCCCTGATCCTGCACCCCGGCATCTGGTGGGGGCACGGCCCCCGCCAGGTGCTCGGCTGGCTCGCCGGGGCGCGGCGTCGGGGACTGCGCGTCCTCGCGCCCGGGTCGCCCTGGCTCGGCCTCCTGGTCGCCGCTGACTCTGTCGTGGGCGACCCCGGATCGGTCACCGCGTACGCGACCGGGCTGGGCGCCTCGCCGCTCCTCGCCGGGGGCGTGTCCGTGATCGCTCCCGACTCGACCCCGGAACTCCTCCACCGGCTGGCCCCGCACTACCGGGACGACGTGCCGGTCTGGAGGCAGATCGAGGAGGCCGCCGAGCGGTGGCGGCCGGAGGACGCCGAGAGGGTCCACGCGCGGCTGACCTCCGCCCCCGGGCGCTCGGCCGAGCTTCTGCGGCGCCTCATGTACGGCATGATGCGCCTGCCGAAGCCCATGGGGCCCGCCCGTCTCGACCCGCTGCGGTGCCCCGAGTTCGTGACCGACCGTCCCCGATGGGGCCGGAGCGACGAGAGGAGGGCGGCGTGAGTACCGGACGTGGCCGGGTTCGCCGGTGTCATGTGAGCCTGGTGCGGGAGGGCGGCTGTCAGCGGCGGCTCGGCGCGCACCTGGCCGTCCCGCTGGTGCCGGGAGTTCCCACCCGTTGGCTGCACGCCGCCGACGTCGTCGTGATCGTCGCCGGAGGCGGGGGAGGCGAAACCCTCGCGGGCGTCCGAGAGACCGGGCACGCCTTCGCCCCGCTGGCCTCGCTGCCCGGCTCACGGGCCGCCGTCGACCTCGGGGAGGAAGCGGCCGTGTACCTGCGCGGCGTCCCCGGACCGCTTCGACTCCCGGACCGGCCCACGGCGGAGGCGGTCGCCGCGCTCGCCTGCTCCTGGCCGAAGGAGTGGGGCGGTCGCGACGCCGTCGTCGCGGCCGTCCGAGCGGGCGCGGTCAGCCTGCTCACGCGTACGGAGGCCGGTCCAGTCTCGACCGTGTCCGTGCGGCTAGGGGGGACGACAGCTCGGTGTAGATGGTCAGCGCTTCGCTGAGCCGTTCGCGGGCCTCGTCGAGCCGTCCTCCGGTCTCGGCGAGGTCGGCGAGCACGACCAGGGCCCCGGCTCTCTCCGCCCTCGCCCCGATCCGGTCACTGAGGCGCAGGACCTCCTCCAACACCCGACGTGTCCGCACGGGTTCGGCCGCCGCCGCGTGGGTGGCGGCCAGCCCGTTCAGGACCACGGCCCTGACGTAGGGTTCCTCGGTCTCGGTGAAGAAGTCGAGCGCGCCCTCGAAGTAGACCACCGCGCTGCTGTGGTCCCGTAGGTCCCGGCTGACCTCGCCGAGTCTGCGCAGCATCAGCGCGATGCCCCGGTTCCTGCCGAGCCTGGTGTGGATGGCGAGGGCGCTCTCGAAGTGGCCGCGGGCGTCGGCGGGCCTCCCGCGGGCGAGTTCGCACACACCGAGGCCCTCCAACGACGCGGCCTCCCCGAGGGAGTGGCCGACCGTCCGCCACAGGTCCAGGGCCTGGCGCTGGAGATCTCTGGCCTGGTCCGGTTCCTGCGCATGGAGGTGCTGGATCGCCCGTATGGAGAGCGTTCTGGCCTGCGCCCGCGGGTCGCCGAGGGAGCGGGCCGAGGCCAGCCCGGCCTGGGCGACCTCCCGCCACACGAGCAGGTGTTTGCGGAGGACGAAGAAGCTGAACAGCGCCTCGCACAGTTGCCAGCACGTGGCGTGTCTGCCGGTCGCCGCGCAGAACCGCACGGTGGCCCGCAGCACCTCCAGTTCGGATTCCAGCCACCCCAGGGCCGCCTCCCGGGACGCGAACGCGCGTTCTGGCGCCCGGTCGAAGACGGGGGCCAGGTGCCAGCGGTCGGGGTTCAGGGCACGGTCGGCCGCCGCGGTGGTGGTCAGGTAGTACTCCAGCAGCCGGTCCAGGGCGGCGGTGGACGCGGTGCGCGACTCGTCCTCTTCCGCCTCCGCCAGGGCGCGGGCGTGCAGGCGGACCAGGTCGTGCTGGCTGAACCGCCCACCCGTGGTCTCCTCCAGCAGGTTGGCGGTGACCAGCTCGACGAGCAGGTCCTCGGCCTCGGCGGCGTCGCGGTCGAGCAGAGCGGCGGCGGCCTCGGCGGTGACGTCCCGCCCAGGGGCCAGGCCGAGCAGACGGTACAGGCGGCGTGCGGGTTCGGGTAACGGTTCGTACGAGGTGGTGAGGACCGTGTTCACGGACTGCTCCCTGTCGTGGCTGAGCTCGGCCAGGCGCCGCTTCTCGCCGTTGAGGCGGGTCACCAGGCGGCTCAGGGGCTGGTGGGGGCGGAGCGCCAGACCGCTGACGGCGGCGCGCAACGCGAGCGGGAGGCGCCCGCACAGGGACACCAGCTGTCGGGCGGACGCGGGCTCGGAACGCGCGCGGTCGTCGCCGAGCATGCGGGAGACCAGGTCGACGGCGGCGTCCTGGCCCAGGGGCCGCACGTCCAGGAGGGTCGCCCCGTCCAGTCCGAGGCCGGGCATCCGCAGCCGGGTGGTCACGATGACCAGGTGCGCCCCCTGTCCGGGAGTGAGGGCGCGGACCTGTGCCTCCGACAGCGCGTTGTCGAGCAGGACCGCGATCCGCCGCCCGTGGGTGTGGCTGCGGAAGGCGGCCGCGCGTGCGGAGAACTCCTGGGGGATCGTGGCGGGGTCGGCGCCCAGGGCCCGGAGGAAGGCGTCCAGGACGTCGGAGGGGTCGGCCGGTCCCTCCTCGGTGAACCCGAGCAGGTCGGCATAGAGCGCGCCGTCGGGGAAGGCGGGGCTGGTCTGGTCGAGGAAGCGCGTGGCGAGGGCGGTCTTGCCCACCCCGCCGGTCCCGGTGAGCACGGCGGTCCGACCGCCGCTGCCTGCGGCGACCTCCCCGAGGAGCTCCTCCAGGCTCCGGAACTCGGCCTCGCGGTCGGTGAACAGCCGGGGAGGGGCCGGAAGCTGCCGGGGCACGGGTGTGCGCGGCTCGCCGGGCAGGGTGACCGAACCCCGCACGGTGCCGACCTGTACCACCGTGCCGCTCACGCGGTCGGCGGACGACACCGTGGGAGCGGTCCGTTCCATCCGTGGGCCTTCATCGTCAGGAGGGGGCATGCGAGGGCTTCTCTCGACGTCGACAGACGGAGTCCTGCCCTCTGCCGATCGTTGTATTCCCGACAGTCCAGGCCGTACGTGCTCCTGCGCGTGAAGACGGCCGTGAAATGTGCGAAGAACACAAATCGTGGCAAAACCTCTGTCGGGGTCCGTGTTACCAAGCACCCACCGGGAACAGGGAGAACGCGTCTAAATGGGGAGGCCTCGTGGAGATCACTGGAATCATCACCGCGATCATTGTTGGTCTGATCATCGGTGCGCTCGGACGTCTCGTTGTTCCCGGTAAGCAGCACCTGCCCATCTGGTTGACCCTCCTGTTGGGTATCGTCGCCGCCTTCGTCGGAGGCTGGATCGCGAGCCTCTTCACCGGGTTCTGGTTGTTCGTGCTGATCGTTCAGGTACTGGTCGCCGCGGTCATCGTGTACCTCGCGGACGGCATGTACTCCAAGAACGCCAGTACGGCCTGACCCGACGTTCGACGCCTCACTCCCAGGCCACCGGGCCCGTCCCGGTGGCCTCGGCCGTGCGCACCGCACGGCCGGAGTCGGCCGAGGACTCCGCCGCCGCGAGGACGGCCACCACCTCCCGGCCGAACCGCACGTCGCACGGGTCCCCGGGGCCGTCCGCGATCTGCGCCAGCAGGCGGTCGACCGCCGAACCGTAGGCCTCGACCGCGCTCCGGTCGCCGCCCGGGACCGACCGCCACCCGTGTTCGCCGTGCAGGTCCACCGAGAACGCCCCCGACTCCGGAGCGGCGTCCAGGGTCACCGAGAGGGAGCCGACCGCGCCGTCCCGGTGCCGGGTGAGCACGTGCACGCTGTCCCGTGGGCCCCTGACCGCCGTGACCTCCTCGACCGGCCCCAGGACGGGCAGGACCACCGAGAGCACGTGCGGGCCCACGTCCCACAGCCCGCCCCGTTCCCGGCGCCAGGGGGAGGCTCCGTAGGGGTTGCCCGGCTGGAAGATCGACGCGAACAGGGTCGCGCGCACCCCGTCCCAGCCGCCGTCGTCGGCGGCCCGGCGGAGGAAGTCGTTCACGGACTCCGAGAACCGGCTGGTGAAGAAGACGACGGAGGCCAGGCCTCGGCCACGGGTCTCGGTGACGATCGCGTCGGCCGCCTCGACGGTCAGGGCGAGCGGTTTGTCCAGTAGCAGGTGCCTACCCGCGCGGGCCGCGCGCAGGGCGAGGTCGCCCTGGACGTCCGGCGGGAGGGCGATCGCGACGGCGTCGACGTCGGCGAGCAGTGCGTCCACGTCCGCGTAAGGCCTGGTGCCGAGGACGCGGGCCAGCTCCTCGGCCTTGGCGGTGTCACGCCCCCACACCCCGGCCAGGGTGGCGCCGGGGTGAGCGGCCAGCGCCGCACCATGGGTCTCGGCCGCCCAGAACCCCGTACCGAACAGTCCGAACCGCACTCCCATGAGGCCTCCGTGCCAGTCGTGCCGCCTCCCGGTGGTCCGGTGCGGGCTTCCGTCCCAGCAACCCTGACCCAGGGGCGCGGGCGCGGCAAGCCCCCGGCCCCTCGTCGTCGCCGGGGACGGGCGCTCCCGCGATCACCGGATCGGTCGACGTGGCCAGGTCCGGACGCGGGCCGCGACGGGCCCCTTCGTCGTCGCCGCAGGTGAGGCGGGCTTTCCTCTGGGGAGGGCGGCGTCGGGCGGGCCCCGTGGAGCCGTGAAACTCCTGGTGAATTCCTCCGGTCTCGACCATCATGGGCACTCGTGAGCACTGGGCGGGTTCGATCAGCGCGGGCACCGGCGGCGTAGCGTCCACCGGGTCGGAGAACGTACGCGAGGGCGCGGCGCGGGCCCCGACCGGTGCGCGTGTTCGCCATGAAGGGGGCCAACCCGTGGACACCGACCAGATGAAGGACACTCCTGACAACGCCGGTCCGCTCCTGCGCGGCTTCGTGGGGCCGCAGGACGCCAGTGCGTGGATGCGCACCCACATGCCCGCCCTGTGGTCCCGTGCCCGTGGCGCCGGGTACGGGGTCGGGCCGATCCCGCGCGTCGCCGCGGGCCCCGGCGCCGGCACCGGGCACGGTTCCCGCGAACTCCTCGAAGCGGGGCTGAGCGCGGCGCGGGCGCTCGGCGACACCGGCCTGGAGGCGTGGCTGCACCACCTCCTGGGGCTGGCCCTGCTCGACACGGGCGACCTGGTGGGGGCGGACGCGGAGTTCGTCGCCTCCCTCATGCTGGCGGAGGCCGACGGCGACGACCGAGCCAGGGCCGCCTCCCTCGAGGGCCGGGGCGTGGTCGCCCAGCGGGACCGGCGCGACCAGGAGGCTCTGGACCTGTTCGACCTGGTGGAACCGTTGCGGGGTACGGACGACCTTCCTCACGGCGCGGCCGTGCTGGACCTCCTGCGCGGCCGGTCCCTGGTGACGCTGGGCCGTTTCGACCACGCCCTCGAGCGGCTGGACGCGGCGCTGGAGGTGTTCACGGCGCCGGAGAGCGGCGGGGAGGAGGCCGAGGTCAACGTGGCCCGGGTCCGGTTGGAGCGGGGGCGCGCGCTCAACGGCAAGCGCCGTGGCGAGGAGGCCCGGGGCGAGCTGGAGCTCTCCCTGGCCGGGTTCGAGTCGCGGGGCCACACCGTGCAGGTGGCGCGTGTCCGGGAGGTGCTGGCGGGGGTGACCCAGCTGGCGGGGGAACGGAACTGGAGGGACCACCTGGTGGAGGCCGAGCGCCTGTACCGCGAGGTCGGCAGGGAGGTCGACGCCGCCCGACTCAGGTCGTACCTGGTCTAGGGGGTCTGGACCGCCTTTCGGGCGCCTACCCGCCGCCGTCCGCCGTCCGCGGCCGGTCCCGCCCCTGCCCCGACCCGGTTCAGGCCAGGCGGCGGGCGCCCGACGACGGCGGCGCCGCGAAGACCGCCGGGGCGGTGTACCCCCGTTCGCCGAAGGCCGCGCGCACCGCCTCCCCGCAGTCCCGCGCGAGCTCGGCGTCCACCAGCGCGACGACGCAGCCCCCGAACCCTCCGCCGGTGATCCGCGCGCCCAGCGCACCCGACGCCAGGGCGGCCTCCACCGCGGTGTCCACCTCGGGCACACTCACCTCGAAGTCGTCGCGCAGCGAGACGTGGGAGGCGGTGAACAGCGGGCCCGCCTCCCGTGGGCGCCCGGCCCGGAACAGCGCGGCGGTCTCCAGGACCCGGGCGTTCTCGGTGACCACGTGCCGTAGGCGGCGGCGTGTCACGGGGTCGGTCAGGGTGTCGAGGGCCCGCGGCAGCTCTTCGACGGTCACGTCGCGCAGCGCCCGCACCCCCAGGGCTCGGGCGGCCTCCTCACAGGAGCGCCGACGCTCGGCGTAGGCCCCCTCCACCAGACGGCGCGGCGCCCGGGTGTCCACCACCAGCAGCGCCAACCCGTGGGCGGACGGGTCGAACGGCACCTGCCCGGTCTCCAGCGAACGGCAGTCCAGGGACAGCGCGTGCCCCTCGGTGGCGAGCATCACCGCGGACTGGTCCATGATCCCGCAGGGCATGCCCACGAACGCGTTCTCCGCGCGCTGCGCCAGCCTCGCCACTCCGGCCGGGTCGGTGCCCGGCGGGTACAGGCCGGTGGCCGCCAGGACCGTCGCGCAGCACACCGCCGCCGACGTCGACAGCCCTGCCCCCGCCGGGACGGAGCTCTCCACGAGCAGGTCCATCCCGCCGATCCCGTACCCCTCCTCGGCCAGGGCCCACAGCGCCCCCGCCGGGTAGGCGGCCCAGCCCGGCACCGTCCCGGGGGAGAGGTCGGCCGTACGGGCCTCGAAGGTGTCCGGGAACTCCCGCGAGCGCATCCGGACCCGGCCGTCCGAGCGGCGCGCGGCGGCCACGGTGAGGGTGTGCGGCAGCGCGATGGGGAGGGCGAAGCCGTCGTTGTAGTCCGTGTGTTCGCCGATGAGGTTGATGCGCCCGGGGGCCGCCCACACCCCGTCCGGCTCGGAGGCGAACGCCCGCCGGAACGCCACCGCGGGGTCGTGCACGGTCAGGCCTCCCGGAGGCGGTGGGCGGTGGACTCGGGGGTCACGTCCTGGCTGAACACACCGGCGCCGGACTCGGTTCCGGCCAGGTACTTGAGCTTGCCCGGGGCGCGGCGCACGGAGAAGAGTTCGAGGCGCAGCCGGGCGAGCCCGCGCGCCTCCGGGTCGCGCGCGGGGGCCTGGTGCCAGGCGGAGACGTAGGGCAGCGGGGCGCCGAACAGCCGGTCCGCGCGGCCGAGCAGGTCGGAGTACAGCTCCGCCAGTGCGGTGCGTTCGTCGCCGTCCAGGGCGGGCAGGTCGGGCACGGCCCGGTGGGGGTAGACGTGCACCTCCACCGGCCAACGGGCGGCCTCGGGGACGAAGGCCGTCCAGTGCTCGTTGCGCAGCACCACCCGGGGCCCGGCCGTCTCGGCGGCCAGGATGTCGCCGAACAGGTCGCCTCCGGTGGCGGCGCGGTGCCGCCGGGCCGAGTCCAGCTCGCGTTCGGTGCGGGGTGTGACGAAGGGCAGCGCGTAGATCTGGCCGTGCGGGTGGTGCAGGGTCACGCCGATCTCCGGGCCCCGGTTCTCGAAGACGTACACGTGCGCCACGTCGGGGCGGGCGGACAGCGCCTCGGTCCGGTCGGCCCAGGCGTCGACGACGGTGCGCAACCGCCGGGGGCCGAGCGCGGCCAGCGAGGTGTGGTGGTCGGAGGAGAAGCAGACCACCTCGCACCGGCCCCCGGGCCCGTTCAGCGCGGGGAAGCGGTTCTCGAAGACCGCGACGTCGTAGGAGGGGGAGGGCACCTCCGTGCGACGGCCGTCGCGGGAGGGGCACAGCGGGCACTCGTCGCTGGGAGGCAGGTGCAGACGGTCCTGGCGGTGTGCGGCGACGATCACCCATTCGCGCCGGAGCCGGTCCCAGCGCAGCTCGGAGCCGGAGGCGACCGGCGGCAGCTCCCGCCGGTCCGGGGCGTCCTCGCGGTCGTGGCCCTCCTCGTCGTAGTAGACGATCTCGCGGCCGTCGGCCAGCCGTGCGGAGGACTTCCTCATCGTGCTCCCCAGTGGCTGGCCGTGTCTGTGGGATTACCGTGCCCGGTGCGCCCGTGGGCTGTCAATGGGGGGAACGGGACTCTCTCGCGGCCGGGGCGCGGGCCGTGCGAGGTGAACTGGACCAGCAGCACCGCGCCGACCGCGGTGAGGGCCCCCGCCCCCTGCATGACGGTGAGGGTCTCACCGAGCACGAGGAACCCCAGGAGGGTCGCGGTGAGCGGGCTGGCGAACGAGAGGAACGACGCCGCCAGGGCGGGCAGCCGCTCCAACCCCCGGAACCAGAGCACGTACGCGAGCAGGGCGCCGATCAGCCCCAGGTAGGCGTATCCGGCCAGGTTGGCCGCGCTCAGGCTCGCGGGCAGCCCCTCGAACAGCAGCGTCGGCGGGAGGAGCACGAGCCCGCCGGCGGTGAGCTGCCAGCCGGTGGCCCCGAGCAGGCTGACCCCTGGGGGGCGCCCCCAGCGCTTGGTGAGGACGATCCCGGTGCCCATGGACACGGCGGCGGCCAGACCGGCCAGCACCCCGACCGGGTTCAGCGCCGTCTCGGGGCCCACCACCAGCAGTCCCACCCCGGACGCGCCGAGCACGCAGGCGAGCAGGTGGGTCGGCCGGAGCCGGTCGCCCAGGAGCAGCGCTGCCAGGAGCAGGACGATCACCGGCTGGACCGCCATCACGAGCGCGGCGACCCCGCCGGGCAGCAGGTAGGCGGCCACGTAGAGGAGGTAGAGGAAGGCACCGATGTTGAGGGTGCCCAGAACCAGCGAGCGCCACCACCACACCCCCGAGGGCAGGGCCCGGGCGAACAGCACGAGAAGCAGACCGGCGGGGAGCGCGCGCAGGAGCGCGGCCAACAGGGGGCGGTCGGGTGGGAGGAACTCGGTGGTGACCAGGTAGGTGCTTCCCCAGACCATCGGCGCCAGGGCGGTGAGCAGGGAGTCGCCCGCGATGCGCGCGCGCCCGTTCACAGCGCCTTCCCGTAGCGGTCGCCGAAGGCGAGGCGGTCCAGGGGCAGGCGGCCGGGGTGGGGGCGGCGTTCGGCGGGGTGCCCCACGGAGAGCAGGAGGGCGACGGCGAGGTCGTCCCGGTGGTCGGCGCCGATCGCCCGGAGTACCTGGTCCTCCCGCCAGCCGTTCATGGGCGAGGAGGCCAGCCCGAGCGCGGTGGCGGCGAGCATGGCGTGGGTGGCGGCGATCACCGCGTCCTTGACCGCGTACTCGCGGCCCAGACCGCGCGCGTCGAGGTCGCGTTGGAAGTCGATCCCGGAGGTGGCGGTGGCCCGGAGGAAGTCCTCGTCCCAGGCCCCGTTGTCGCGGGCGGCCCGGTAGACCTCGTCGAGGTCCTCCTTCCAGCGGCCGGTCTCGGCGAGGAAGACCAGGGTCAGGGGGGCTTCGCGGGGTTGGCGCTGTCCGTGGGCGGCGAGGGAGAGCGCCTCCCGTACGGCGGGGTCGCGCGCGACCACCACCGACCGGGACTGGAAGTTCCAGCTGGACGGTGCCTGCATGGTGAGTTCGAGGAGTTCGGCGAGGACGTGCTCGGGGACCGGTTCCGGGTGGAAGCGGCGGACGCTGCGCCGGTCGCGGATGGCCTCGGTGACGGTGGGGGGTGTCATCGGTGCAACTTTCGGTGTCGAATTGTTCGATGTCGAAAGATTAAGCGACGGGCGCCGAGGACGTCAAGGTCGCGGCGCTATGATCACCGGATGAACGACGCCGTCGACCTCTTCCTCGCCCAGTGGGCCCGCGAACGTCCCGACCTCGACGTCTCCCCGATGGGGGTGATCGGTCGGATGAACCGCTTGCAGCGGCTGCTCGGGCGCGGGGTCGGCGAACTCCTGGCCGAATACGACCTGGAGCGCTCGGAGTTCGACGTGCTGGCGACGCTGCGGCGGTCCGGGGAACCGTTCCAGCTGACCGCCAAGGACCTGGTCAGGATGATGATGGTGGGCTCGCCCGCCATGACGAACCGGGTCGACCGCCTCGTGAACAAGGGGCTGGTCCACCGCGAGACCGACCCCGCCAGCAGGCGCCGGGTCCTGGTCACCCTGACCGACAGGGGCCGGGAACTGGTGGACGACGCGGTGGCCGGGCACGTGGCCAACCAGGCGCGCCTGCTCGACGGCCTGAGCGGACAGGAGCGGGAACGGCTCTCCGGCCTCCTGCGCACACTGCTGCTCTCTCTGGGCGACACCGCCCCCGAGGTGCCCTGACAACGACGAGGGGGAGGCCCCGTCCGGGTCCTCCCCCCTGATGCTGAGCGTCCCGGGCACGGCCCGCGTGCGGGCGCGGTGTCCGGAAGCCGGTTCTAGTCGCGCTTGTCGTTCGGGGTCAGGGCGTCCTTGACCTTCTCGCCCGCCTGCTTGAGCTTCGACTTGGTCTGCTCGGCCTTGCCCTCGGCGTGCCACTGCTCGTTGCCGGTGGCCTTGCCGAGGCCCTCCTTGGCCTTGCCCTTGAACTCGTCGAACTTGTTCTCGGCCTTGTCGCTCTCGGACACGCGAGCCTCCTTCGATCGGATGCACTCACAGCCCTGTCCGATTCACGCGGAATCATTCGCGATCAGTGCGACGGATGTGGCCGAAGTGACCAAGGGCACGCGGTGCGGGGGCTCAGGCCCGGGCGGGCGCGACCGGCACGACCGAGGCGAACGGGGCGTGGGTGGTCAGCCGCTCGGCGATGCCCTCGCGGACCATCGCCTTGGCGGTGCGCACGGCGTCGCCCACCTCGGCGCCCTTGGCCAGCTCGGCCGTGATGGCGGCGGCGAAGGTGCAGCCCGCCCCGCTCACGCGCTCCTCGCCGATCTTCGGGGCGCTCAGGACGGTGACCTCCTCGCCGTCGAAGTAGACGTCGACCGCGTCGGGGCCGGGCAGCTCCGTGCCGCCCTTGACGACCACGTGCCGGGGGCCGAGTTCGCGGATGCGGCGGGCGGCCTCCACGAGGTCGTCGACCGTCTCGATGGACTCCATCCCGGCGAGGGTGCGGGCCTCGAAGTGGTTCGGGGTGATGACCGTCGCCAGCGGCAGGATCTGCGCCGTCAGGGCCTTGTCCGTGTCCAGTGCGGCGCCGGGCTCCTGACCCTTGCAGATCAGCACCGGGTCGAGGACCACGTGCCGCCACGGCTGACGGGCCAGCGCCTCGGAGACCACGTTGATGGTGTCCGGGGTGCCGAGCATGCCGATCTTGACGACGTCGAGGTCGTGGCAGCTCGTGGCGGCCTCGATCTGGTCGGCGATGACACCCGGGTCGACCGGGACGAACCGGTGGCCCCAACCGTTCCCGGGGTCGAAGGAGACGATGCAGGTGATCGTCCCCATGCCGTAGACGCCCAGTTCCTGGAAGGCCTTCAGGTCAGCCTGGATACCGGCGCCGCCGGTGGCCTCCGACCCTGCGATCACGTACGCGCGGTTGGTCATCGCCAACCTCCCTCTAACTTGCTGTGCAGATGCGCGGTGTCGGGGCCCTCGCGGGTCACGAACCCAGGGGATATTGCATCACAACTGTTCATTTCCGGCACAACGTGCATGGTGCGGTGAACGCGAGGCCAGGCCCCGCAGGGCCTGCCGACACCCTCACCACGCGGCCAGCAGGCCGTCCGTGGTGTCGTAGCCGCTGACGTAGGCACCCTCCACGGTGTTCTCGCCGGTCGTCGGCTCGCCCGCGAAGTACAGCACCCCCTCCAAGGGCGCGGCGAGGGCGTCCGGCGCGTCGTGCGCGCCCGGCGGGACGTAGAGGTAGGCGCCCCGGCTGAACACGTCGGCCGCCCAGTCGTGGGTGGTGCGGGCGACCGGTGCGGGCGGCTCCTCCCCGAGAGCGCCGGACAGCGCGTCCAGCCCGGCGGCGAACCGCTGGGCGAGGGGGAGGGCGAGGAGTTCGCGCGCCCGCTCGCCGGCGGCCCAGGCCACCACCACCTCGGGGTTCTCCCGGGACAGGCACCAGAACACGAACCCCGTGTCCTCGTCCCACCCCAGGGCGTCCTCGTCGGCGGGAAAGACCGCGCGGTCGAACTCGTACACGAGCTTGAGGGCGTCAGTGCGGTCCAGGGCGCCGACCGCGTCCCGGTGTCCGGCGGGCAGCTCGGGCTCGAAGACCACGTCACCCGCCTTGAGGACCCCGATCGGCAAGGTGACCACGCACCGGTCGGCGCGCACGCCCACGGTCCCCTCCGGCGTGGCCGCGGTCAGTTCCACACCCCGGCCGGACCACCGCACGCGGCGCACCGCGTGCCCCAGCCGGACGTCCAGGCCGTGCGCGAGCGGGGGCAGGAGGCCGTCGTAGCCGCCGACCACCCGGAAGTTCTCCCGGGGCTCGGACCACCAGTCGAAGAGCCCGTAGTCGCGCATCCACCTGGCGCTCCACCGGTCCAGGGCCTCGTTGTCGATGGACACCGGCGGCCACCGGTCCTCCGGGACGCCCATGCGCCGCAGGTAGGCGGCGGCGTCCTCGTCGTCGCGGGGCTCCTCGGGGGTGGGAACGGGAGCGGGCACACCGTCCCCGGCGTGCATCCGGACGGTCTCCACCCCGGCCTCGGCCACCAGTTCCCAGGTGTAGGCCTCGCGGCCGTGGATCAGTCCGGCGCCCAGCTCGACCGGGACCGAACTGAAGGAGTGGTCGGTGTACAGCTGGCCGCCGATCCGGTCGCGGGCCTCCAGGACGATCACGGACAGCCCGTGGTCGGCGAGGTTGCGTGCGGCGGACAACCCGGTCACACCGGCACCGACCACCGCGACGTCCCAGCGCTCGCGGGCGGCGTGGGCCGCCCCGCCGAGCACGGCCGCTCCGCCCAGGAGTACGCCGCCGCCGAGCAGGAGGGACCTGCGGCTCAACGCGCGACGTGGAGCGCCGCCCTTCTGCCGCCCGTCCGCGCTCACGCCGCCTCCACTCGGTCCGGCCCCCGGTACGGAGGCGTCGTCCTCCGCATTATCGGTGCGGACCCCGACCGGTGCGGACCGGGCCGGACCGGTCGGAGCGGGTCCGGCGTCGGGAGCGGGCGGGTCGAGCCCGACGGGTGAGAGCCCTCGGAGAGGGTGTGGCCGGAGGCGGCCACCGGTTGCGCGAATAAAAATATGCTCGTAATATTTTTATATGCCACGCACCGCTGACCACGACGAGAGACGGCGCCAGGTCGCCGAGGCCCTCCTGCGCACCATCGCCCGCAAGGGCCTGGCCGCCACCACCTTCGCCGACGTCGCCGACGAACTCGGCTCCTCGGTGGGGCTGGTCCAGCGCTACTTCCGCAGCAAGTCCGACCTCCTGCGCTTCGGTGTCGAGCACCTCTACCAACGCGGCGCGGAACGCATCGACGCGGTGGAACGGGTCGCGCCCGTCCGCCACCACATGTTCCGGATCGCGCACACCCTCCTGCCCCTCGACGAGGAACGCCGCAGGGAACTCACCGTGTGGCTGGAGTTCCTGCCCACCGCCGTGCGCGACCCCGAGATGGCCGAGCTGCACGGAACCACCACCCGCACGCTGGTGGAGGGGCTCGCCGAGGGGTTCGAGGCGGCCCAACGGCTGGGGGAGCTCTCCTCCGACCTCGATCCCCGCGCCGAGGCCGCCGCGCTCGTCGCCCTCGCCGACGGCCTCACCCTGCACCAGCTGGCCACTCCGGACCTGTTCGACGACGCCACCGCCGAGCGCGTACTCCGGCGGCACTTCGACCGCCTCTTCGCGGCGACCACGGAGGACACCTGACATGAGCGGCCACGACACCGCTCCCCGGCGTTCGGGAACCGGGGAGCACGCCCCCCACGGGAGGCCCTCCGGCGCACCCGCCCCCGGTCGCACGAAGGGCACCCCCGAACGCGCCGCCAGCGACCGCACCCCCGGCGGCGGTCGGCTGCCCCTGCTGGACGTGCTGCGGGGCGTGGCGATCCTCGGCACGCTCGCCACCAACGTGTGGCTCTTCGCCGGACCCGGCGGTGACTCCGTGATCCTCTACGGCACCGACGACCTCAGCCCCTTCACACCGTTCCACGCCGACCCCTCCGCGGCCACCCTGGCCGAGGGCGTCTTCCGAACCATCGCCAACGGCAAGTTCCTCGCCCTGCTCACCCTCCTGTTCGGAGCGGGCCTGGCCATCCAGTTCGATTCGGCGGCGCGGCGGGGCGCGCGCTGGCCGGGCCCCTACCGGTGGCGGGCTCTGCTCCTGTTCGTCGAGGGCACGGTGCACTTCACCCTGGTCTTCGCCGGAGACGTGCTCATGGGGTACGCGGTGGTGGCGCTGCTGGTGGCCTGGCTGCTCACCCGCTCCGAGCGGACCAGGAACACGGTCATGTGGGTGTCGGTCTCCCTGCACGTGGCACTGATGGGGCTGGTCACCGCGGCCCTGACCACCTTGGCGTCCGGCCCTTCTGCGGTGCCTCGGGAGGCGGTCGAGCTCTACGCCCACGGGTCCTACCCGGACCAGGTGGCGTTCCGCCTGGACCACGTGGTGGGTCTGCGTCTCGAACCCGTCCTCACCTTCGGGCTGATGGTGTTCATGTTCCTGCTGGGAGTGCGGCTGTTCCGTGCCGGGGCGTTCACCGACACCCCGGCGGGGCGGGCGATCCGCGCCCGCCTGCTCAGGTGGGGTATGGGCCTCGGTGTCCCGCTCACCGCGGCCACCGCCCTCGCCGGTCCGGACTGGCTGCTGCTGGACCGCTACGTGGTGGCTCCGCTCGTCGCCGTCGGGCTCATCGGCCTGATCGGACTCCTGCTGGACCGGGCGAGCGGCACCGGGCCCGTGGCGTCGGGGATCTCCTCACTGGGCCGGATGGCGATGACCGGGTACGTGACCCAGAACGTCGTCCTCATGTTCGTCTGTTACGGCTTCGGGCTCGGACTCGCGGACCGGATGGCCGACACCGGACGGTGGTGGGTGCTGGTCCTGTGGGCGGTGGTGTCCCTGGCACTCGTCACGGGGGCCCAGCTCTGGCTGCCCCGCTTCCGCCAGGGGCCGCTGGAGGCGCTCCAGAAGAAGGTCCTCTCCCGCGCCCGCTGAGGCCGGAACACGCTCCCGGTCGCCACCCGCACATCGGGCCGAACCTCCGCCGGAGGCACGGAGTCACACGGAATATGAGCCACACAGAAACCCTCCCGGCCTTCCTGAACCTGTTGGCCGCCACCTACGCCAAGTACGACGTCGCGGCGACGCCCCTCCCGCCCGCCGTGGTGCGCCTCCCCCTCCCGTCGGAGGACGGTGAGGAGCGGTACTTCGACATGGACTGCGCCACGATCCTCACCGACATGGAGTCCGTCCCGGCCGAGGAACACCCCGACTACGCCCAACAGATCGTGTTCGGCATGATGCGACAGCTGCGCTCGCGCGGCATGGCCTTCGGCACGCACTACCCGCCGCTGTCCGGCGACCACGTCCGCCGGGCCCTGCTCGCGGCCTTCGCCCAGCGCGGCTTCGACGCACGGTTCCACGACCCCCAGACCGTGGTCGTGTCCCGGCACGGAGGACAGGGCGGGGACGTCGGCCCCGCGACGCTCCGCGTCCACCGCTACCTCTCCGCCGTCGAGGAGGCGGGCGAACACGAGGCGGAGCGGCTCGCGTCCGCCTACCTGGACGAGGTGGAGGCCGACCTCGCCTCGGGGACGGCCACCGAGGTGCCCGTGGAACGGCTACGGGTCCGGGTGTACCGGCGGGACGCGATCCCGGCAGAGGCCCTGGACTCCCTGGTCACGCGAGCGCTCACCCCCGAGCTGGTCGAGGCGGTCGTGGTCGACCACCCCCGGAGCATCGCCCTGTTCCAGCGCCGCCAGCTCGGCGACCTGACCCCGGAGCGGGCCTTCGCCGCCGCCGTGGAGAACTCCCTGGTCGACCCCTTCGAGGTCTCCGAGAACGACCTGCTCGGCACCCCGATCATCCACATCGGCGGCCCCGATCAGGAGTACACCCTCGCCCACCTGCACGTACTGGACCGCTACCTCGGTGAGGCCCCGCACGGGGCGCTGGTGGTGGTCCCGTCCCCACCGGTCGTCATGGCGCACGTGCTGGGTCGCGGCCACCCCGTGGCGGCGATGGAGCACATGCAGGACCTCGTCGAGCGGTTCGTGTCGGACGCGCCCAAGCCGGTCAGCTCGAAGCTGTACTGGTGGCACCCGAGTTCCGGGGCCAAGGGGTTCCCCGACCTCCGTGAGGTGGCGGTCGAGGTCGACCACGAGAAGCGGTCGGTCACCCTGCACGCGGGCGACGACGAGTTCAGGGAGCTCCTCGGGACGCTGATGCGGGGGTGACGCGGGAGGAGGGGGCCCGGCCCGGGGCGAGGAGCGGCGGGCCGAGCCACCCCGTCTCGTCGGCGCGGGGCACGGTCGCGTTCGCCTCGTTGGCGTGGCGGGGCCCACCCGCCCCGGCGCCTCGGTCGAACTCGCGCACCCGTGTGGGCGCGGGCCCGATTCAGCTCACCTCGCCCGTGTCGGCACCGACCGGGGCTTGGGGGGCCTGCTCCGCCGGTCTGGACGCGCGCCTTCTCGACGCGACCACCCGTACGGTGAGCCCCTCCCTGCGGCAGGCGCTGGCGAGGGAGGAGTCGCTCCGCTCCCGCACGTTGTACCGGCGGCCGGTGAGGTCCACGGTGGCTCCGGAGGCCCTGATACGCGGAGCGATCCGGGGCAGGAGGGTGTACAGCTCACCGGGCATGGGCTGGCGGCACACGCCCTCGCCCACCCATCGGTCGCCGTACATGCGGTGGTACTCGGAGAGCCAGGCGGCGAGGCCGCCCTCGGGGACGATTCGGCCCGTGGCCAGGTCGTCGTCGATGCCGAGCGTGGCCAGCACGCGCAGCCAGGCGCCGCCGTCGGTGATCGAGTCCGGGAAGAGCCCGGCCAGGTGCTGGCGGACGGTGTCCTCCGGGGCGGCCGTCGCGAAGAGCTCGTCGGCGTCGTCCAGGACACGGTCCGGGATTCCGCGGCCGCGCGCGGCGGCCAGCACCCGGCCCAGGTCGCGGGCGCGTTCGCCGTCTCCGAGCCCGGCCCTTCGACCGGAGGTGCGCAGCTGGGAGACCAGGGCGGCGGGAAGAGCGGCCCCGCCCCGGGCGTAGTCCTCCAGGAGGAGCACGAACTCCCGGTGCGCGTCCGCGGGCTCGAACAGGGAGGTGAGTCTGCGCCGTTGGGCCGTCAGCTCCTTGGCGGGCAGGGCCCGGTGCCGGGCGAAGAGCAGGGCGTTGTCGACGGTGTGGTCGGGGTCGAGGGGGAGTCCGTGCTCGGTCTCGGCCCCGCGTGCGCGGGAGTAGGCGGTGCCCGCCAGTCGCGGGTTGCCCCGTGCCAACCGCTGCCCGATGGTGTCCCAGGCCCAGGGCAGGTGTTCGACCGGGAGTTCCAGGGCGTCGATGGTCTCGCCGACGTGGGCCAGGAGTCTCGCCGCCCGTGTTCCGCGGAGGGTGAGCCGTTCGTAGGCGTCGGTCAGCTCGCGGGCCTGGGGCAGGCGGGCGGGGTCGTGCGCGCTCGTCCAGTCCGCGTGGAGCGTGGAGGGAGGGGAGCCGGGGAGGGTGTGGGGCATGGGTCGAGTATCGCAAGTACGGAGGACAGATCGACGTTGTGCACAGGCTGGGTTCCATGTGACACGTCGGTCGGGTTCTGCACCGGGGGCGGTGGAGCGTTGCCGTCGCTCCACCCCCCGACCCGGTCCCGAGATCACCACTGAGGTCACCCCTGGGGGAACTGGCCCGGGCGGCGCCCCGCCCCCGGGCCGCCCGCGTAGGTCTGTCCCACCTCCAACCACTCCCGCGCCGCCGGACCCTCGGCCTCCAGCCCGGTGTCGTCGGGGTGGCGGCGGCGGGTCAGCACCAGGCAGAACTGCTCGGCGTCCCCGCGCACGACCGCCCCGGCCCCCTCGGGTCCCATCCGCCACGTGTCACCGCCCGGCCCGGTGAGCTCCACCCGTACCTCCTCGCCGGGTTCGGGCAGGCCCCGCACCAGGTAGCTGTAGGAGCGGGTGCGCAGGGCGAGGTGCACGACGTGGCGCAGGCGGTCGGTGGCCGCACGGGTCACTCCCAGCGCGTCCGCCACGTCCTGGCCGTGCGCCCAGGTCTCCATCAGCCGCGCCGTCGCCTTGGAGGGCACGCTCATCGGCGGGCCGAACCACGGGACCCGGGTCCCGGCGGACGCGTCCAGGAGGGCGGCGCGGAGCGCGGCCGAGGCGGTGACCCAGCGGTCGAGCAGGGCTCCCGGCGGTAGGGCGGTCAGCGGTGCGGCGGCCGAGTCCACGTACCCCTCGGGATCGGCCAGGGCCGCCTCCAGGACCGCCGCGAACCCCTCCGGATCGGTCACGGCGGTCAGTGCCGAACCGTCGAAGAAGGCCAGGTGGGCGACCTGGTCGGCGATGCTCCAGCCGGGTGCGGGGGTGGGCCTGGACCAGTCGGCGGGGTCGGAGCCCCGGAGCAGCGCGGCCAGGTCCTCCTGTTCGGCACGCAGGTCCTCGACGAGGGCGGCGGTGTCGACCACGGGGGCTCCTCACCGGGACCAGTCGGCCCCAGATGTTGACTGACTTGTCATGTTCCGCGCACCATAACAAAGTGTGAGCTGGATCTCCCAGGGGGTTCGGCCGACCCTCCCGCGACACGGATGCGAGTGTGCGTACATGACCGCGACCGACTCCCCCCGGACCGACCGCTGGAACACCCCCGACCGCGCGGCGCTCCGGGAGACCGTGCGGGCCTTCGCGGCCAAGGAGATCCTGCCGCACGTCGAGCGCTGGGAGGACGAGGGCGAACTCCCGCGCGACCTGCACCGCACCGCCGGAGGACTCGGCCTGCTCGGGCTCGGCCAGCCGGAGTCCGTGGGCGGTGAGGGGGAGATGATCGACCAGCTGATCGTCTCCGAGGAGGCGGTCCTGGCCGGTGTGCCGACCGGGGTCCTCGCCTCCCTGTTCACGCACACCATCGCGCTCCCCGCCCTGGTCGCGGACGGTCGCGAGCACCTGGTGCGCGACTACGTGCGGCCCGCCCTGGCGGGCGATCTGGTCTGTTCGCTGGGCGTCACCGAACCCGAGGCCGGGTCGGACGTGGCGCACCTGCGCACACGGGCGGTCCGCGACGGCGACTCCTGGGTGCTCAACGGCTCGAAGACCTTCATCACCTCGGGCTACCGGGCCGACTTCGTGACCGTGGCCGCGCGCACCTCCGACACCGGGCACGAGGGCATCTCGCTGTTCGTCGTGGACCGCGGGACCCCCGGGTTCACCGCGGCCCGCAAGCTGGACAAGATGGGGTGGCGCTCCTCGGACACCGCGGAGCTCTCGTTCTCGGACGTGCGGGTGCCCGCCGACCACCTCGTCTGCGGGGAGGACGAGGGGTTCCTCCAGATCATGCGCCAGTTCGCCAGCGAACGCATCGGCCTGTCGGTGCAGGCCTGCGCGGTGGCGCGCCGGTGCGTGGACCTGTCGGTGGCGTGGGTGCGCGAACGCGAGGCGTTCGGCGCGCCGCTGTCACGGCGACAGGTACTGCGGCACCGTCTGGTGGAGATGCACCGCCGGACCGAGGTGGCCACCGCCTACGTACGGGGGATCGCCGAGCGGCTCCAGGACGGCGAGCCGCTCGTCTCGGAGGTGGCGATGGCGAAGAACACCGCGACGGAGGCCATGGACTACGTGGTGGACAACGCCGTCCAGCTGCACGGCGGAGCGGGGTTCATGCGCGGGACCGAGGTGGAACGGCACTACCGGGACGCCCGGGTGTTCAGCATCGGGGGAGGCACCTACGAGATCATGAACGAGGTCATCGCGAAGTTCCTTCCCCTGCGGTGACCACGGAGCGAGGGGTGGCAGTGGGACGACGGACGCCGACGGGCAGGCCTCCCACCGAACGCGGACGGCGCACACGGGGGGTTCTGGTGCACGCGGCCCGCGAGGTGTTCGAGGAGCGCGGGTTCGAGGAGACCAGGGTCGCCCTGATCACCGGCCGGGCTGGGATCGCCTACGGGAGCTTCTACACGTACTTCGACTCCAAGGACGAGGTGTTCCACGAGGTCGCCAAGGGGGTGGCGGGGCAGATGTTCGACGCGGCCCGATCCGCCGCGCCGCCCGGCACCGACCCCGTCGAACGGATCAGGCACGCCACCGGCAGGTTCCTCGCCGCCTACCGCGACAACGCGCGGATCATGCAGGTCATCGAGCAGATTTCGCCGCGTCACCCGGTGTTCCGGACGCTCTTCCTGGAGATCCGGGGGTTGTTCGTCGAACGCATCTCGTCGGGGACCCGCCGTCTCCAGCAGGAGGGGCTGGCCTCGGCCGACATCGACGTGGAGACCACCGCCAGCATGTTGGGCGGGATGGTGGAGCACACCGCCCGCGTGCTGTTCCTGTACGGGGAGGAACACGACCCGGACGTCGTGGTGGAGACCGCCACCCGCCTGTGGGCGCGCGGGATCGGACTGGAGTACGCGCCCCCGGGGAGCGCGACGCACACGGGCGCGGAGCGGTGGGAGGGCGAACACCTCCGGCCCCGGAACCGGAGCGGCGCAAGCGACGCAGGGGACGGGAGGTCGTGACGCGCTCGGGTGAAACGACTGCTCCTCGACGGCGTGCGTGCGCGGCGGTGGTGCGGGGCCCGGTGTGGGCGCCGGGCCCCGCCCTCGTCGTGCGGTCGGATCGGGACGCCGGTGGCGTGGGTGGGTCTGCCCCACGACACCGCGGTGTTCGGTCCGAGGAGGGGACCGGGGCCGGCGCGGGTGGCTGGCCTCGGGCTGGCCTCCCGGCGCCGACGGAGCCCCCGGCCTCGGACGGGCTCCGTCCCGGTTCAGCGCGTCAGGTGGTACCCCGGCCGTGGCAGTTGCCGCACGTCACCCACTCCCGGATACCTCCGGAGCCGGTGACCCAGCTTCCGCCCTCGCCGTTGCACGTGCCGCAGATGCCGGCGCTGGGCAGCGGCAGCACCCTCCCGGCACGAGGGGCCGCCGTGGCCCGAGCCTGGCACACCGGAGTGATCGTCGACATCCGTGGAACTCCTTCTCTTCGGGGGCCTGGGGGTGGACCATCGGGAGAGCCGATGACCCGGCCCCGGTCCACACGGTGACCAGGGCGGGAACGTGTCGACCAGCCCGACGGCCCGACACCGTCGGCGCCGGGTGGTCGAGATGAACGACGTCCCTTCCCCCTCCTCCAGCACCTCGACGGGGAACACCCCACGGCACGGGGTGTTCGAGGTGCTACTGGGATTCTTTCCGAGAACGGGCCTCTCTCACCACCGAAGTCCCCGGATTTCTCCACACCAGCACCCTGACGCCCTGACATCCCCGCACCGCGCCGCTCTCCCCGGCGAGGATCAGCCGACTCCGCGCTCTCGCCAGGCCTCGGCGAACATCTCGTGCGGGGGAGCCACCGGCAGCGCCCGGCTGAACGGACCGTGTCCCGCTCGCCTTGAGTCCGTGCCGATGAAGTGGGACTCCAGCTTGGCCGTCTCCATCGGTGGGAACGGCGCCTTCAGCTCCGTCCACCCGCCCGGTAGGAAGAGCGTCCGCCCGGCCCGGGAACGCCTTCGGCGCTCGACCACCCCCCTGGCGAGCAGGTGCTCCTCCGCCTTCCGGTGCCGGTCCGTTCCCCACCCGTTCCACCGGCGCACCCTGCCGTCCGTCGGGTGGGCCAGCGCGAGGACTTGCAGGTAGAGCGTCGCCGCGTCGTCGTTCACCCTCAGCCGCTCGGACACCTCCGCCACGAGCTCCGGGGCGCTCAGGCGCGGGTCGGCCTCGAAACCACCCGCCGGAACCGGGGTGTTCGCGGCCCGTTCGACCATGCGTGTCAGGCCACCGCCACAGACCACGCGCGTCTGACGGACCAGGAAGGCCAACTCGTGCCATCCGCCCTCGTCGAGGCCGCGCAGACAGCGGTCGACGGCCTCGTCGTCGAAGAACCCGGCGAGCAGGAGCATGACGTGCGAGAACCGGTAGGTCCTGTGCTCGGGGACCACGAGCACGCCGTCCGACCAGAGCGCGTGCCCGGTGCCCGGCTCGATGGTCCCCCCTGCGCCCACCCTGATCCTGGTGCCTTCCACGCTGACCCTGACTTCGCGCGCTCCGGTCAGATCGATCCACTTCTCGTCCTTGCCCGCGCTGACGTAGGCGGGTGCGGGAACGACGACCTGCGGCGACCGGAGCCGACGGACCATCTCGTCGTGGACGAGGTCCGCGCGGGCCCGGCCGGGGTGGCCCACCGGGAGCTCGGTGAGCGCCCACACCAGTAGCGAGGCCGTGTACAGGTAGGGGCGTACCTGGTTCTCCGGGGAGAAGAGGTAGACCTGGCTGTCCGTGGCCGGGCTCACGGGGTACACGCCGTCGGAGCGGTCGAGCATCAGGGGGCGTTCCCACGGTCCGTTCGGGAGCGGGATCGCGACCTCCCCGGCTCCGGTGTCCGCGCGGGGTTCGGGTTCCCCGCCGCCGGCGGAGGCGTCCGCGGCCGCGTCCGCGGTCCCACCCGAGGTTTCGCCCTCGGATGCGCCCCCCGGTCCGGTCAGGAGCGCCGCCCACTCCGGACCCAACCCCAGGTCCTTCTTGACCAGGGCCGGGAGGGCGTCCTTCTTCGCCTTCCTGGCGGACGCGGAGGGCCGGACCCCGAGGAGCTCCACCCATACCCGGGCCATCCGTTCGGCGGCTCGCACCATGCCGCCGTCCTCCCACAGGTCGGCCGGGTCAGCGGGCACGGCCGATCCCAGGAGCCGGTTCGTGTCCGCCGCGGAGAGCCTCGCCCCGGTCTTGCGGTACTCGGTCTGCGCGGTCTTGCTGCTGGGGAGCGCCCCCGGCCAGCCAGCCCCGCCGGACAGGACGAACTCCGCCACGGGGCGCATCACCCCGGTGTGCTGGCGGAAGACCTTGACCGCCTCGGCGGGGACCTCCACGGGGCCCCGGCGTTCCCACGACTCCAGGAAACCGCGCAGCCTTTCCGCCTCGTCGCGCTCCACACGCAGGGGCGGGGCCTCCTCGGCGCCTTCCGGCTCCGGGGCCGTCGCGGGGCGCAGGTAGCCGTAACGACGCTCCGGGAGGTAGCGCCCGGACCAGTGCGGTGCGGCGGCGTTCGCGTAGCGCTGCCGGTCTCGGGGCGGATCGGTCACCACCGCCCGGCCCGTCGCCAGCAGGGGGCCCAGCGCCGCGCCGGTGGCGGTGCCCGTGACCCACTCCGTGCCGGGGTTCGTGAAGGGCTGGTCGGCCAGCGTGCGCACCAGCGCCACCAGAGCGTCCCGCCGATCGCCCCCGGCGGACCCGGTGGCCAGGCGCCAGACGACGGCGTCGGTCAGACCCAGGAGACGGGGCCAGGGCGCCGCCGGAGTTCCGGGCGGGCCCAGCCGCCGGTCGGACTCACCGGACCGGCCGTCCAACCGGGCGCCGTCGGCGGCGATCGCCGTGATCATGCCGGACCTGTCCGGGAAGCCGAGCGTGAAGGTGCCGTCCGGCAGCAGCCCGGCCAGCGCGTCCGCCAGCTTCCGGTCCGGGACCTCCCCGGCCGGGCGGGGCAGCCGCCCGGACCGGACCCGCCCCGTGCGGTCGGCCATCGCCTCCGCCGTCAGACGGAGTTCCACGGCCCACAGCACCGCCCACACCACCCCCTCGACGACCTCCGGGTCGGTGACCTCGGCAAGCACGCGCGGCAGGGCCTCGCGTACCGCCGCGGCGCGGGCCCGGGCGATGCCGTCGGCGACCTCGGGGAGCGCGACGTCCGGAGCCGGGTCCTCGGGTACCGGCGCGGCCAGGGCGCTCTCCAGGAGGAGCCGCGCGGCCTCGGAGTCCACCGCGCGCAGGGCCCTGCTGGCCGCGGGGTCGCGCGGGGCCAGGAAGTGCCAGTAGGCGGGCGGTGGTGCGAGGGGGCGGCGGCCCACGGCGTCGAGTTCGCGCAGCCTGCCCTTGGGATAGGCCCAGACCTCCCAGACCAGGGAGTCGTCGGTGGCGTCCCGGCACTGGAGCACGGTGTGACCCGACTGCCAGCGGTAGGCGAGGAGTCCCTCGGCGGGGTTCTCGGGCATACGGACGACACCCCAGTAGATGAGGTCCCGGTGGTCCGAGAACGCGGCCCGACGGCCGTCGGTGCCCTCGATCGCGCGATCGGGGTGGCGGTCGTCCGCCTTTCCGGGGCCGGTCCACACGGCCCTGGCCCCGGCGAGCCCGTCCTTGGCGCCCAGCGGGGAGTCGTCGACTCCGTCGGGCAGCCGGACCAGGTGCAGCCGTGTGGACAGGAGGGCGGCGTAGTCCAGGCGCTCCTCTTCGGTGAGGAAGTCGGGTCCGGAGCGCCCCGCCGGGGCTCCGGTGGCCGCGTCGACCTCGGGGGCCGGGGTGTTCCAGTGGTTCGGGTCGTTCCACACCCGCACGCCGTCGGTGGTGTGCTCTCCCCCGTAGGTGATGCCGGTGCGGTCGCCCGGGTAGAGGATGCGGTCCTTGTCGTACCGGCCTCCGTCCGGACTCTCCAGTATGAGACCGAGGTCGTAGTGGTGGGCGGTGCCGCTGTTGTACAGGGCGGGGTCGGGCCCGGTCGAGAACGTGTCCTCGGGGGCCGAGCACCAGAACGCGCGCGGTCGGCGGTCGCCCCAACGCTCGTGGTCCTCGGCCTTCCACCAGGTCACCAGGGCGTCGCCGCCGACATGGTGAACGACGTGCGCGGCGGCCTCCTCCGGCAGGTGGAACCGGTGGGTGCCGCGCCGCCCCGCGTGGTCGACGGTGATCGCGGTGTCACGGCCGTACACGGTGAGGGCGGGCCACGTGGAGGTCGCTCCCAGGACGCCCCCGGGAAGGGCCGCGACCTCCGCGACGGCCTCCTCGAAGGCGGGCCAGGTGTGCTCGGCGGGGACACCGAACCGCAGGGTGCGGGCCAGTGGCTCGACCATGTCGAGTTCGGCCAGGGATGCGGGGAGGCCTTCCAGGGCGGCCATCACCGGGTGGGAGAGGTTGAGGTCCAGGGCGGACAGCTCCAGTTCGACCTCGCCGAGCGGCACCGAGCGCAGGCGGGTGAGTCGCTCGCGCGTCTCCTCCACGAGGTGGGGGTCGAGCTGGGGCGAACGGGCCAGCCGGACGGCCTCACGGATGGGCCGGGTGCGGTCCTCGGGCGCGTCCACCGCGATACCGAGGTCGTCACAGGCGATGAGGAGGCGCCCGTTCACACGGTTGTGCAGGTAGCGGCCCTCGAACAGGCGGACCGGGGCCGCCTCCGCGCGCAGCCGGGGGGCCAACCGGGACAGCATCGTGAACAGTTCCTCGGGGAGCTCCTGCTGGCCCACCGCGTTGCGGGACCACAGGTGCCCGTACATGAAGTGGAACTCCGACAGCCAGGCCGCGTAGCCGCCCTCGGGCCGCAGACGGCCCTCCACCATGGCGTCGGCGATTCCCGAGGTCTCCAACATCCGCAGCCAGGCGGCGCCGTCCCCGGCCGTGGTGGGGAAGAGGGCGGCGATCCCGGCCGTGTGCTCCGGGCGGGGCGGGGCCTTGGTGAAGGCGGCCCCCGCCTGGTTCAGCAGACCGTCCGGCACGGGGTTGCCGCGGGAGGCGGCGAGGAACCGGCCGATGACGCGGGCGGTCTCCTCGGCGGCGGGTTCCGGGGCCAGGCCCAGGGACCGTACCGAGACGCGCACCTGGGAGACGAGGTCGGCCGGGGGCGGGGTGCCCACCGAGGCGCGGTTGTGGGGTGATCGCACGGTGGCCGCCGCCACGGCGCCGCCGGAGGTCCAGGCGTCCAGGAAGCGGACGAACTCGCGGTGCGCCTCCTCCGGTGTGCGGTGTTCGGCCAGCCGGTCGCGGTGGGCGCGCACTTCCGAGGCGGGCAGTACGCCGTGCCGTGCGAAGAGGAGGGCGTTCTCGGCGACGTGGTGGGGGTCGCGGGTGAGACCGTGCCGCGACTCCAGCTCGCGCGCCCGGAGGTAGGCGGCGGCCGCGTGCCTGGCCGCCTGTCCGTCCGCGTGCCCGCCCCTGTGCCTGAGGAGGCGGTGGGCGACCGTGTCGGCGAGCCAGGGCCGGTGCTCTGTGGGAAGTCCGGTCTCCCTGAGCCAGCTGTCCATGTACCCCTGGAGGTATCCCGTGTCGTGGGGAGACGTGCGCAGCTGCTCAGTGAACCGGTCGAGGAGGCGGCGTGCCTGGGGCTCGTGCTCGGGGGAGTGGGCCCGGACCCAGTCCAGGTAGAGGGTGGACGAGGAGGGGTCGGAGGGGAGAGGTAGGGGCATGCCGGGAGTATCGCACCGTTCGGTGACAGACCGTGTCCCTTCCTTCGGGCCTGTGGAGGAGACCGGTGAGGAGGCCGGTACGGCGGGGACGGGGCACGGGGTGTCCGTGGTGTTCGGGAGGCCCGAGGGATGCGTGTGAGGTTGTGGACACCACCGTTGTCCACAACCCGGAGCCGACCGCTGCGGCGCCGCGCCCGGATGGGCACAATGGCCTCATGACCACCCCCAGCGGAGTACGAGACGAAGCGACGGCCCGGGCATGGCAGGCGATCGGCGGCGCGCCCGAACTCACCGAACGGGTCTCCTACCGGGGCGCGGGCGAGGTGCTCCCGGCCGCACTACCGGTCCGTGAACTCGCCCGGGCCACCGTGGGCGTCTGCTCACTGGCAGCCGCCGAACTCCTGGCCGCGCGCGTCCACGGGCCGGTTCCCCCGGTGACTGTCGACGAGGGCGCCGTGGCCACCTCCTTCATCAGCGAACGCCACCTGCTGGTGGACGACCGGGCCCCGACCCCCTTCGCCCCGCTGTCCGGGTTCTGGCGGGCCGCCGACGGCTGGGTGCGCACCCACGCCAACTATCCCCACCACCGTGCCCGTCTGCTCGCCGCCCTGGGCATGGCCGAGGACACCGGCCCGGAGGCGCTCGCGGAGCGGCTGGCCGCGATGCCCGCGCGTGAGATCGAGGAGCGGGTCTACGCGGAGGGCGGCCTGGCGGTCGCCGTGGCGCCCGCTCCCGGAGACGGTGGGGAGCCCGGGGCCGAGGGGGCGTTCCGGGCCGCCGGGCTCCCGCTCGCCGAGTCCAGTGTGCTCGGCGGGGACGGCGGCCGCCGACTGCCCGAGGGACACCTGCCCGCCAGCGGGGTGCGGGTCCTCGACCTGACCCGCATCATCGCCGGACCGGTCGCCACCCGCACCCTCGCGCTGTTCGCCGCCGACGTGCTGCGGGTGGACTCCCCGGACCTGGAGGAGGACCCGGACAGCCACACCGACACCGGCATGGGCAAGCGCTCCACCCTGCTGGACCTGGGAACAGACGAGGGGCGAGCGAGTTTCGAGGCGTTGCTGGAGACCGCCGACGTGGTGGTCACCGGCTACCGGCCGGGCGGGCTGGACCGCCACGGACTGGCCGCCGAGGAACTGGTCGCCCGACGCCCCGGGCTGGTCGTGGCCCAACTGTGCGCCTGGGGCTGGACGGGGCCGTGGGCGCGGCGAAGAGGGTTCGACAGCCTGGTGCAGGCCGCGAGCGGGATCGCGGCGATCGAGTCGGGCCCCGAGGGACGCCCGGGGGCGCTGCCCGCCCAGGCCCTGGACCACGGCACCGGCTACCTGCTCGCCGCCGGGGTGTTGCGGGCCCTCACCGACCGGCAGACCGACGGCCGGGGCCGCCACCTGAGGTTCTCCCTGGCGGGGACCGCCGGATGGCTGATGAACGACATCGCTCCGGTGCCGTCGGACGGGGGCGGGTACGACCCCGCCGCGTGGCTCACCGAGAGCCCGTCCGCGTACGGAAGGCTGCGCCACGCGCTCCCGCCGGTCTCCTACGAGGGCGGTCCGGCCGACTGGGAGCACGCGTCCACCCGGTGGGGCGGGGACACGGCCGCCTGGCTCTGACGGCTCCGCAGGGCGTGCTGCCCCTGGGAGGGCCAGTTTCCGGAGGCGGCGCCCCCGGTCCGGCCGTGGGGGTGGGGGCGTTCGCGGGAGCACCGGGCGGGGATCGCCCTGGTGGGGTCAGTCCCACGGAGGCGGCGCCCCCGGTCCGGCCGTGGGGTACCGGTCGGCGTCGGGAGAGCTCGGAGCCCTCGGGAACGGAGGAGGGCCGCGAGGGCCGGTCCTGAGAGCTGGCCTGGGGCCGCGGGCCCTGATCACCCCTGCTCGGCACCGCCGCCCTCGGGCAGGAAGAGGCAGTCCTCGAGCCAGCGGTTGAAGGGGGCGTAGGTCGCGGAGGCGCTCAACCACACTGGGGCACCGCCCGGGGCGAGGGACATCCTTCCCCGGTCGTCCAGAGCCACCTCCGCCCGGTCCAGGTGAACGAACGGCAGGTCGAGCGCGGCCGACAGCGTGAGGGCGTCGTGCTGGATGCTGCCCGGATGGAAGGAGTCGAACCAGAGGTCGAGGTGGCGGTGGAGCAGCCCCTGCCAGGTGTGCTCGCCGAACACCGACAGGCGCCGGTACAGCGCGCTGTCGCGGTCCACCTCGATGTCGGTCCGGAAGGTGACGTCCGAGATGACCAGCCGGACACCGGTGAGCCGCCCCCGCCCGATCGCCGAGAAGACCCGGTGCGCGGCACCGACGTCCATCCGGATGTTGTGCTCGGCGACGGAGGGGTTCCGGTAGTTCAGGGCGCCGCCCATCTGTGTCACGCACAGGCGCTCCCGGGCCTCGGGGACCTCCGAGAGTACGAGGGCGAGGTTGCTCAGCGCCCCCATGCCCACCCAGCGCACGACTCCCTCGGTGCGGGAGAGGAGGTCGCGGACGGCGCCCACGACGTCCCGGGGCTGCGCGGGCACCTCGCCGGGAACCAGCGTCCCGGCACAGAAGTAGCGGGTGCCGCCGGAACCGTGGCCCGCCACGACCGGGACGTCGGGTCTTCCCAACAGGTCCAGGAGCCGTCGGGCCAGACGCGCCCGCTGGCCGTACCCGACGCTCCCGCCGGTCTCGTCGTTGGTGAGAACCAGGGCCAACCCGGGCACGGAGCGGGCCGCCGCAGCCACCGCCACGGCGTCGTCCGGGTCGCCGCCGACGTCGGTGTCGAGCACGATCGGAGCCCTCCGCCCGCCCAGCGGTTCGTCCACGGTGCGGTCGGTTTCCTCGGAATGCGGCATGGGGTGTCCGTTCCTGGGACGGGGGCGGCGCGCGGCAGGGCCCGGGGCGGTCAGCGGGTGGGGACGGTGAACTCCTCCACCGGTTCCAGCTCCTCGTCGAGGAGGACGAGCCGTGTCTCCTCACCGCCGTACCGGTCGGTGGAGACCAGGAGGGTCGAGTCGTCGGGGGAGGCGGTGAGGGACAGGTAGACGCGCGCGGAGTCGTCCCGCGCCACGAGTTCGCCCTCCGCGTCCCAGGCGACGAGGAAGCCGTCGCCGCGATCCGCGTCGTGCCCCGAGGCGAACACCAGGTCCCCGCCGTCGCCGAGAGCCACCTCCCGGACCGTGGCCGTCGTTTCCCGGAGTTCCTCCGGCAACGGGAACGTGCGGGGCTCCTCCCCGGACCGCAGGTCCCACAGGGCCACACCCTGGGGACCAGCGGAGACGACCGTCCCGTCGCTGATCGCGGTGGCCTCCTCGAACGTGCCGGGCCACGGCCGCAACTCCGGGACCTCCGGGTGAGGCTCCCCGGTGGCGGCGTCCCACACGGCGACACCGTTGTCCAGAGCGGCGACCAGCAGGTCTCCCTCGGGTGAGGTCCCCACCCCGTGGAGCACACCTTGGACCGTCCGTTCGGGGTCGCCGTCGGAGAGGGGTTCCCCGGGGACCTCCACGCTGTAGCGTTCCTCGCCGTCCTCCACGCCGAACGCGCTCACCGTGTTCTCCCCGGGGTCGGCGAAGTACACCGTGGCGCCGTCCGGGGCGAGCGCGAAGAACCCGTCGTCCCCGGCGTCGGGCAGTTCGACGACGTGCCGTTCCGACGTCTGCGGGTCCCAGACGTGGATCGCGGCCACGCCGTCGTTGACGGACCTGACGGCCTTACCCGCGAGAGCGGAGCCGTCGGGGGTGGCCGCCAGGTGCGAGTAGCTGAAGGCGAAGTTCTCGTTCGCGCGGGTGAGGCGGCTCACCTGTTCGACGCGGTCGGTCTCGAAGACGTTCACTCCGGCGGTGGAAAGCGTCGCGAAGCGGTCGCCTCCACCGAGGAAGACCGAGTCCACCACCGCCTTGTGGTTCGGCCGGGTGCCGTCGGGGGTGGGCTCCAGCGGAGGGGGTTCGTTGGACGCGCTCCTGTCACCACCGGAACCCGACGCGGTGACGGTGGTGGTTTCGCCCGTGGCGTTGACGACCAGGGCGAGGGCGGTCACGGCCGCGACGGCGGCGGCGCCCACCACCCAGAACATCCGTGGACTCGGGGTCTCCTCGGCGTTCACCACCTGTGGTTCCGGCGGGGGAGGCAGAGGTGTCCCGGGGTACTCGGCGGGTCCCTCGTCCGCCCCGGGAGATCGCGGTTCCGGGGCGGCCGCCTTGGTCCGCTCCGCCACGGAGGAACTCGCGGTGGGGGCCGCCCGCGCGGGCTCGGCGTCCGGGGCCGGGGGCACGGACGGGGAGCCGGTGGACGGTGCGGGAGCGTCGTCGGAGGGTCCAGCGGGTCGCGCGGGGGCCTCGGCCGGGGGCACGTCGGGGCCTTCCGACGCCTGCGCCTCCGTCCCACCCACCTCGGCGGTCGGGTCCTCCGAAGCTCCGGTGGGCGCCCCGGCGGCGACGCTCCCGGACTCCCCTCCACCCGTAGCGGTGTCCTCCTTGAGAGCCTCCCCGCCCGCTGGGCCCTCCCCGGGACCCTCCTCGTCGGCGTCTCCCCGCGCGACCGCATCCGCCTCGACCTCCACGGCCGTCGCGGCCAGGGTCGGAACGATCCTGGTCTGGGCGAGGGTGCGTCTGACCTGGGTGGCGACGGCGTCGGGCAACCACTCGGTGGCGTCGTCGTCGCCCAGCGGCAGCACGGTGCCGGTCAGTTCGGCCAGCACCGCGCCCAGCTCCGGGCGGTCGTCCGGGGCCTTGGCCAGGCACGCCGTGACCAGCGGGCGCAGAGCCTCGGGCACGCCGCCCAGGTCCGGTTCCTCGTTGACCACCCGGTACAGCTGTGCCGGGGCGTTGCCCGCCCCGAAGGGTTGACGGCCGGTGGCGGTGAACAGCAGCACCCCGCCGAAGGAGAACAGGTCGCTGCGCCGGTCGACGACCGACCCCACGGCCTGCTCCGGCGACATGTACGCGGGCGTGCCCAGGGCCTGACCGGTGCGGGTGAGCTGGGTGGCGTCGGCGGCACGGGCGATCCCGAAGTCGATCACCTGGGGGCCGCGCGGCGAGAGCAGGACGTTGGAGGGCTTGAGGTCGCGGTGGATCAGTCCGACCGCGTGGATCGCCGACAGGGCCTCGGCCAGCCCCGCCGCGAGCACTCGGAGCGAGGACTCGGGGAACGGGCCGCTGTCGCGTACGGCGTCGTGCAGGGAGGGGCCGGGTACGTACTCGGTGGCCAGCCAGGGGCGCGTGCCGTCGGTGTCGGCGTCCAGGACGCGCGCGGTGTAGGGGCCGCGCACCCGGCGGGCGAGGTCGACCTCGCTGGCGAACCGGGCGCGGAACTCACGCTCCCCGGCGTACTCGGGGCGGATCACCTTCACCGCGGCCAGGTCCTCCCCGGAGGCCTCGGTGGAGACGGCGAGGAACACCACCCCCATGCCGCCCTCGCCCACGCGTCGGAGCAGGCGGAAGCGCCCCAGCTCTCGGGGGTCGTCAGGGCGCAGTGGTTCCACGGGGCTTCGTTTCCATGCTCGGGGGGTGCACGCCGAAGGGTAACGGACGCGCGTCCGGGCACGGTCAGCGGCTGGCCCCCTCCGGGGGCGGCCACGCGTCGCCCCACTCGGTCTTGCGGGCCGCGCGGTAGGTCTCGCCCTGGCGTTTGGACACCACCCGCTCCTCGACACCCGGCGGCGTGGTGCACAGGTTCAGCGACACCAGTCCCTTGCGCTTGTGGGGATGGCGCAGGACGCGGTTCACGGGGCGCGCCACGGGTGCGGACGTGGCGGCCACGAACGAGAACTTCTCGTCCTCGAACCCGAGCGTGCCGAACTTCAGCCTGCGCTGGACGCCGGAGCGGTTGAGCCGCTCGGAGAAGTGGCACCAGTCCTCGCCTGGAGCGATGGGGCAGGCCTCGCCGTGGGGGCAGGGGGCGGCCACCGTCAGTCCCTCCTCGGCGAGCTGTCGCCGGGCGGCGATGACGCGCGCGTAGCCCTCCGGGGTGCCGGGTTCGATCAGCACGACCGTCCCGGCCCGGCGGGCGAGGGAGCGTACGACCTCCTCCTGGACCCGGGGGGTGAGCTCGTTGAGCACGTACGACATGGTGGCCAGGTCCACGCGCGGCCCGTCCGGAACGGCGCCGGTGAGCCGGAACCGCCGCCATTCGGAGCCGCTGACGGCCGGGGCGGTGGACCTGCGGGCGATCCGCCTGCCCAGGGCGATCGCGGGGGCGGACTGCTCCAGCACCGTGGTGGAGCGCAGCGACGGCCAGGCGTCCGAGGCGGCCCACACGGCGGCGCCCATGCCGCCGCCGACGTCCAGGTGGGTCGCGGGCGCGAGGTCCGGGATCGAGGCCGCGGCGGTCTCGAAGGCCGCGCGGGCGGCGGTGAAGGTGGCGGGGAGCCGGTACGCGGCGTAGGCGGCGACGTCGGTGTCGGAGGCGAGCACCAGGTCCTCGGGGTCGACCCGGCCCCGGTACTTCGCCATGAGTTCCTGGACCGAGGCGGCCAGCGCGTGTTCGTCGGCCCCGCTGGCGACGCTGTCGATCGCCGCGAAGAGTTCGCTGTTCAGATTCCCCATGCGTGCTTCTTCTCGATCACCGGTACCCGCGCATTCTATCCGCCGCGCAGGCGCGCCCCGGGGCCCGCGCCCCGCGCGGAGACCCCGACGTCCCTCAGGAGAGAGTGGGACCGTCCGCAAACGGTTCGCCGAGGGCACGCTGGGCGTTGTCGATGAGCTCCTTGTAGGTGAGGACCTCGACCCGGGAGACCATGGTGTTCATCTTGCGCAGGGTCTCGTTGATCTTCGCCTCGGGCACGTCGGGCTGGGCGTGGGGGTGGCCGATCAGGACCGTCGCGCCCGCACGTCGTGTTTCGATACCGAACTCGGCCATGATCCTGTCGCGCTGCTCGTCGAGGTTGACCAAGTAGTTGGCGGCCTGCCCGACGGCATCGTTGACCTGCGACGTCGTGACGTATTCGCCGCGGAGGGGCTTCACGAGCGACGCTCCGAGGCGGGCGGCGCGTTTGATCTCCACGACGTGTAGCGACCCGTCGCCCCGGATCAGGGGCAGGTCCACCTCGTCACCCGGGCACAACCGGCGGTGGGTCGCCTGTCCGACGTACTGTCCGCCGAAGATCCAGGGTTGGTTCATCAGGGCCTTCTGGAGCTGCGACTCCCGCACCGAGGGGTCCTCGGCGAGTGTCCTCAGCGCCTCCAACCTCGTCTTCCTGCGGCGGAGTTCGGCGGCTCTGAGTAGGAGTTCCCCCTCCTTGTCGGCGGCCACCAGTGACAGGGCCTCCGGGGACAGGGAGATCCGGCGGGCGGTCTCCTCGATGTCCTCCACGTCGACGCGGTTGCGTGCGGCGTGCCGCAACCACGACTCGAGTTCGGAGCGGCCTCGGCTGATGACGTAGCGTCCGGGACGGTTCAGGGGAGCCTCCAGGTGCCCTACGTCGTTGTACAGCGACGTGAGCTGCTCCACGACCCGGTGGGCCTCCGCACCGGGGTTCTGCTCGAGGAACCGTTCGAGGTACCGAATATCCCATCTGAGGTCGTTCTTCAGCTGGGGGACCAGCATCTCGAGAAGCCCGGCGTCCCGGCGCCCCTCCTTCAGCAATCGGTGGCGTTCTTGGAGGTCGGGGGCGGGCAATCGGTTCTCGGCGAAGTCCAGACAGTTCTGGAGGAGGGGGACGATCTCCCATTCGTCGGCTTCGGCGGCGTGAGCGCGGGCCTGCCGCAGAAGGGTGAGAGCCGGGAACCCTTCGGGGGGTGATCCGCTCCCGAGATGGTCCAGGACGGTCGAGACACGTGCTTGGAGACCCGGGTCCACCGCCCTGCTGAGAACAGCCTTGAGGTGACGCTTCAGGAGTGGGTCCGTACGGACGTCGACGCTGGCCAGTTCCTGTGGTGTCTCCGGCAACTGACGCAGGTCCCGTGTGAGTCTGGCCCTGGTGGAGCGGTTCGGTCTGCGGAGATGCCGCAGTACGCGGTCGGCCTGGACCCTAACGTGGCGCACGGCCCCCTTCCACCGTAGACGGTCCGCGAGGTCCATCCTGGGGTCGAGTGGCGCGGTCTCGAACCCGGTGAGTTCGGTCAGGGTGTTCCTGACCTCCTCCTCGGGCAGCCGGTCCAGTCGGTCCGCCCATCCGTTCACCTCCATCCACAGGCGGTGGAGGCCGTGTGCGAGGCGGTAGTAGGTGAGCTGTCCGTCGTCGAGGTACCGGACGGCGTAGCCGCCGCAGACGGAACACCACCGTCGCGAGAAGATCCCCATGAACTCTTCGGCCGACATCAGGCTGAACTCGTGCCCGAATCGGCTGGGGGCGTGCTGGCAACCGGGAGCGTGGCCCATCCTCTCCAGGTCCTGTCGCATATCCGTGGAGTAGATCTGGACTCCGGCCAGGTGAGCGAGGGGCAGCCCCAGGCCGGGATTCCTGACGAGGGGGCCGCCTCTCTCGAACAGGGGCCTGCCGAGCGGATGGAAGGGGTCCAGGTCGAGACGGCGCCCGGAAAGCAGGCCGTGGCCCAGGCGGGATTCGTGAAAGGTGTCGGCCATCGTTCCCAGGTCGCGCAGGTCGGGCACGGTTCTGGCCAGGATCAGCAGGCGGTTCCTGAACCGTAGTTCCTGCCGGGAATCGGCTCCGAACCGGTTGAACCAGGCCTCTCCGTCCTGCCTTCCCAGGGCTTCGTCGGTGTGATCACGACTCCATGCCTCCCGGTCGGCCCGGGCGGTGAGCGCACGCTCCACCACCGGAGCGGCCAGCGCCTCGGGGAGGTCCGAAGCTCCGGCGAGAAGCACACCGGACCAGCCGTTCCGGCAGCGTTCCTCGATCACGGTGGGGAGGAGGATCTCGACACCGTGTGTGGCCGAGAGAACGACGTAGACCTGTTCGGGAAGTGCTTCGGTGGTGCGGAGCAGAGCGGCGTCCTCGGCGGTCAGGGAGCGCCGCTCGTGCACCGGTACGTCATCGAGCACACCGGGGGCCAGGAAGTGGACGGGCTCCGGAGGAGCGCACGACAAGAGAGCGGAGAGCAGGTCGGTGGCGTCCGAGGCCGGGTCCTGGTCCAGTTCCTCGTAGGTGATGCCGTGTTCCTGTGCCTCCTCCGCGAGGCGTCGGACGACCAGCTCGGGAGCGAGCAGGAGCGCGGCCCTCCTGCCCCAGTCCGAAGCCTTCGAGTAGGTGGCGATCGTTCCCGTCCACCAGCCGGTGGGGTGTCGCCAGTGCCGGGGGAGGGTGAGCAGGACCCAGCGTGGTGAGGCGGAGGTGTACTGCTCGACGACCGCTCGGGCTCTCGCGATCCGTTCGTTGACGAACTCCTGGAAGGCGTGGCGAGCCGCGTCGTTCGCGGAGTCCGGTACGTAGACCTCGAGGCTGCGTGCGAAGGCCTCTTCGGAGAGGCCACCGGGGTGGATGCGGACTCTCCGTTCCCAGGAGTCCCTGAGGTCCTCCAGCGCGGAGCGCACGACCGACTCCTCCATGGCGTCGAACCCGGAGTGGTCGGTGGGGAGTTCCGGCGAAGGCAGCAGGAACGCCGCCGCCACCTCCAACAGGTCCGTTTCCCGTACGAGGCTGACGAAGGACTGGCGCCGCTCCTCGGTCTCCGCCGCCATCGCGGTGAGGGCGGGTCTCGCCCACGTTTCCAGCCAGGGGTAGCGAAACACGGTCTCCGACAGGCGTCGGGACAGATCGACGTAGGTCAGCCAGGAGTCCTCGGCGAGGTCGCGTGCCGTTCTGTACGGTCCCTCGCGCGCTTCCTCCTGCGCGGGCTCTCCGTCGTCCCGCGGTTCCGCCCCGTCCGTCCACTCCTCCCAGTCCCCCCTCGTCGTCCCAGTCCTCCTCGTCAGGCTCTGTCAGGACCAGGGACGACAGGCGAAGCACCGTGAGCACGGCATCCACGAAGAGGCCCACAGCGGTGACGGGACCACCACCCCTGATCGTCTCGCAGTCCCAGCAGAGTTCGCCGAGAACAGCCGACGTGAGCGGGACTCGTAGCCACGGGTCGGTGCCAGGGAGGAGCCCCGGGCAGTCGTGCACCGTATGCCACAGCCCGTCCTCCCCATCACCGAGGACCCGGAAGGGGACCTCTTCGAAGGGACCGAGCGGTATCTCGGGGGAAAGACCGGTCTGGCTCATCGCAGGCTCCAGGGGAACGCACCACGCGGTGACGAAGGGGGACGTACCGGTGAGTGTTCCAGCGGGTGACGACGAACGGGGTCAGGTGGTGGAGCGGGACTCGGCGCGGGCGATGCCGGTGCGGCAGGAGCGGGCCAGGGAGCGGTGGTTGGAGAGGCGTTCCAGCAGACCATAGGGGGAGAGGGGACCGGCGGGGTCCGCTCCGGTGGGAGACCCCTGCGCTTCGGTGACGGTCAGGGTGTCGCCGGTGAGCGTGCCCCGCCGGGACCACCGCTCCCACCGTTCGAAGTCGGGGCTGTACTGGTGGGAGAAGACGAGGGCTGGTTCCCCCGCTCCGTCAAGGGGTGCTCCACCGCGCGCCCACAGGGTCACGCCGTCCTGGCCCGTCCAGTCCTCGGCGGTGACCACCTCGACCTCGGGGCGGCCCCGCCGGTCGCGCACCAGCAGGGCGTCGGCGGCCCGGGTCCGCGGGTGCAGGTCGCGCTGCTCCTCGACTTCGGTGAGGGAGACGATCACGCGCGGCACCCACCACCAGTTCTCCCGGCGGGCGATGAGGCTGTCGGCGCGCAGGCGGGTGGGCGGGTGCTTGAGCGCCTCCTGCTCCACGAGGTGCTCCACGAACAGGGAGCCGTCGACGTCCTCCAGCACCTCGACCGGCCCGGTGCCGACGACCGCCGCGCCGGTGCCCGCGTCCGCCGCGCTCACGCTGAGGGCCGCCGTCCGGCCCCTGAGGGAGAGGGCGGTGTCGGCCATCGAGTAGGGCAGCGCGACACACGGGAAGTCACGCCACATGAGCGGAACGACGGGAATACCCGAAGGGCCGGAAGGGGTGGTCCATGAGAGTTCGGCGACGGTGGATCGCTGCCAAACCGTGATCAGATCAGCCAAGGTCAGGCCTTATATGTGAGGAATGCCGCATGTTAATTTCTGGTGACTTTAACCCATGTTCCGAATCGGCCGCGACCCCCCAGGCTGACGAGCACGGATCGAGGGGTCGCGGTGACGGATCGGACCCGGAGCGTGAAAGGTAGGCCACGGCCATGCCCGCAGCCCTAGTCCTACTCGCGTCGGTGGCGGTGTTCGCCGTTGGCTACCGTTACTATTCGCGATATTTGGCAGAGAAGGTGTACGCGCTCGACCCCGGGTACATCACCCCGGCGCACACCTACAAGGACGGTGTCGATTTCGTTCCGACGAATCGGCACATCGTTTTCAGCCACCACTTCATCTCGGTGGCGGGAGCCGCCCCCATCGTCGGTCCGGCGGTCGCGGTGTTCTGGGGCTGGGGCCCCGCACTCGCGTGGATTCTGCTCGGCACCGTCTTCGCGGCCGGCGTGCACGACTTCGGCGCCCTGGTGGTGTCGGTCCGGCACAAGGCCCGCAGTATCGGCACCCTCGCGGGGGAGGTCATCAGCAAGCGCTCCCGCACGCTCTTCCTGGTGATCATCTTCTTCCTGCTGACCATGGTCAACGCGGTGTTCGCCGTGGTCATCTCGAACCTGTTCGTGAACTACCCGGCGGCCGTCCTGCCGGTCCTGATCGAGATCCCGCTGGCGATCGCGGTCGGCCAGATCGTGTACAAGAGGCGCTCCTCCGCGCTGGTGCCGTCGATCATCGCGCTGGCCCTGGTGTACGTGTGCATCCCGCTCGGCGTGATGTTCCCGATCGACATCACCGGCGTCTCCGAGGCCATGGGGATGACCCCCAACACGGTCTGGATCATCCTGCTGTTCGTGTACGCGTTCGTGGCCTCCCGCATCCCGGTGTGGATGCTGCTCCAGCCGCGCGACTACATCAACCTGCACCAGATGATGCTGGCCTTCGTGGTCATCTTCCTCGGTGTCATCGTCGGGTGGGACACCATCGTCGCCCCGGTGATCAACAGCGACGTCCCGGCCGGTTCCCCGCCCTGGTTCCCGCTGCTGTTCGTCACCGTGGCCTGCGGGGCCATCTCCGGCTTCCACAGCCTGGTCTCGTCGGGTACCACCGCCAAGCAGATCGACAAGGAGACCGACTCCCGGATGGTCGGCTACCTGGGCGCCGCCGGTGAGGGCACGCTCGCGGTCTGCTCGATCCTGGCCTGCACCGCCGGTGTGGTCGCCGCCTCCGCCTCTCCGCTGGCGGACTGGAAGGGCCTGTACAGCGACTTCGGGTCCGCGTCCGCCGGGGCCACCGGCAACTTCGTCGAGGGTGTCGGCCAGTTCGCCCACAACCTCGGCGTCCCGCTGGAGATCGGCGTCATCTTCGCGGTGGTCGTGGTGGTCAGCTTCGCCGCCACCACCATGGACACCGGTGTGCGCCTCCAGCGCTACATCGTCCAGGAGATCGCGGAGATCGTCCGCTTCCGCCCGCTGGCGCGCAACCTCACCGCGGCGACCCTGGTCGCCTCGATCGTTCCGCTGGGCCTGGCGCTCATCCCGGGCGACTTCGCCTTCGGTACGCTCTGGCAGCTGTTCGGCACCACCAACCAGCTCACCGCCGGGCTCGCGCTCGCGGTGATCGCGGTGTGGGTGACCAAGCGCGGCCGCAACCCGCTGGCCATCCTCATCCCGCTGGTCTTCCTGCTGGTGATGACCTCGTGGGCGCTCGTCGTCAACCTGGTCGCGTTCCTGAAGTCGGACTCGCTGATCGATCTCTTCCTGCTGGCCCCGCTGGACTTCGTCATCTTCGCGCTGGCGATCTGGCTGGTCATCGAGGCCGGGCTGGCGCTGCGCAAGGCGTTCGCCGCGCGCCGGGCGGGGGAGCTGCCCGTGGACGGCGAGGAGGAGTCCGGTGGGGCCGTCTCGCCGGAGACCGCTCCGTCCGGGGCCGCGGGCTCCGAGGGCGTCACCGCCGAGGGCACCGACCCCGACCCGAAGGAGAAGTAACGACGTGGACCCGACGGGTGCGCTCTCCCGCGTGCGTGACGCCTGGAAACGGCTGGAGGCCTTCCACGACGAGGTCTTCGCCTCGCGCTGGCGTCAGGAACTGCGCCGGGAGGCGCGCACCCAGGAGGACACGCTGCGGGCCCTCCTGCTCCTGGAGACCCTGGGGGTGGAGGGGCCCGTCTCCTATGAGACGCTCGACCTGATCCCGTACATGGTGGCCGACCTGCACGAGTGGCACCTGCGTATGGGGCGCGACGATCTCGGCGGACCGGGGGTGTGCTGTTGAGGCTCGGCCGAGGACGCCGTGAACGGCGGGTGCCACCCGCGCCAGTGCCGGGGGAGGCTCCCATCGTCTTCTTCGGCGGCAAGGGCGGGGTCGGCAAGACCACGACCGCCGCCGCGTACGCGCTGGGCTTGGCCGACGCGGGCCTGCGCACCCTGCTGGTCTCCACCGACCCGGCCCACTCCCTCGGCGACGCCCTGGACGTGCCGCTCGGCGACGACCCGGTGCGGGTGGCGGAGCACCTGTGGGCGCGCGAACCCGACGCGGACGCGGCCCTGCGCCGCAGGGTGCGCAGGATCGGCGACGACGCGAGCGCCGCCCTGCCCCGGGAGATCCTGCCCGCCGTCACCCGCCACCTGGAGCACGCGGCCGCCGGTCCCGGGATGGCGGAGTCGGCCCTGGCCGACCTGCTCATGGACGCCATGGAGGAGGTTCCCGGCACGTGGGACCGGCTGGTGGTGGACAGCGCCCCCACCGGTCACCTGCTGCGCCTGCTCGACCTGCCCGAGCTGCTCACCCCGTGGGTCCAGGGCCTGGTGCGCCAGCGTGAGCGCGCCGTGGACGCCGACCGTTTCGTGGTCGGCGTGGTCGGCGGTACCGGGGACGGCGCACCGGACGACCCTCTGCTGGAGAGGCTGCACGCCCGTCGCCGACGGCTGGAGCGGGCCGCCGCCCGTCTGCGTGAGGACGCCGAGGTGAGGCTGGTCCTTCTGCCGCGCCGCATGGTGCTGGCCGAGACCGACCGGGCGGCGGCACGGCTGGTGGAGACCGGTTTCCGTCTGGGCCGGGTGATCGTCAACCAGGTCCCCGAGGACGTGGACCCGGCGGTGCTGGGCGCCGTCCGGGAACGCTTCGCCGCCCACGGCACGGTGGAGGTGCCGTTGGGCGCCTCGGAGCCGATCGGCCTGCGGGCCCTGCGCGCCCTCGCCGCGCGACTGGGCTGACCGGCGCCCCCGGCCCGTCCCTCGGCGGCTCTCGCCCGTCGCCTCCTCCGCACCGCACCTCTTCCGCACAGCACCTCTTCCGCACCCCCTTCGGGCCTCCGCTCTCGCTCCTCGGCACCGGAGGCCCCGTGGGCTGCCCCGGACCTCGCAACCGGCTCCGTCCCGTTTCCGCAGGCAGGGCCGTCCCGGGGTGGTCACGCTCCGTTCTTTTGTGTCAACGGAGAGCGGATCATCGCATACTTTCGTCGATTGGCGGCAAAAAGGTTATTGACGGTCGCCACAAGGGTGCGTAGATTCGTGACTCAGCTCACAGGATGGAGGTCCCCCCGATGGGTTCGACGAGGCACCGGAACATGCTTGGGCGACGCTGGCGCGGGTCGCTGGCGCTGGGAGCCGCGGCAGTAGCGGGAACACTGCTGGCCACGGCCTGCAGCACACCCGAAGGCGGCGGGGCGGACGACACCGAGGGCCCCTTCACGATCGGGGTCAGCAACGGCTTCATCGGCAGCGAGTGGCGCGAACAGATGCTGTCCGAGCTGGAGACGGCCTTCGGCGAGTACGAGGCCGAGGGCGTCGTCGACCAGCTGGTCGTGGAGAGCGCCGACGTCGACATCAACGGCCAGATCCAGCAGATCCGCAACCTCATCCGTTCGGACGTGGACGCGATCATCGTCAACCCGAACTCGCCCACCGCGTTGGACCAGGTGTTCGCCGAGGCCGCCGCGCAGGGCATCCAGATCGTCGCCATCGACCAGGCCGTCGCCTCCGAGGACGTCGTCAACGTCGTCATCGACCAGGCCGAGTGGGCCTCGCTCTCCGCCCAGTGGCTGGCCGACGAGGTCGGCGAGGGCGGCCGGATCATCGCGGTCAACGGCATCGACGGGCACCCCGCCAACGAGGACCGCTGGTCCGGGGCGCGCGAGGTCTTCGACTCCGCCGGGGTCGAGGTGGTCGCCAACGACTACGCCGAGTGGGACCAGAACCAGGGCCAGACCGTCACCCGCGACCTGTTGGCCAGCAACCCCGACGTCGACGGCGTGTTCGTGCAGGACGGCATGGCCCTCGGCGCGTTCCGCGCGTTGCAGGCCGAGGGCCTCGTGGACGACGTCGTCATGACCGGCGAGGCCCGGGTGGGCTTCATGCGCGAGTGGGACACCCTGCGCGGGGAGGGCGACTTCACGAGCATCGGCGTCCCCAACCCGCCGTCCGTCTCGGTGTCCGCCCTGCACGTGGTGATCCGGATGCTCCAGGGCGAGGAGTTCACCGCCGACGCCCTCGACGGCAACAACGCCTGGCTGCCCATCCCGGAGACCGTCACCGACGACACCTTCGACGAGCGGTTCGCCGAGGTCTCCGACGAGAACGACGCCTACGCGGTGGACCACGCGCTCACGCCCGAGGAGGCCGACGCCTACTTCGAGTAGTGGCCGAGGCGTACCCACCCCGTGGCAGTGGCCGCGACCGGACAGGACCAGGGAGAGGACCCGTGGACTCACCGCCGTTCCTGAGTATGAGCCAGGTGCGCAAACGCTACGGAGGGGTCACCGCGCTGGACGGCGCCGACTTCGAGGCCGACTCCGGGACGGTGCACGCCGTCCTGGGGCCCAACGGGTCGGGCAAGTCGACGCTGCTGAAGGTGCTCACCGGGGTGGTCGCCCCGGACGCCGGACAGGTGCGGCTGGACGGAGCGCCGCTGCGCCCGCGCGGCCCCCGCGACACCCTGGCCGCCGGGATCAGCTCCGTGTACCAGGAGCTGTCGTTGGTCGAGGACTTCACGGTGCTCGACAACCTGGTGCTGGGGGTGGAGCCCTCCCGTTTCGGGCTCCGCGACCGCCGGGCCGCCCTGGCGCGGTCGCTGCCGTGGTTGGAGCGGTTCGCCCCGGCCTTCGGCGGCCGGGTGCCGGTCCGCGAACGCGTGGGCGACCTCGACCCGGGCGAACGCCAGGTGGTGGAGGTGTGCAAGGCGCTGGTACGCGACCCCCGGGTGCTGGTGCTGGACGAGGCGACCGCGTCGCTGCGGCGGGGCCAGGTGGAGGTGCTCTTCGAGGTCGTGGACGAACTCCGGGCGCGCGGGGCGCTGGTCCTGTTCATCACCCACCGGCTGGCCGAGATCTACGCGGTGTGCGACCGGGCCACGGTCATGCGCAACGGGACCGACGTGGCGACGGTGGCGGTGGCCGGGACCCCGGAGGCCGAGCTGCTGGAGCTGATGTCGGGCCGCCCCGCCGAGGGCCCGGGGGCCGCCCCCGCGCCCCGCGCCGCTTCGGGGGCGGCCCGGGCCACACCCGCCTCCTCCGACGACCCGGCCGCGCCGCCGCGCCTCGAGGTGCGGGACCTCACCGGCGACCGCCTCCACGGGGTGTCCCTGCGGGTGCGCGCGGGCGAGGTGCTGGGGCTCGGCGGACTCCAGGGGCAGGGCCAGTCCGAACTGATGGCGGCCCTGTTCGGCGCGGGTCGGCGCACCGGCGGCACCGTGCTGTTGGACGGCGTCCCCGTGCGCGCCCGCTCGCCCAAGCAGGCCGTCCGGGCCGGGTTCTGTTACGTGCCCGGCAACCGGGGCGTCCAGGGGCTGGCACTGGGCCGACCCATCCTGGAGAACCTCGCGCTGCCCTCCGTCGGGCGCCGCGCCCTGCTCGGCGTGGGGCTGTCCCGGCGCCGTGAGGTCGCGGCCGCCCGTGCGGTGGCCGAGCGCGTCAACACCCGGTACGGCTCCCTGGACGACCCCGTCTCGACGCTCTCCGGCGGCAACCAGCAGAAGGTCGTGGTGGGCAAGTGGTTCGCCACCCAACCCACCGTGGTGCTCATGGACGACCCCGCCAAGGGCGTCGACATCGGTGCCAAGGCCGAGATGTTCGAGGTGGTCGCGGAGCTGGCCGCCTCCGGGGCCGCGGTCCTGGTGGGCTCCAGCGACGACCGCGAGCTGGTCGAGGTCTGCGACCGGGTACTGGTGATGTTCGAGGGACGGGTGGTGGACGAGGTGTCCGGCGACCGGCTCACCGAGGACACCCTGATCTCCAGCGCCATGCACGTCACCGGCGACGACCTCGCCGCCGCGCGGGAGGACGGCCGCTCCGCGGAGCTTCCCGACCCCGGCCCCCCGGGCCAGCCGCCCCCCGCACCCCGACCCCACCCCGCCGAGGAGGGCGGAACATGAACCTCCTGAGGGGCACCAGCACGCACGACCTGCCGGGACCGGCGCGGTCCGTGCTGTCCGCGCACATGCCGACCCTGGCCGTGGGGGTCCTCCTCCTGGTCACGGTGACCGCGTCCGCGATCCTCCAACCGGGCTTCTTCTCGCCCTACGGCCTCAGCGCCAGCTTCGCCACCTTCCTGCCACTGGCCACCATCGCGGCCGCGCAGACCATCATCGTGCTCGGCGGCGGGATCGACCTGTCCATCGGCACCGTCGTCACGCTGTCCTCGGCGGTGTCGGTGGTGCTGATGCAGGGCGACGACGCCCGCCTGCCCCTGGCACTGGCCGCCGGGCTCGCCACGGGCGCCGCCTGCGGGCTGTTCAACGGCCTGGTGGTGGCGGTCCTGCGGCTCCAACCCATCGTGGCGACCTTCGCCACGAGCTCGGTCTTCGGCGGACTGGCCCTGCTGGTGCTGCCCACCCCCGGCGGCGAGGTGTCCCCGGTGCTCACCGGGACCTACCGGATGGTCCTGGCCCTGTACGTCCCCGTCCCCGCCGTGCTGCTGGTGGTCCTGTTCCTGGGCTGGCGGGTGCTGCGGGGAAGCCGCTTCGGGCAGCACCTGTACGCGGTCGGAGGCAACGCCGACGCCGCCTACACCTCGGCCGTCCCGGTCTCTCGGGTGCGGGTGCTCTCCTACACGCTCGGCGGGATGGTGGCCTCCCTGGCCGGGGTGGCGCTGCTGGCAGACGCCGGTGCGGGCGACCCCACCCTGGGCACCGAACTCACCCTCGGGTCCATTGCGGCCCTGGTCATCGGCGGCACCCGGCTGCGCGGTGGCTCCGGCGGCGTGGGTGGGGCGCTGGTGGGCGCCGTGGTGCTCTCGCTCATCCAGGGACTCGTGTTCTTCGCCGGTGTTCCCACCAACGCCCGCGAGTTCGTCTACGGCTGCGTCATCATCGCCGCGATCGCGCTCGCCGGGCTCCTCACCGCCCGCGACGGTTCGGCGGCCGCAGCACCAGGAGGACAACGATGACCCCCACCCTCCCCGCCCGCCGCCTGCTCCGGGACCCGGTGGTCGTCTCCGGCGCCGTCACCCTGGTGCTGTGGGCCGTGGCCAGCCTCTACTCCCCGGCCTTCGCCACGTGGGGGCACATCGTCACCACGCTGACCGTCGCCTCGTTCCTCGGGGTGATCGCCATCGGCCAGACCCTGGTGATCATCGCCGGAGGCGAGGGCATCGACCTGTCCGTCGGCTCGGCCGCGACACTGTCGGCGATCGTGGCCTCCCGCTTCATGGACGGTTCCAACGACGGATTCCTCCTCGCGGTGCTCATCGCCCTCGGCTCGGCCTGCGTCATCGGCGTGGTCAACGGGATCGGAGTCCTGGTCTTCCGGGTGCCCCCGCTCGTCATGACCCTCGGCATGATCGCGGTCGTGGCCGGGTTCATCAGGCTCTACACCGGCGGCCGCCCCGAGGGTTCGGCGGCGCCGCTACTGAACCAGCTGGTCACCGGCGACACCGTGTTCGGCATCCCCGGGGTCCTGTGGCTGTGGTTGGCGCTGTCGGTCGTGGTGGTCTGGCTGCTCCGGCGCACGTCGTTCGGGTGGCGGCTCTACGCGGTGGGTGCCAACCGGACCACCGCCCACCTGTCCGGCGTGAACCCCTCGGCGGTCCGGTTCAGCGCCTACGTGCTCTCGTCCCTGTTCGCCGGGGTGGGCGGGCTGCTGCTCCTGGGCTACTCCCAGAACGTCTACACGAACCTGGGCTCCGACTACATGCTCAACAGCGTCGCCGCCGTCGTGATCGGCGGGACCGCGCTGGTCGGCGGGGTCGGCGGCTACCTGGGCACCGTCGTGGGCGCCGTCCTGCTCACCGTCCTGAGCGCGCTGTTGCGCACCATGCAGATCGGTGGTGGCGAGTGGGGTGACGCGCCGCGCCAGATCCTCTTCGGGCTGGTGCTGATCGTCGTGCTCACCGCCTACGGCCGCCAGAGACACCTGCGCGCCTGACCCCCGGGGCCGTGACGCGGACACCCCCCGCGCCGTCGCGGCCCGCCACACCTTCGCACCACCAACTCGATGGGGAGACTCCAACGTGACTTCAGTGAACGGTCGGCTCGGCGTCGGCATCGTCGGCAGCGGGTTCATCGCCGACTTCCACACCCGCTCCTTCCGGGGCGTACGCGACGCGGACGTGGTGGCGGTGTGCGGCCGGACGGCGGAGACCGTGGGCCAGGTCGCGGACCTGGCCCGGGAGCTGCGGGTGGGCGACCCCGCCGCCTACGACAACGTGCGCGCGATGGTGCGCGACCCCGCCGTCCAGGCGGTGTGGGTGACCACCCCCAACCACGTGCGGGTGGAGACGGTCCGGGCGATCTGCGAGGAGGTCGCGTCGGGCCGGGCCGAGCTGCGGGGCGTCGCCATCGAGAAGCCCCTGGGCCGTACCGTCGCCGAGGCCGAGGAGGTCCTGCGGCTGGTGGAGGACGCCGGGCTGCTGCACGGCTACCTGGAGAACCAGGTCTTCGCCCCCGGAGTGACGCGCGCCCACGAACTCGTGTGGGCGCGCGGCGCCTCCGCGTCCGGCTCCCCCTACCTCGCACGGTGCGCCGAGGAGCACAGCGGACCCCACCGGGCGTGGTTCTGGCAGGGCGAGCACCAGGGCGGCGGGGTCCTGAACGACATGATGTGCCACAGCGTCGAGGCGTCCCGGTACCTGCTCACCCCGCCCGGCACCCGGGCCCGGGACTGGTTGCGGCCGGTGAGCGTGGAGGCCACCATCGCGTGCCTGAAGTGGGCGCGGCCGCACCACGCGGACGAGCTGGCCCGCCGGTTCGGGCCGGAGGTGGACTACCGCAGGAGCCCGTCCGAGGACTACGCCCGGGCCACCGTGGTCTACGTCAACGGCGACGGCCACCGGGTGATCGCCGAGGCGACCACCTCCTGGAGCTACGTCGGGGCGGGGCTGCGGCTCAGCTACGAGCTCCTCGGCCCGGAGTACTCCATGTCCTCCAACACCCTGGACACCGAGTCGCGGGTGTTCCTCAGCCGCGAGATCGCCGGCGGGGTCGGCGAGGACCTCGTGGAGAAGCAGAACGCCGAGGGCGGACTCATGCCGGTGGTGCCGGACGAGGCCGCGACCTACGGGTACACCGAGGAGAACCGGCACATGGTCGAGCGCTTCCTCGACGGAAAGCCGCCGAGGGAGGACCTCCACGACGGCCGGGACGTCACCCGGCTGCTGATGGCGGCCTACCTGTCCGCCCAGGAGGGCCGCCGGGTCGACCTCACCGACCCGGCCACCCTCGAACTCCTCGCGGGGTTTGTCCCCGACGTCGCGCGGGGTACCTGGCGCCCGGACGCCTGAGCCCCGGGACGCGCGGGGGCCCGCGCCCGTCCGGCGCCGTCACGGCGGCCGGTCGGGTCGCAGGCCCCCGAAGGGGCGGTCGGGTCAGGAGACCGGGTCGTCCGCCAGCTGCCGGGCCCTGGCCTCCAGGGTGTCCCTGATACCGGCCAGCTCCCTCGGGGCGCTCTCGTCGAAGTGCTCCCGCATCCGGGCGTCGTCGTAGGGCGCGCCCGGCTTGGTCGTGAACTGGTAGTGCCAGGTCAGGCCCACGCCCTCGGGCCGGTCCTCGTAGATCCAGTTCAGGTGCATGTAGTCGAACGGTCCGGTCTCCACCCGCACGGCCCGGGCCTCGCCCGCGTCCTGGTAGGTGGTGCGGTCCGACACCCAGGTCATCACGCGGCCCTGTTCGTCGGGGTGCTTGGTGATGCGGAACCTGACGGTGTCCCCCTCCCGGTGGATCACGTCCACGGAGGCGTGACCGGGGAAGAGGTCGGGCCAGGAGGCGACGTCGTTGGTCACCTCCCAGACGAGGTCGTAGGGGGCGTCGATGACGACGCTGTACCTGACGTCGACGGCCATCGTGATCACACACTTTCCACGGAAGTAGGGGAGCCCTCGTTGACGAGGGCGATCAGTGCGCTGGGGGAGGGCGACAGCTCGGCCTCGGGGCCCAACCTGCGGCCCACCCTGCGCTCGATCTCGGCGACGACGCCGAGGACGCCGAGGGAGTCGACCCCCAGCTCGTCGAAGGTCAGGTCGGCCGCCGTCTCCGCGTCGGTCCGGACCCCGGCGCTGGTGGAGATCAGCTCCACCAGCTCCTCCAACGTGACGTGTTCCTGCGCCATGCTTCTCCTCGGATCTCGAATCTCGGATGTCAGACGTGGTGCGGGCTGGTGAGGACGACCGCCGAGACCCCGCCGCCCGCCCCTCTGGACAGGACCAGCGCGTGCCGCAGGCGTGCGGGCCGGGCCACCCGGACCACGAGGTCGAGTCCGGAGGGCGGGTCGGGGACCCGGGGGGTGGGCGGGACGGTCTGGTGCTCCAGGCTCAGGACGGCGGCGGCCACGTCGAGAGCCCCCGCCCCGGCGTGCGCCCGGCCGAAACCGGCCTTGGGCGCGGTGACCGCCACCCCGTCGGGGAAGAGGAGCCGGAGGGCGGCGGCCTCGTCGGCGTCGGCCTTCGGCACCCCCAGGGCGTCGGCGAACACCACGTCCACCTCGGACGGAGCGACCCCCGCGCGGTGCATCGCCCCCCGGGCCGCGTGGAGCAGGCCCTCACCGCCGGGGTCGAGGCCGCCGACCCCGCCGAAGGCGCTCGCGTGCCCGGCGACGACGGCGCGCACCCGGGCCCCGCGTGCCTCGGCGTGCGCCCGTTCCTCCACGAACGCGACGGCCGCGCCCTCCGCGGGCACGTAGCCGCGGGTCCCCTCGGTGAAGGGGAGGTAGGCCGTTTCGGGGTCGTCGCCGTCGTCAAGCACACCAGACGCCGCCTGGCAGGCCAGCGAGTAGGGCGCGCCGAGCACGGACTCGCCCGCGCCGACCAGCATCGCGGAGCCGCCCCGGCGCAGTGCCTGACCCGCCTGGCCGAGGGCGTCGAGCATGCCCGGCTCGTCGGTCACCAGTACGCCGCACATGCCCTTGAGGCCGCTGCGGATCGACACCTGCCCGGTGCTGGCCGCGTAGAACCAGGCGATGGACTGGTAGGGCCCGACGTGGCTGGGGCCCCTTCCGTACAGGGAGGCGAGTTCGCGCTGGCCGAACTCGCCGCCGCCGGTGCCGGAGCAGAGCAGCACCCCGGTGGCGTAGGGGTCGGCGGCGACGTCGAACCCGGAGTCGGTCAGCGCCTCCTGGGAGGCCACCATCGTGAACCAGGTGAACGCGTCGGTCTGGACGACGAAGCGGCCGTCCAGGTGCTCGTGCGGGTCGAAGCCGCGCACTCGGCCGCCCAGGCGGACAGGGAAGTCGTCGGTGTCGAAGCCGGTCAGCGGGGCGATGGACGAGCGGCCCTCGGAGAGCGCCGCCCAGTACCCGTCGGTTCCCGTTCCCGAGGGCGAGACCACGCCCAGTCCCGTGATCACCAGGCTCATGACCGCACCTCGCTTCCCCGGTCCAGGACGACCGCCGACTGGAAACCCCCGAAGCCGCTGCCGACGGACAGCACCACGTCGACCCTCCGTTCCCGCGCCGTCAGCGGCACGTAGTCCAGGTCGCACTCGGGGTCGGGGGAGGTCAGGTTCGCGGTGGGCGGCACCACCCCGGTGTCCATGGCCAGCACGCACGCGGCCAGTTCGATGGAGCCGATCGCCCCCAGCGAGTGCCCCACCATCGACTTGATGGAGGTCATGGGGGTCCGGCGGGCGTGTTCGCCCAGGGCGCGCTTGACCGCGTCGGTCTCGTGCCGGTCGTTCTGCACGGTCCCGGACCCGTGCGCGTTGACGTAGTCCACCGCGGTGGCCGGAAGTCGCGCCTGGTCCAGCGCGGTCGTGATGGCGCGGGCCATCTCCGTCCCCTCACGGCGCAGGCCGGTCATGTGGAAGGCGTTGCCGTGGTTGGCGAAGCCCGCGACCCGGCACCGGGCGCGTGCGCCCCGGCGCCGCGCCGCGGACGCCTCCTCCAGGATGAGGATCGCCGCCCCCTCGCCCATGACGAAGCCGTTCCGGTGCCGGTCGAACGGCCGGGACGCGTGCCCGGGGTCGTCGTTGGTGTCCGAGGTCGCCCTGATGGCGTCGAAGCAGGCCATGGCGATGGGTGAGATGGGGGACTCCGCGGCACCCGCGACCACCACGTCGGCGAGGTCGTCCTCGATCGCCTGGGCCGCGTAGCCGACCGCGTCGAGGCCGGAGGTGCAGCCGGTGGAGACCGTGCGCACCGGTCCGCGCGCACCGACCCGCTCGGCGATCTCCCCGGAGAGCGTGCTCGGTGACAGGGCCCGTTCCAGGTGGGGGCCCGCGGCGCGGTGGTCGACGACCCAGTCGGCGCCGCCCCGGCTCATCGTGGCGTACTCGCGGTCCAGCCGGGTGGTCGCGCCGACCGCCGTCCCCATGCTCACGCCGAGGCGCCAGGGCGGCAGGTCGGCCGGGCGCAGGCCGCTGTCGGCCAGGGCCTCGGCGGTGGCGACGGCGGCGAACTGCGCGTAGCGGTCCATGCGCTCGACCTCGTGCGGGTCCAGCCCGTGCGCCGTGGGGTCGAAGTCGACCTCGGCGGCGATCCGGGAGCGGAAACCGGTCGGGTCGAAGAGGGTGATGCCCCGGGTCGCGGTCCGCCCCGCGGTGAGCATCTCCCAGAACCCGGCCGTGTCGGTCGCCCCCGGGGCGACCACCCCGATTCCGGTGACGACGGCCTCACGTGTCACGGCGCCTCCTCGGGGGACGGAGCGGTCGGGGGACGGCTGGTCTGGCTCACGGGGTCTTCTCCACGGTTGCGGGCACGCTGGCGCCGGGTCGGGGCAGGGGTGTGCTGTGCGGCGGAGCGGGCACCGGACAGACGTCGAGGGTGGACACGGGGGTCGTGGGGGGCCGCGCGGACGGCACCGGAAGGTCCGACCGCGGCCCGAATGGCTACTGTCAGCACATGTGATATCACGCTGAGGTATCGGTGGTCGGCAGGTCGCGCGGCCGCGTCGTACCTGGACGGCCAGCTTTTCCCGAATGGGGCTCCGAGGTCACCCCGCCGATCGGCGGTCCGGCGTTGTGTGATGGTTAAAATGGCCTTCTTGTTCCATTAATCGGCGTGAAACCCTCATATGCGAAACGCGCTTCCCGGGCGGGTCGGGGAAGAAACCGTGCCTTGGTCTCTTGTCTGTTCTCACGGTGCGTTATAGCGTGTGCGCGTATCTGAATGAGCATCCTCGCGAAACGAGTGGTATGGACGCTCAGCAGGCTTTGGTGTCCTTTGTCGTATTCTCGGCCATTGTCATCGTCACGCCCGGACCGGCCACGGTGATCGTCCTGAGAAACGGCATCGTGCACGGGGCGCGGCCCGCGCTCGCCGCGTCCGCGGGGGCCGCCCTCGGCTCGCTCGCGTGGGGGTTCGCCGCCGCGCTCGGCGTCGCCTCGCTCGTGGCGGGCTCCGACACCGCGCTGGGCGTCCTGCGCTACGCGGGCGCGGCCTACCTCGCCTACCTGGGGGTGCGGACGGCCCTCGAGCGCCCGCCCTCCCCTGATCCCGTCACACCCCCCGACCCCGCCGCCCCCTCCGCGGAGCCCGCCCCCGACACGGCCCCGGCGGCCGGTCGGACTTCCGCCAGTCGCACTCGCACACGCCCGGCCACCAGGTACAAGGCCTTCCGGCAAGGGCTCCTCGCCGACCTGTTGAGCCCGAAGGCCGGACTCTTCTTCCTCGCGGTCCTGCCCCAGTTCGTTCCGCAGGGATGGGCGCCCATGCCCGCCATGATGCTCCTCAGTCTCGTCGACTCCCTCCTGGTGGCGACCTGGCTCGGAGCCCTCTCCCTCTTCGCCCACCACGCCCTCCGACGCCTCCACCAACCCGTGTGGTACCGGACGGTCCAGGCCGTCTGCGGGCTCGCCCTCGTCCTGCTCGCACTGCACGTCGTCACGGCCGACCCGGGCCTTTAACCGAACCGGGGCCCAGGCACATCACGCGCAATGATCGCGAAGGGATTCGTCATGCCTGAAACCATGAAATCCGGGCTGGAGATCAGGCTGGTGGAGGCTTTGCAGCCGGTCAGGTACTTCGTTCTGGCGCAGGTACTCCACCAGTTCATGGATTCCGGAATCCAGGAAAAGCTCACCGCGGGTCCCCGAACCGCCGAGCAGTTGTCCGTATCCCTTTCCCTTCAGCCCCGACGCCTGGAGGGGGTGCTGCACTATCTCGCGAACGAGGGCTACCTGAGCGAGAACGACGGCGTATTCTCCTTGGAGGAGAAGGCGAAGGAGACCGCCGTGTTCTCCTCCTGGTACAAACTCCTCGTCGGCGGCTACACCCAGACCTTCGAACAACTCGGCCAGACCCTGCGCGAGGGCGCGGGCTTCGCCACCCGGTCGGGGCTGGACGTCGGCGTCGGCAGCTGCGGCATCAGCCAGTACGACGCCTACCCCGTGATCGTCGACCTGATCGAGGAGGTCCGCGACCGCTTCGCCTCCGTGGTGGACCTGGGCTGCGGGGACGGAAGCTCCCTGGCCGACCTCATGGAGCTCCTGCCCGACCTGCCCGCGGTCGGCGTCGACCCCGAACCGGCCAGCGTGCGCGCGGGGGAGGAGCTCATGCGCCGACGCGGCCTGGACGACCGCGTCCGGCTTCGAGTGGCCGGGGCGGAGGACGCCCCCGAACTCGACCTGGGCTCCGGCCCCGTCTGCCTCGTCTCCGCGTTCGTCCTCCAGGAACTTCTCGAACAGCGGGGCCGCGACGCGGTGGTCGGCCTCGTGCGCGAGGTGTTCGCGCACCGCCCCGACGCCCACTGGATCGTGATCGAGGTCGACAACCGCATCGACGACCGCACGGCGATGGCCCACCGGCTGGCCCTGGCCTACTACAACCCCTACTTCCTGGTGCACTACCTCACCGAACAGCGCCTGGAACGGGACCGGTTCTGGCACGAGCTCTTCACGGAGGCGGGGGCCGAGGTGGAACGGCAACGAACCGCGGACCCCCGCGTCGACTCCACCGGCTTCCTGCTGGGGTACCGACTGCGGGCCGACGCCGGAGGGGCCCGTTGATCGAGACACGCGCACAGGCCGACCGGGAGCCCGTACCCGGAGGGGCCGAGCTGAGCTCCAACGAGTCCCCCCTGGGCCCGCCCCCGTCCGCGGTGGACCGGCTCCTCGCCCTCCAGCACACCCTGCACCGCTACCCGCGCGGCGCGAGCGACCGGCTGCGCACGGAGATCTCCGGGCACTGGGGGGTGCGGCCGGAGTCCCTGGTCCTGACCAACGGGGTCGACGAGGCCATCGACCTGCTGACCTCGCTCACCGACCGGGTGTGGTGCACGGTTCCCGGCTTCGACGCCTTCTGGACGCGCCCGGAGACCCACGGCGTGCCCGTCACCCGGCTGCCGTTGCGCGAGGACGGGCAGCCCTCGGTCGTCCCGGAGCGGGTCGGCCCGCACGGGGTCGTCTTCGTCGCCCGACCCAACAACCCGACCGGGACGATCGTCTCCGGCGCGTGGCTGGACGCGCTGCCCGACCGCGTCGACTACGTCTGCGTGGACGAGACCTACGTCGACTTCTCCGAGGAGCCCGGGTACGTCCCGCGCCTGGGGGAGTGGGACAACCTCTGCGTCTTCCGCAGCCTGTCCAAGTCGTTGGGGCTGGCCGGACTGCGCCTGGGCGTACTGGCCGCCCCGCCCCGGCTCGCGGCCCGGCTGCGGGAGCGGCAGCGGTTCTACTCGGCGGACGCGGTCAGCCTCCACCTGGCGGCGGCGGCCATCGGCGACGACGCCTACCTGGAACGGCACCGGGCCCGGGTGGTCCGGGGGCGGGAGCACCTCGCGGACCTCCTTGCCTCCTCGGGACTGTTCGTCGAGGTCCTGCGCACCCGGACCAACTTCGTCGTGGCCCGGTGCCCGGACCCGGCCGAGGCCGTCCGTATCCAGCGGTGGCTCTCCGAACGCGGCGTCCAGGTGCACGAGTGCTCGCTGCTCGGATACCCGGGGCGCCTGCGCGTCTCCGTCGGAACGGAGGAGGAGACCGCCCTGCTCGGCGGGCTGCTGACAGAGCTGTCCCGGCAGCGCTCACCGGGGCCGCCCGCCCTGGAGTAACCCCACGGGGGCCAGGAGTGCCCGCGGCCGGTCACCACGCGCGGCGCCGGGGAGCCGGGCGCCGCAACGACGAGGGGCCCCGGGTCGACGACGACCCGGAGCCCCGGCGGCGACGTTCGGTCAGGCCACCGCGTTGATGCACCACACGATCCACGGCAGCGCCACGATGTCGATCAGCACCGCGCCCGCCAACGGGACGATCAGGAAGGCCTTCTCCGAACGAACCCCGAAACGGCGGTTGAAGGCGTCCATGTTCGCCATCGCGTTCGGGGTGCCGCCCAGACCGTGGCCGACCATGCCCGCCACCATCGTCGTGGCGTCGTAGTCCTTGCCCAGCACGCGGAAGACCACCAGGGCGACGAACAGCAGCAGCACGATCACCTGTACCGCGAGGAGCAGCACCAGCGGCAGGGCCAGCGCGTACAGGTCCCAGATCCGCAGCCCCATCATGGCCATGGTGAGGAACAGGCCCAGCGACAGCGACGACACGAGGGTCAGGGCGCCCTGGTGCATGCGCAGCCCGAACCGGTCACCGACGTTGCGCACCAGCGCGGCCACGATCATGGCCCCCACGTACGTGGGCAGCACGAACCCGGTCACCTCGCTGAACCACGTGCCCAGCGCGACCCCGGCGACCATCACCGTGCCGATCAGCACGGCGGTGTTCACCAGGGGACCGTAACCCACCGGCTCCTCGCGCTCCTCCACCTCGACCGGACCGTTCCCGACCTCGGCGGCGGACGGCACCTTCACCCCGTGGCGCCGCATCAGCCAGGAGGCCATCGGTCCGCCCAGCAGACCACCCGCGACCAGGCCGAACGTGGCGGCCGCGACCGCGACGGCGGTGGCGCCGTCCGTGCCCAGCGCCTCGGCGGTGGGCCCGAACGCGGCGGCGGCCCCGTGCCCGCCCTCCAGGGCGACGGCCCCGGCCATCACGCCCAGCACCGGGTCGAGGCCGAGGGCGGTCGCCATGCCGATGCCGACGACGTTCTGGAGGATCGCCAGCGTCCAGCACGCCAGCAGGTAGACGATCAGCAGCTTGCCGCCCTTGCGGAGCAGGCTCACGCTGGCGCCCAGGCCGATGGTGGTGAAGAACGCGATCATCGCGGGCTCTTGCAGCGTGGTGTCCAGCTCCAACTGGGCCACGCCGGTCTCCCGCAGGGTCAGCACGGCCAGCGCGAACGCGAAGCCGCCGATGACCGGACCGGGGATGCTGAACCGCTGGAGGAAGCCGATACGGCGCCGGGCGAACTCGCCCAGGAGCAGCAGACCGGCGGCCAGGGTCGTGGTCTGGATCAGGTCCAGGGAGATGTTCATGCGCTCCGCCCTCTGGCCGCGCGTACGCGGTCCACCATGCGCGCGGCCACGCGCGCGGTCCGTCCGTCCACGTCCAGCGACGGGTTGAGTTCGGCCACGTCGAACAGGGCCAGCCGGCCCGAGGCGGCGACCGCCTCGACCACGCCCTGCACGACCTCGGCGGGGACGCCCAGCGGCGCCGGGGCGCTCACCCCGGGGGCCACCCACGCGGGCAGGGCGTCCAGGTCGAGCGTCAGGTAGACGTCGTCCACGGAGTCGACGAACGAGCGGACGAACCCCAGCACCCGCTCCATGTGGTGGGCGGCGCACTGGTCGTCGGTGAGGTACTCGACCCCGAGCCGGTCGGCGCGGTCGAACAGCACGGGGGTGTTCCCGGCCTCGTTGACGCCGACGACGGCGTAGCGGAAGTCGCGGCCGCGGGCCCGTTCGGCCTCGTGGATCTGGAGGAACGGCGTGCCGGAGGTGGGCTCGGGCTCCTCGCGCAGGTCGAAGTGGGCGTCGATGTTGAGGATGCCCAGGGTGCGGCTGCGGTCCGCGCCCAGCCCCTCGTCCAGGCCCAGGTAGCTCGCGTAGGCGACCTCGTGGCCGCCGCCGAACACGACGGGGAAGTGCCCGTCGGCCATGGCCGAGGCCACCACCGAGCCGAGCGCGGTCTGGCCGCCCTCCAGGTCACCGTCGTCCACGAGGACGTCGCCCGCGTCGTAGAGGGCGTCGTCGCGGTGCAGGGCGAGCGGGGCCAGTGCCCGGCGGAGGGCGGCGGGGCCCTCGGCGGCACCGGTGCGGCCCTTGTTCCTGCGCACGCCCTCGTCGGAGGCGAAGCCGACGATCACGGTGCCGCGTCGGTCGGCGCCGTCGAGCGTGCGGACCGTGGTGTGCCAGCGCCGGTGCCCGGAGCCGGGGCCGTCGTCGCGCCCGGTCCAGACGGGGGGATTCACCCTCTTCAAATCGTTCCTCCACTCAGGTCACGCGCCGCCTCTTTGACGAGGCGGACGTAGTAGGGGCGCCGACGCTCGGTCAGCGCCGCCGGGGCCATCACGGTGACGACCCCCTTCAGGGCGCCCGAGTCGTCGAGCACGGGGGAGCTCGCGCCCCACACGCCCTCGTCGAGGGCGCTCTCGCTGACCGCGACCCCGCGCTCCCGCACCAGGGGGTGGGCCGCCTCCAGGCCCCGCACCCGCGCGGCGGGCAGGCGGTAGGCGGCGTACACCTCCTCGCGTCGGGACTCGGGGAGGTGGGCGAGCAGGGCCTCGGCCGTGGCGCCGCGCAGCAGCGGCCGCACGGCTCCGCGCGTGTAGCAGCAGCGCAGGACCCGGGCCCCCTCGACCGCGTCCACGCACAGGGCCTCGGTGCCCATCGGCACCATGAAGGCCGCCAGTTCTCCGGACTCGTGGGAGAGCCGTGCCAGCCGGGGGCCGATCGAGGTGCGTTCCAGCGCGCCGCTGCGGTACCGCTCGGCGAACCGGACCGCCACGGGCCCGGCTCCGTACGCGGGACCGGTGTCCCGGCGCTGTACGAAGCCGCTCGCCGAGAGGCGTTCCAACATGCGGTAGACGGTGCTGACCGGGATGCCGGTGATCTCGGCGACCTGTGCCGCCGTGGCTTCCTCGGTCTCGGCGAAGACCATCAGCACGCCGAGCAGGCGGTCGGTGGTCCTCCCGGCGTTACCGGAGACCGCGGTGGGTGCCGCGTCGGCGGACATGGCGTCTCCTTCCCCGGGCCGAGTGAGCTCCGAGCGGCGGTGCGGGCTCGGGACCGGCTCACTCTACGGATCGGACAAAAGGGATGAATAGGGCAAATTCTCACCCCATGGGAAGGCTATGTCCCGAGGTCCGAGCGGGTGGAGAGCCGGTTCTGTGAGGTCGGGCTCACGGACGGCCTGGAGGGGGACGGCGTCGAAGGACGTGCGGCGGACGGCTCCGGCCCAAGGAAAGGGGAGGTCAGAGGGGTGTCGGCGCAGGGCAACGCGAGGCCGGGGGCGGGCCGGGGGGGCCCCCCCCGCCCCCCCCCCCCCCCCCCGGGGGGCCCCCCCCCCCGCCCGCGGCCCCCCCCCCCGGCGGCGCCCCCCCCCCCCGCCCGCCCCGGCCCCCCCCGGGGGCG
>NZ_JBIAGA010000019.1:0-108260 GCF_042869555.1 Nocardiopsis sp. NPDC006938 | reverse complement strand
GTTGATCTAGACAATCCACACCTATGTCGGAGGCCCTCTCTTGCTGTCAAATCACTGCCGGGCTGTACTCAACCTCCATGGTCAGTACACCTAGGTGGCCTCGTCGTCGAAGGGCGGGCGCTTGCCGTTGAGCTGGGAGGCGGGCCTGCGCTCCGTCTCCTCCTCTTCCTCCCAGAAGTGCTTCTGGATGAAGCGCTTGGGGTTGAGGTCCTGGACGTCGAAGTCCTTGTACTCCGGGCCCAGCCCCTCCTTGATGTCGTTGGAGGCGGAGTTGGCCATGGTGCGGAGCTGGCGCAGGACCCGGCCGACCTGCTGGGCGGCCTTGGGGAGCTGGTCGGGGCCGAAGATCAGCAGCGCGAGCAGAAGGAGGAGGACGAACTCCCCACCGCTGATGCCGAACATGTGCAGTCCTCGCTCCTGGTGTACCTACCGGCTTCAAGCAGGTTAACCGGTATCGCCGGGCTTGGGTAACCGTGTACCCCCTAACGCGGCGGCGGCGCGGAGCCGCCTCCACGGCCGCGGGCGACCCCTTCGGACGCGGTCCAGCCCCCCGCTCGGGGAGCGGAGGGCTGGGAAGACGCACGTGTGACGGTCAGACCGCGCGAACGTCCGCCGCCTGCGGGCCCTTGGGGCCCTGGATGATGTCGAACTCGACCTTCTGGTCCTCTTCCAGGTTCCGGAAGCCGGTACCCGCGATCGCCGAGTAGTGCACGAACACGTCGGGCTGACCACCCTCGACGGCGATGAACCCGAAACCCTTCTCAGAGTTGAACCACTTCACGGTGCCCTGAGCCATGTGCTCTCCCTTGGGGACTACGGCGGGACCGCACCCTGCTGGTCCCGGGTCGCCGGGCGCCGTTCGACGAAGGGGATTCCCGAATCGGCGAGCGCCCACGTGCAGTTCCGCGAGGCGCCTCGGGCATCCATGGAAACAACAACAGCAACCAGTTGCAGACAGTACCAGGGGGAGTGTGGCCCTGCCGAGGCTTTTCCGGCAGGAATCCGCGTTTCCGGAGTGTCCTGTTTCGGCAACTCGAAACTGTTGCTTTCCCGCCCTTCTGCCACTAATGGAGATGTGTTCCGGGGAACGGTTATCGCGTTCCCCGGAACGGGTCAGGAAGCGTCTCGGCCGTAGACCCACACCTCGAACCAGAGGGGGTCCCGCCAACTCTCCTCCGGTACCGGATAGGCCGACAACACCGGATACAGATACGCGAAGTGGGCGATGGTCAGCAGCACCACGACGCCGAAGACGACACCGCCCACGGCCCGCAGGTACGGGGCGAAACGGGGACTGTCCTCGCCGGCCCCCATCACCAGTCCCAGGGCCAGCACGATCGCCAGGACCAGGAAGGGCAGGAACGGCAGCGCGTAGAACAGGAACATGGGGCGGTCGGGGTAGGCGAACCACGGCAGCCAGCCCGCGGCGACCGCGAGCAGCACCGCGCCCGCTCGCCAGTCCCGGAAGGTGATCCACCAACCGAACATCACGGTGACGGCGATGATGCCGAGCCACCAGATCACCGGCGTGCCGATCGAGACCACGGAGGTCACGCAGCTCCCGGCGTCGCACCCGGTGGCGTCGCCGTTGTAGTGGAAGAGCACCGGGGTGCGCATGACCACCCACTCCCACGGCGCCGAGATGTAGGAGTGGTCACTGCTCAGGTTGGAGTGGAAGTTCATCATGCGGGAGTGGTAGTCCGCGAGGCTCCACAGGGCCTCCACGGGGGCCCGTACGAACCCCGGCAGCCAGTCCGGCGCCATGCCGTCCGCGTGGTCGCGGTTGTAGCCGCCCCGGGTGAACAGCCAGCCCGACCAGGAGACCAGGTAGACGACGGCGGCCACGACCACCGTCTGGGAGAACGCCGGGACGGCGTCGAAGCCGAACCACCGGCCCAGGGGCCGCCGCTGACCGGCGCTGCGCCGGGCCCCGTAGTCCCAGGCGACGGTGAGCAGGCCGAAGGCGGCGACGAAGAACAGGGCGGACCACTTGGTGCCGATCGCCAGGCCGAAGCACAGCCCCGCCGCGAGCCGCCACCAGCGCATCCCCAACCAGCCCGCGGTGGTGACGTCCGCCCCGGCCTCCGCGATCCGCGCCAGCCGCTCCCGGGTCTGGTCCCGGTCGATCACCAGGCACGCGAACCCGGCCAGAATCCACAGGGTGAGGAAGATGTCCACCATGGCGACACGGCTGAGCGTGAAGTGCAGGCCGTCCAGCGCCATGATGAGACCGGCGGTGCACCCGAGCAGCACCGACCGGGTCATGCGGGTGGCGAGCCGGACCAGGATGAGCACCGACAGGACCCCGGCCACCGCGGAGGCCACCCGCCAGCCCTCGGGGGACACCGCCGTGCCGAACGGGAGCAGCGAGTACAGCCAGTCGCCGAGCGCGATCATCCACTTGCCGACCGGGGGGTGGACGATGAAGTCACCGCCCCCGGTCCAGATGTTCCCCTCACCGTTGCTCAGCAGGTTGTCGGCGTGGTCCAGCGACTCGTGCTCGTACCCGAACTCCCACAGCGAGTAGGCGTTGTTGGCGTAGTACGTCTCGTCGAAGTAGATGCGGTCGGGCTGACCGAGGTTGAAGAACCTCAGCGCGCCCGCGAATCCGGCGACGACGAGGGCGCCCAGCCACCCCAGCCACCAGGGGCTGGGAAGACGGGGCGCGAGGCGGGAGCGGAGCGTGGGCGGCTGGGCCGCTGCCGGGGGGTTCGAGGGCGGTACCTCGCTGTGAAGTGCGGTGCTGGTCATCTCGGCTCGTAGGTTGGGGTCAGAGATGGGGTCCGTTGCGGACGGACCGCGAAACCGGGTTTCGGGTGGCGCGATAGAGCCAACCGTAGCGCGACAGGACGGGGATCACAGTGGTTGAGGTCGTTGGCGGAACGCGGCGCGTCGGGAGGCTCGTTCTGGCGGGCCTGCCCATCGGAAACCTGGAGGACGCGCCTCCCCGCCTGCTCAGCGCGTTGGAGGGGGCTTGCGTCATCGCGGCGGAGGACACCCGTCGGCTCAAGCAGTTCGCCTCCCGTGCGGGCGTCCGGCTGGGCGGTGCCACCGGTGCCCGGATCGTCTCCTACTACGACCAGAACGAGACCCGCCGGGGCGAGGAACTCCTGGCCGACCTCCGTGGGGGCGAGGAGGTGCTGGTGGTCACCGACGCCGGGATGCCTGGGGTGTCCGACCCCGGTTACCGGCTGGCGGCGGCCTGTGCCGAAGAGGGCATTCCGGTCACCGCCATCCCCGGACCGTCGGCGGTCACCACGGCGCTGGTGGTCTCCGGGCTACCCACCGACCGATTCTGCTTCGAGGGCTTCCCCCCGCGCAAGGGCCTCAAGGGGTATCTGTCCGAACTCGCCGACGAGCGCCGCACGATGGTGTTCTTCGAGAGCCCGCACCGGATCGCCGCCACCCTGGAGGCGATGGCCGGTGCCTTCGGCGCCGAGCGGCGGGCGGCCGTGTGCCGCGAACTCACCAAGACCTACGAGGAGGTGCGCCGGGGCGGCCTGGGGGACCTGGCCGACTGGGCCGCCGAGGGCGTGCGCGGGGAGATCTCGGTCGTGGTGGAGGGCGCCCGCCCGAGGGCGGAGCGCACCAGCGACACCGAACTCGTGGAGGCCGTCGCCGCCCTGGAGGACGAGGGCGTACGCCGCAAGGAGGCCATCACCCGGGTCGCCAAGGAGACCGGTGTGCCCAAGCGGCGCGTGTACGACCTGGTCCACGGGGTCGTCGAGGCGGAGTGAGCCGCGTCTCGCCCCGGAACCCTTTCGACCGGGGAGCGTCGAACCTGGAAGTAACCGGCGACAGGAACGAGAATCCGACCATGCGCAGCGACCTCTTCCAGCAGGCCCAGGAGACCCAGCGTCCGGGGATGCACCTCCAGAACCACAAGATGCTCAGGGTGGGCCTCAACGGCGAGTTCCTCGCCAGGCAGGGCTCCATGGTGGCCTACCAGGGCGACATCGACTTCTCCTACCAGGGCGCCGGGAGCGTCGGGAAGTTCTTCAAGAAGGCGTTCACCGGAGAGGGCCTGCCCCTGATGCGGGTGTCCGGGCAGGGCGACGTGTTCCTGGCCAGGGACGCCTGGGACGTGCACCTGATCGACCTGGAGGGCGACTCCATCACGGTCAGCGGCGAGAACGTGCTGGCCTTCGAACCCGGGCTGGAGTGGGACATCCGCCGGGTGCAGGGCGCCGGGATGATGGCCGGAGGCCTGTTCAACACCGTGTTCACCGGCCACGGCCGGGTGGCGGTGGCCTGCCACGGGACCCCGGTGCTGCTCGACATCGACCAGCCGACTTTCGTCGACACCGACGCCGCCGTGGCCTGGTCGAGCACGCTCCGGACCGGAATCCGGCGCACGGCCAAGGCGGGGGCCATCATCGGACGCGGCAGCGGTGAGGCCTTCCAACTCTCCCTGGAGGGGCAGGGGTTCGTGCTGGTGCAGGCCTCCGAGGGCGCGCCCGCCCCGGTCCAGGGCGGCTGACCGGAGCGCCCGGGCGGCGTGCTCCGGGGCGGTGCCGGTCCGTGCGTTCGGGGCTGGGCGGCCCGGCCCCGGCGGGGGAGACCCCCCAGGAGCGAAGGGTCCCGGGCAACGGGGAGGGGCCCCGACCCGCGCGGTGTGCGCGGGCCGGGGCCCCTCCCGTGTGTACCGGTCCGGCGACCGCTACACCACGGCGCCGTCGTCGGCGTCGCGGGCGGCCTTGGCGGCTACCTTCTGCTTGGCCTTGCGCTCCTTGAGCACGTGCGGAGCGGGCGTGTTGTCCCACTTCTGGAGCCAGATGGCGATCGGCACGGCGACGAACACGGTGGAGACCACACCGGTGGTCAGACCGACCAGCATCGCGATGGAGAAGTCCTGGAGCGAGGACCCGCCGAGGAAGGTCAGGAAGCCCAGGATGATCCACGCGCCGACGGTGGTGTTGACCGTACGCGGCAGGGTGTTGAGCACCGCCCGGTTCGCGATCTCCTTGAACGAGGACTTCTCGTCCCTCGCCCATTCGTCTCGGACACGGTCGAACACCACCACCGTGTCGTTGACCGTGAAGCCGATGACGCTCAGGATCGCGGCGAGGAAGACACCGTCGATCGACTTGCCCAGCCAGATGAACAGCCCGATGACCAGCAGCATGTTGAAGGCCAGCGACAACATGGTGGCCAGACCGAACGACCAGCGGAAACGCCAGGCCAGGTAGATCATCTGGAGGGCCAGCGCCGCGCCCAGGGCGATCATGGCCCGGTTGCGCAGCTCGTCTCCCATGCTCGGGCCGATCAGCTCGTCGCTGACCAGCTCGACTCCGCCGGTCTCCTCGGAGAGGGCGTCGGCGATGGTGGCGGCCTCGGTGTCGGAGATGTCGGCGGTGCGCACGGAGATGTCGCCGTCGCCCGCCTCCTGCACCACGGCCGTGTCCGAACCCGCGAAGTTCAGGCCGGAGATGACCGACCGCGCCTCGTCCACGGAGAGCGACGTGTCGCCGGTGATCTCGTACTCCATGACCCGGCCGCCGGTGAACTCGACACCGTAGTTGGGCTGGCGGACCAGCGGTGCGGCGACCGCGGCGACCACGATCAGCGCGGCGACGATCAGGCCCGCACGGCGGAAGTCCATGAGCTGCGGGTTCTTCTCGACCAGCCAGGTACGGACCGGGCCGATGCGGTCGAGTCCGGTGATCGCCGGGTGCTTCTTGACGACCGCGCGGCGCACGGCCCACTCGACGAACACCCGCGCGATGATCAGCGCGGAGATCATGGAGGCGATGGTGCCGATGCTCAGCGTGACGCCGAAGCCCTGGACGGTGCCGGAGGCGAAGAAGAACAGCAGACCCGCGGCGAGGAACGTGGTGACGTTCGTGTCGAGGACGGCGCTCCAGGCCTTCTGCGTGCCCTGGACGAACGACTTCTCCAGGTTGGGCGCGATGGCGCGGCGCCGACGGCGGGCCAGGGCGCCGGTCTCGGACGTGCCGGAATCGGCGTCGGTGGCGTCCTTCAGACCGGCCGACTTGTTGGCCTCGTACGTCTTCTGCTGGCGCTGGTACTCCTCACGCGCGCGTTCGAAGATCAGCACGTTCGCGTCGATGGCCATACCGATCGCCAGCACGAAACCGGCCAGACCCGGGAGGGTCAGTGTGGCCCCCAAGGCGACCAGCGCTCCGTACGCGATGAGCGTGTAGAACGCCAGCGCGAGCGAGGCGAGGAAACCCACCAGGCGGTAGACCACCGTGATGTACAGGGCGGTGAAGGCGATACCGAGGAGCGCGGCGATGGCGCTGGCCTCGATGGCGGCGGCACCGAGGGTCGGGCCGACGGTCTGGCGCTGGACCTCGGTGACCGGCAGCGGCAGCGAACCGCCCTCGATCAGCACGGCCAGCTCGTTGGCGCTCTCGCTGGTGAAGTCCTGGCCGCTGATGGTGGTCTGGCCGCCGGACATCCCGGCCTCACAGCCGATCTCCAGCGCGACCTGCGGGGCGGAGATGATCTGGTTGTCCAGCACGATCGCCACGCGGCGGCGGGGGTCGCCGTCGTTGTAGCAGGCGGCCTTGCCGGTCAGCTCGCGCCACTGGTCGCGGCCCTCGCCCCGGAAGCCGACGTTGACGACCCACTGGGCGCGGTTGGCGCTGTCCAGGGCGGCGTCGGCCGTGGAGACGCGGTCGCCCTGGATGAAGGTCTCACCCAGCTGGAGCACGGTGCCCTGCTCGTCGGGCAGGGTCAGGGCGACGTCCTCGGGGTTCTCCGCGGAGGGGCCCGCCGGAGCCTGGGGCATGCCGCCCTGGCCGCCGAGCAGGTCCTCGAGGCCCTCCATGTCGCCGAGGTCGCCCATGCCCTCGGGCAGCTCGCCGCCGTCCTCGGGGGCGCCGTCCTGGTTGTCGGAGGGGGCGCGGGCCTCGTCCGCCGGCGGGTTGGCGAAGTCGCCGCCGGGGGCCTGGACGCCCTGGCCGCCCTGCTCGCCGACGCCCAGGACCTCGTGGAAGGACAACTGGGCGGTCTGGCCGACGATCTGCGCGGCCTCCGCCGGGTCCTGCACGCCCGGGAGTTCGACGATGATGCGGTTCTCACCGGAGCGGGACATGGTCGCCTCGGCCACGCCGAGGCGGTCGATGCGCTGGCGCAGCACCTCGACGACCTTGTCGGTGTTCTCCGAGTTGGCCTTGGTGCCGTCGGTGCCGTCCTGCGTCTCCAGGACGATCTGCGTACCGCCGCTGAGGTCGAGCCCCAGACGCGGTGGGATGAACCACGCCGCGCCGAACGCGACGAGGATGACGAGGAGGGAGATGAGCGCGCGCGTCCAGCGCGCCCCCGCTCCCGTTTGACTGGACAAGGGGTGAACCTCTCACTGCGGATGGTGGGTACCGGTCGCGTGCCCGGACGTTCCGGGCAGGGGGTCGCGTGGGGCCGGTCCCGGCGCCGTCGAGGGCTCCGGGAGGCGGCCGACCGGGGGTGGTCAGACGAGGGTGTGCGCGGTGAGAGGCGGTGCCCGGGTGGGCGGCAGCTCCTCCGCGTCGACCTGCTCCGGAACGGGGTCGTGGTGCGGGAGGGGCAGCGGCCACCAGGGTTGGTCCCACACCGCCAGGCGCAGGGCGCACGTGGGGACGGCGTCGGGCAGGTCCCGCAGCACCGACCGCTGGTCGCAGACGGAGACGGGCGGCCCGAGCGAGACCGTCTGGGTCCCCCGGTACGGGTGGGCCTCCTCCGACGCCCCCGAGGGGTCGCCGTCGGAGCCGCCGTCCGCGGTGTCGTCCGCGGGGGCGCTGTGCCCTCCGTGCGAGGGCAGGGCGACGGTGTCCCTCTCCCCGGAGAGCCCGGAGGCCACGGGGAAGGACAGGATGACCAGCAGGACCACGCTGGTGATCAGCGACCCGGTCCGCAGGACAGGACGGGGTAGGGCACGCGTAACCGTGGTGACCACCGCCTCTGTACCAGTTGGAGGGTCGTGCTGGCTTGGCCGGCGCCCGGGGGCACACGGCTCCATCCAGCAGAGCATACGGGTAGGCACCCTCCCGGGGGAATCACGCGGTCGCACCCTGTGGACGACCGGGAACGGGCCCGGCGCCGGGCGCACACGGGGCTCCGCCGGGGCGCGGGCACCCCGGGCCACCTTTAGTCTTGTGTCATGTCGTCGAATCGCCACATCCTGACCGCGGTCGCCTGGCCCTACACCAACGGCCCGCGCCACATCGGCCACGTCTCCGGCTTCGGAGTCCCCTCCGACGTCTTCTCGCGCTTCCAGCGAATGTCGGGGAACCACGTGCTGATGGTCAGCGGCACCGACGAGCACGGCACCCCGATCCAGGTGCTGGCCGACCAGGAGGGCGTGAGCGCCCGGGAGCTGGCCGACCGCTACAACCGGATCATCGCCGAGGACCTGGTCGCGCTCGGCCTCTCCTACGACCTGTTCACCCGCACCACCACCGGCAACCACTACTCCGTCGTCCAGCAGCTGTTCACCACGCTCTACGACAACGGCTACGTCTTCACCCGCACCACCAAGGGCGCGATCTCCCCGTCCACCGGCCGCACGCTGCCCGACCGCTACATCGAGGGCACCTGCCCGATCTGCGGCTTCGACGGCGCGCGCGGCGACCAGTGCGACAACTGCGGGAACCAGCTCGACCCGATCGACCTCGTCGCGCCCCGTTCGCGGATCAACGGCGAGACGCCGGAGTTCGTCGACACCGAGCACTTCATGCTCGACCTGCCCGCCTTCGCGGACGTCCTCACCGAGTGGCTCAAGGGCAAGGAGGGCGACTGGCGCCCCAACGTCCTCAAGTTCTCCCTCAACCTGGTGGAGGACCTCCAGCCGCGCGCGGTCACCCGCGACCTCACCTGGGGTGTGCCGATCCCGCTGGACGGGTGGAGCGAGAACGCCGCCAAGCGTATCTACGTGTGGTTCGACGCGGTGATCGGCTACCTGTCGGCCTCCATCGAGTGGGCCCGGCGCATCGGTGAGCCGGAGGCCTGGCGCCGCTGGTGGCAGGGGGAGGACAACGAGTCCTTCTACTTCATGGGCAAGGACAACATCGTCTTCCACTCGGTCATCTGGCCGTCCATCCTGCTCGGGGTGAGCGGCAGGGGCGACCGGGCCGGGGACGTGGGTCCGCTCGGCGCGCTCAACGTGCCCACCGAGGTGGTCTCCAGCGAGTTCCTCACGATGGAGGGGCAGAAGTTCTCGTCCTCGCGCCGTGTGGTGATCTACGTGCGCGACTTCCTGGAGCGCTACTCCGCCGACGCGCTGCGGTACTACATCATGGCCGCGGGCCCGGAGAACCAGGACACCGACTTCACCTGGGCCGAGTTCGTCCGCCGCAACAACGACGAGCTGGTGGCGGCCTGGGGCAACCTGGTCAACCGGTCCGTGTCCATGGCCGCCAAGAACCTGGGGGAGATCCCGGCCGCCGGTGAGCTCCTCGACGAGGACCGCAAGGTCCTGGAGGCGTCCCGGGAGGCGTTCGCGACGGTCGGCGCCCGCTTGGAGAGGTCGCAGTTCAAGGCGGCGCTCCAGGAGGCCATGCGCACGGTCGCCGAGGCCAACAAGTACATCTCCGACCAGGCTCCGTGGGCCCTGAAGAAGACCGACCCGGAGCGCATGGCGACGGTCCTGCACGTCGCCCTCCAGCTGGTCAGCGACGCCAACACCCTGCTCACGCCGTTCCTGCCGGAGTCGGCCAACAAGGTGTACGCGATGCTCGGCGGTACCGGCACCTGGACGGGCATGCCGCGCATCGAGACCGGCCACGACACCATCGGCGGTTCCGAGGAGAAGGTGGACTACCCGGTCATCACCGGTGACTACGCCGACAACGCCGCCCGCTGGGAGTCCGTGCCGATCGTGCCGGGCACCCCGCTGAGCCGCCCCACCCCGTTGTTCACCAAGCTCGACCCGTCCGTGGTGGACGAGGAGCTGGCGCGTCTGGCCGACGGCACCGAGTAGCCGCGAACCGACTCGGGTCGGGCGCCGGTCCACACGGACCGGCGCCCGACCGCTCTCACGTCGTCCGGCGCCACCGGCCGATCCGAGGTCCGGGGCCGCCTAGAATCACCACGGCGCACGCAGGACACGTGATGGGGGCATGGGCATGGGCAGACGCAAGGGCAGCGCGGTCAGGGAGCGCAACGCGCAGACGCCGCCACCCGCACCCGAGCCGTTGCGGGTCGCGGTGGCCGACAGCCACACCCACATGGACATGCAGACCCCCGGCGTCGAGGAGATCATCGCGGCGGCGCAGGCCGTGGGCGTGACCCCGCTCGTGCAGGTCGGCGTCGACCTGCCCTCCTCCCGCTGGGCGGCCGAGGTCGCCGCGAAGCACCCCGGCAGGGTGTGGGCGGCGGTGGCCCTGCACCCGAACGAGGCCCCCCGCGTCGTGCACGGTGACGGCGCCGAGGGAGTGGAGCCGGACGACACCGACTGGGCGGGCAAGGCGCGACCGGCCGGGGGCGTCGAGGCGCTGGAGGCCGAGCTCGCCGAGATCGACGCGTTGGCGGCGCTGCCGGAGGTGGTCGCGGTCGGGGAGACCGGGATGGACACCTTCCGGACCGGCCCCGAGGGCGCCCGGGCACAGGAGCTGTCGTTTCGCCGCCACATCGCCATCGCCAAGGGGCACGGCAAGGCGCTCATGATCCACGACCGTGAGGCGCACGAGGACGTCCTGCGCGTCCTGGAAGAGGAGGGCGCACCCGAACGGGTGGTCTTCCACTGCTTCTCCGGGGACGCCGAGATGGCGCGGGTGTGCGCGGAGCGGGGCTACTACATGAGCTTCGCGGGCAACGTCACCTTCGCCAGTGCCGAGCACCTGCGCGAGGCGGCGGCGGTCGCCCCGCCGGAGCTGGTGCTGGTGGAGACCGACGCCCCCTTCCTCACTCCCAAGCCCTACCGGGGGCGGCCCAACGCCCCCTACCTGATCCCGCTGACCCTGCGGGTGCTCGCCGAGACCAAGGGCATGGGCGAGGACGAGCTGGCCGGGATCGTCGCCGACAACGCCCGGCGGGCCTTCCGGTTCTGACAGGGCCCCGGACGCGCCGCCGACCGGTTCGTACCGGGCGGTGACGGGCGGCGAACAGCGGGCCGGGACCGAACGGCCCCGGCCCGCCAAAGCCTAGTATCCGCGCTTGAGGCGGCCCGCCTCCCGGCCCTCCCGGGTGTTGCGCTTCGACTCTTGGCGCCGGGCGGCGCGCATACGCGCGTCGCCGCGGGACCGGTTCCACTCCGCCTCGCGGCGCAGCTTGAACCAGCGTTCGAGGCGCCGGGAGTCCAGCTCCCCCTCGTCCACGGCGGCGCGGACGGCGCAGCCGGGCTCGGTGTCGTGGGAACAGTCCCCGAACCTGCACGCGTCGGCCAGAGCGTTGACGTCCGCGAAGGTGCGGTCCACTCCGGTCTCGTCCCCGGGCACGTCGATGCGGCGTACCCCGGGGATGTCGAGGAACAGCGCGCCCCCGGGCATGGGGATCAGCTGGCGGTGGGTGGTGGTGTGGCGGCCGCGCCGATCGTCGCGGATCGCCCCCGTCTCCATGACCGTGCGTCCGGCCAGGGCGTTGAGCAGGCTGGACTTTCCGGCGCCGGAGGTGCCGAGCAGGACCCAGGTGGCCCCGGGGCGCAGGAGGGCGGACAGCTCCTCCAGCCCCTCACCGGTGTGCGCGCTGACGGCGTGCACCTCGGCCCCGGTCGTGACCGACGTGACCAGTTCGACCACCTCGGGGAGGCGGTCGCCGGCGAGTTCGGACTTGGTGACCGCCACGACCGGTGCGGCGCCGCTGGTCCAGGCGAGGCTGAGGAACCGCTCCAGTCGGCCCACGTTGGGACCCTGGTCGGCGGCCTCGCAGATCAGGACGGCGTCGACGTTGGCGGCCAGGACCTGGTCGTGGGAGTCCTTGGCCACGCCCTGGCGGACGAGGGTGCCGGAGCGTTCCAGCACGGCCTCGACCAGCCAGGTGTCGCCCGAACGGCGGACGGCCACCCAGTCGCCGGTGGTCGGGGCGGTGGCGGGGTCGGTCTCCGCCGCCCTGCGCACCTCGGGTGCGAGCGCGGCGGTCGCGTGCTGGGGCAGCCGGACGCCGACGGCTCCCCGGCGGGCCTCGCTGACCCGGGCCGGGAGCAGGGCGTGCGGTGATCCGCCGGTGGCGGCGTCGAAGGCGGCGGCCACCCGGGAGTTCCAACCCAGTGTGTCGAGCGGGTGGGTGGTACGGCCCTCGGTGCTGGTGCTGGTGCTGGTGCTGTGGTGACTCACGTTGCTCTCTCCGTGGAGCGCGAGCCGCCGCGGGGCGCGGTCTAGGGCTCGCTGACGAATGCGGTGCGGATGCTGAGGCCAGGCATGAGGCGGGCCATGGGCGTGCTCCTCTCGTCAGCGGCCGACGCGGACCGCGTGGCACGCACCGACCCTAGGGCAGGGGGCCGACGCCGTGCCAGCGATTTTCCCGGGGCCGTTCAGCCGCGCCGGGTCCACACGTCGTCGGTGGGGCGGGGTGCCACCGGTACTCCGTGGCGCGGGGTGTAGGCCTCCCCGGTGCCGGGTTCGGCCCGGTCCGGTGCGCGTTCGGCGGCGCGGGAGTAGTCCCGGCGCTCGTTCTCCTCGTCGTCCCCCAGCAGGAGGAAGAGGCTACAGATCAGCAGCAGGACGAACAGGCCGGTGATCACCGGCAGCAGGAGGTCCCACGCCTTGGCGCCGTCGGGGGCGCCCACAGGGGTGAAGTCGGGCGGGACGATCCGCATCCCGGCCATGCTCGTGTAGTGGGTGGCGGTGACGGCGGCCGCCAGCACTACCGAGGCGAGGACGGTCCCGGGCAGTCCTCGCGTCCGGCGGGCGCACCACAGGGCCGCGGTCCCGGCGACCACGGCGATCACCGTCGACACGGCCATGAGGTACGGGTCGTGGTGCAGGGTGCCGTGCAGGTTCATCGCGGCCACGCCGACGTGGTGCATGGCGACGATGCCGAGGCCGACGAGCAGGCCGCCGCCCAGGACGCGCACGGCGGTGGCCCCGCGCTGGAGTGGAAGCAGCGCGACCCCGGTGACCAGGACGGGGACCGCTCCGCTGAGGACGGTCAGCGGGACGTCGTAGCGCAGCGGGGTGCCGGGCACGGAGTAGCCCAGCATCGCGACGAAGTGCATGGCCCACACGGCCATGCCGCCCAGGGCCAGGGCGGCCAGGGCGTGCCACTGCCATCGGAAGAAGCCGGTCGTGCGGCGTGCCCTGGCGGCGAAGGAGAACCCGAGGAAGGCGCCGATCACCGAGATGGCGAAGGCGATGGTGGGGGTCGGCCAACCTTGGGGGAGGAGTTCGGTCACGGTCCCAGCTCTCTGCATTCCATGACGTGGGTCACAGATGTGGCCCCGTTCATGGAGAGTAGGGACGCGCCGCCCCGTTGACCAGGGGGTACGTCGACGATCCGTTGGCCTGATGTGGCCAAAGGGGGTGGTGGGGCGCGCCGAAGGGCTCAGTCCCGGTGCGACCGCAACCCTGCGAAGGCGATGTGGCACAGGGAGTCGGCGATCTCCTCGCACGACATGCCCCGGTCCGGCTTGTACCACTCCACGACGGAGTTGACCATGCCGAAGAGCAGTCGGGAGGCGACGGCCGGGTCGACGTCGCTGCGGATGTCGCCGTCCACGACACCGTCGCGCACCAGGTCGGCGATGAGGTGGTCGAACCGGCGGCGCCGTTCGAGGGCGTGCTTCTCCACCTCGGTGTTGCCGCGCACCCGCAACAGCAGGGTGACGTGGGGGAGTTCCTCGACGAGCACCCGCACGCTGCCGCGCATCACGTGTTCGAGCCGCGCGATGGCCGGGCCGGTGGTGGCGCCCTCCTCGCGGGTGACCTCGAACAGCGCGTCCATGGCGAGGTCGAGGGACTGGCGCAGCAGCTCGGTCTTGCCGGTGACGTGGTGGTAGATCGCGGACTTGGTCACCCCCAGGGCGCGGGCCAGGTCCTCCATGCTGGTCCCGTCGTACCCGCGTTCGTTGAACACGCGCGCGGCCACGCGGAGCACGGAGTCGGCGTCGTGCCCGGGGCGGCCGGAGCGGCGCCTGCCGGTCTGTTTCGGGGCGGCTGGTTCGGGTGCGGAAGATCGGGACACGGTTGTCGAATCTACCTCGTGACGGGGTCGGACGTGCGCGGGGTCGGTGGTCCGGCCGCGTCGTCCTCCTGAGCACCGGCTCACTGAACGAACGGTCGGTAGGTATCCCACCCTAGACCCGGGGACGCGGTCCGGGAAGGGTGCGCACCCGCGACGACCTCGGCTTCCCACGGTGCCGGTGCGCGCGGTCGTCCGGCGGCCCCTCGCGGCGTCGTCAGGGCGAGGGGAGGCGCCCGTATTCCCGCGTGGCTGGATGCGGCCACGCGGTGTTAGGGATGCGTCAATCCCCTTGTGATCGCTCGAGCACCAGGAGTAGCTTTTACCCGCTTTGCTGGCAAATGTCGTTTTGTTCGTGAAACGGAAAAAGAGCACATGGCCATCACCCGTCGCGGTGCCTTCAAGGCATCGCTGATCGGCGGCGTCGGCGCCGCCGTCGCCACCACCATCCCCGCCTCCGTGGCCTGGGCCGACACCCCCTCCGCGCCCCCCGTCGCCCGCGACGCCAAGGAGGCCCTGCGCCTGCTCAAGCGGGGCAACCAGCGCTGGGCGCGTTACGCGTCCACGCACCCGAACGAGAGCCGGTCCCGCCGGGCCCAGCTCGTCGACGGCCAGGCCCCCTTCGCGACCGTCCTCGGCTGCGCGGACTCCCGGGTCCCCCCGGAGCTCGTCTTCGACCAGGGGCTGGGCGACCTCTTCACCATCCGCTCCGCCGGTCAGGTCCTGGACGGCTCGGTGCTCGGGAGTCTCACCTACGCCGTCGAACACCTGCGCACACCGCTGATCGTCGTCATGGGCCACCAGAGCTGCGGCGCCGTCGACGCCGCCGTGCAGGCCCACCGCACCGGCCAGCTCCCGCCCGGGCACGTCGGCGGCCTGGTCGCCGAGATCCTGGAGGTGGTGGAGTCCACCCCCGACGACGGTGAGGACTTCCTCGACGACTGCGTCCGCGCCAACGCCGAGCACATCGCCCGGATGCTCGCCGAGGACCCGGAGATCGGCGAGTTCGTCACCAACGGCGAGGTGGAGATCGTCGCCGCCCGCTACGGGCTGGAGGACTCCCGGGTCTCCTGGCTCTGACGTCCGCTTCCATCCCTCCCGCCCCTTCCGCAGCCACCCTCCACCACGCTCCCCGCCGGCCCCGCCCCCGTCCCTGACCGTGCCCCGCCACCGTTCCGCCACTGGCCAGCCCGTCGCCTATGCGGGAGAATGCCGGTGACCATCCCCCAGCGGACCAGGGAGACCCGGTATGTTCCGGATCGCGATCAGTCGGCTCAGCGACGGCGGACAACGCATCACCCCCGAACACCGGTGCACCGCCCTGTCCGTGGACGAGGCGGTCCTCGCCCTCCGGAAGCACCTGCCCACGGTCGACACCAGCGCCTTCGGCAGCGACGCCGTCCAGCGCTCGGTCAACCGGGTCAACGACTTCCGGCACGACGTGGCCACCTCGGACGGCGGACGCTACCGGGTGGTCATCGCCCCGATGATGTGAGTCCGGTGCCACGGCGACCCCGTGGCACCGGACGGCGCGGCCTGCCTCGGGTCGCCGACGACCCGGTCAGCCCGACCCGAACGCCGCGTCGAAGGACGCCGTAGGCGGGTCGAAGGCGTTGGCCCGCACGAACCGCACCGCCTCCGCCGCCCCGGCCAGCCGGTCCATGCCCGCGTCCTCCCACTCCACGGAGAGCGGTCCCTGGTAGCCGATCGAGTTCAGCACCCGAAAGCACGCCTCCCACGGCACGTCACCCCGGCCCGTGGACACGAAGTCCCACCCCCGGCGCGGGTCGCCCCAGGGCAGATGCGATCCGAGCCGTCCGTTGCGGCCGTTGCCCACACGCTTGCGGGCGTCCTTGCAGTCCACGTGGTAGATCCGGTCGCGGAAGTCCCACAGGAACCCCACCGGGTCGATGTCCTGCCACACCATGTGGCTGGGGTCCCAGTTCAGCCCGAACGCCTCACGGTGCCCCACCGCCTCCAGCGCCGCCTCGGTCGACCAGTGGTCGTAGGCGATCTCCGACGGGTGCACCTCGTGCGCGAACCGCACGCCCACCTCGTCGAACACGTCCAGGATCGGGTTCCACCGGTCGGCGAAGTCCCGGTAGCCCGCCTCGATCACGTCCGCGCCCACCGGCGGGAACATCGCCACGTACTTCCAGATCGCCGACCCCGTGAAGCCCACCACCGTCGACACCCCGAGGTTCGCGGCGGCGCGGGCGGTCAGCTTCATCTCCTCGGCGGCGCGCCGGCGCACGCCCTCGGGTTCACCGTCGCCCCAGACCCGGGAGGGCAGGATGTCGCGGTGGCGGTGGTCGACGGGGTCGTCGCACACGGCCTGGCCCAGGAGGTGGTTCGAGATCGCCCACACCCCCAGGCCGTGCCGTTCCAGGATCTCCAGGCGCCCGCGGACGTAGGCGTCGTCCACGGCGGCGCGGGTGACGTCCAGGTGGTCGCCCCAGCAGGCGATCTCCAGGCCGTCGTAGCCCCAGGAGGCGGCGAGCGCGCACACCTCGTCGAAGGGCAGGTCGGCCCACTGGCCGGTGAAGAGGGTGACCGGTCGGGTCATCGGGCTGCCTCCAGAGTGGCGGTGGATGGGCGGGGCCGGTCGGGTCCGGCCCCGGGGGCGCCGGTCGGTTCAGGGCGGGGTCGGCCCCGCCGGTGCCGGCACACCGACGAGGCCGAGCATGAGGTCGCGCACCTCGGCGGCGGCGACGCGGTCGCGGGCGAGCCCCGGCTCGCTGCACAGCACGAGGGGCCCGTCCTGGGGGTCGTCGTGGGGTCGCCCGTGGGTGCCCCGCACACAGCCCGGGTCCAGGGGGACGACGTTCATGGCGTAGCGCAGGCCCACCCGCTTGCGGACGAGGTTGGCCGCCGCCCTCGCCTTCACCAGCGGGTCGGCGGGGTTCAGGAAGAGCTCGGCCGGGTCGTACCCGGGCTTGCGGTGGATGTCCACCCCGCGCGCGAAGTCGGGCGCGGACCGGTCGTCCAGCCAGTAGTAGTAGGTGAACCAGGCGCCCGGGCGGGCGAACAGCACCAGCTCCCCCGAGCGCTCGTGGTCCAGCCCGTACCCCGCCTGGGCCTCGCGGTCCAGGACCAGGTCGACCCCGTCCAGCCCGCGCAGGAGCTCGGTGACCCTCGGCAGGTCGGCGGGGTCGCGGACGTACACGTGCGCGCACTGGTGGTCGGCGACCGCGAAGGCCCGGGAAGCCCACGGGTCCAGGTACTCCATGCCCTCCTGCGTGTACACCTCCAGGAGTCCTTCACGGCGCAGCAGCCGGTTGACGTGGACGGGCCGGTCGGCGGGGGTGATGCCGTACTCACTGAGCACCAGGACCGCCGCCCCGGCCGCCTCGGCGTCGTCCAGCAGCGGAGCGAGGGCGGTGTCCAGGTCTCCCACCGCCCGCCGGGCCTGCGCGGAGTCGGGTCCGAAGCGCTGGAGGTCGTAGTCCAGGTGGGGGACGTAACAGAGGGTGAGGTCGGCCCGGGGCAGGAGCCTGCGGGTGGCGGCCACGATCCACTCGGTGGAACGGAGGGACGCGGTCGGCCCCCAGTAGTGGAAGAGCGGGAAGGGCCCCAGCTCGGAGGTGAGCTCGTCGTGCAGCTCGACCGGCCGCGCGTAGCAGTCCGGTGACTTGCGGCCGTCCGCGTGGTACACCGGCCGGGGTGTGACGGTCCAGTCGGTGGTGGCGCCCATGGCGTACCACCAGCAGACGTTGGCGGTGCGAAAGTCCGGGCGGTGGCGTCGGGCGGTCTCCCACACCTTCTCTCCCCCCACCAGCCGGTTGTGCTGCCGCCACAGGTGTACCTCGCCCAGGTCCCGGAAGTACCAGCCGTTGGCGACGGCCCCGTGCTCGGCCGGGGCGGTCCCGGTGAGGAACGTGGACTGCACGGTGCACGTGACGGCGGGCAGCACCGTGTCCAGGGGAGCGCTCCAGCCGCGCTCGGCCAGGGCGCGCAGGCGTGGCGCGTGTTCGAGCAGGCGGGGGGTGAGCCCGACCGCGTCGACGACGAGGAGGCGGCTGGTCATGGGGCGTGGTTCCCTTCCGTGGCGGGCGCGTGGTGGGCGGGTACGGTGCGGGGGCCGGGGGCCGGGAGCCGGAGGCCAGGGACCGGGGGCCGGGGGCCGGGAGCCGGAGGCCCGCGGCTCAGAGCGGAACGAGCCCGAGCGCGGTGAGCCGGTCGCGCGCCCAGGCCAGTTCGGCGGCGATCCCGGCCACGAGCCCCGCCTCCCCGACCGGTCGTCGCTCCTCGGGCAGCACCGTCCAGGTGTAGGTCTCCACCTCCACGTGGTCGGTACGGGCGCCGCCGGGTCCCAGCAGGAGGGAGAGGGTGCGGTCGAGGTGGTCGGTGGTGCCGCGCAGGGGAGCGGCGGCGGGGGAGTGCAGGGGCGCGTGGAAGTGGGTGCGCCAGGGGCCCCGGCCCTCCAGCGGGCGGGGGCCGCCCAGGGCCTCGTGCAGGTCGTCCCTGGCCAGGGGGCGGCCGTCGACCAGCTCTCGGGTCTGGTGCAGGAACCGGTCCTCCGCGAAGGCGGCGAGGGCGGACCGGGTCGCGGGGTCGTCCGGGTCGGGCGCCTCCACGGCCGCCGACGCCTGGGTCTTGACCACCGGTAGCCCGGCCTCGGCCAGGCGGTCCAGGGCGGGGCCCGGTTCCTCGAACCCCACGGCCAGGTGACAGGTGTCCAGGCACACGCCCACGTGCGGGGGCGGGTCGGCGAGCAGGCGGACGGCGTCCTCGCTGGTCTCCACCGCGCAGCCGGGTTCGGGCTCCAGTCCGACCCGTACCGGGCGCCCGGCTCCGGCGAGCCTCTCCAGTGCGGCGGAGAGTTCCGCGAGGTGGCCTCGCGCTGTGTCCAGCCTCGCGGCGTCCCAGGGGTCCCGCCAGGCCAGCGGCAGGGTGGAGACGCTGCCGCGCGCCGCGTCGTCGGGCATCAGCCGGGCCAGCACCCGCGCGCAGTCCACCGTGTACTCCAGGCGGGCGCGCTCGGTCCAGTCCGGGGAGTACACCGCGTGCTTGACGACGGGTGCGTGGAACCCGGTGTAGGGGAAGGCGTTGAGGGTGACCGTCTCCAGCCCGGCGGAGGCCAGTCCGGCGCGCAGCCTCTCGGTGAGCGCGGGGGAGGCGGCCAGCTCGCTGGCGAGCGGCGCGGGCAGCCACAGGCCCAGGCCGAGCCGTTCGGCGCCGAGCGCGGCCCGGACCCCGCCGCCGAACACCCGGATCTGGCGCAGGACGCCGTCCAGGTCCTCGGCGGGGTGGACGTTGGTGCAGTAGGCGAGGTGGACGACGGTGCCGTCGGGGTGCCGGAACCTCACGCGGCGCCCCCTGGTGCGACGGAGCGCGGGTCCGGGGGCGGCTCGGTGTCCGGGCGCTCGCCGCGCAGGATCGAGTTGCCCGAGAACGTGCCCCCGGCCTCCGGGCCCGCGCCGGCCTCCAGCAACAGGCGGCCGCTCCTCCCGAAGAACTCGACCGGGTTGCGCCACAGCACGCGGTCCACGTCGTCCTCGGTGAACCCCGCCTCCAGCATCCGCCGCCCCGTGTACGCGGTGGTCAGCGGGTCGCTGTGCCCCCAGTCCGCCGCCGAGTTCACCACGGTGCGGTCCAGGCCCCACTCGGACAGCACGCGCACCATCCGTTCCGGCGACATCTTGGTGTCGGGGTAGACGGAGAAGCCCAGCACGCACCCGGAGTCGCGGACCATCTCCACGGTGGTCTCGTTCAGGTGGTCGACCAGGACCGTCTCGGGGGCGATCCCCGACTCCTCGACCAGCCGCAGGGTGTGCCGGGTCCCCTCGACCTTGTCCCGGTGCGGCGTGTGCACCAGCACCGGCAGCCCGAACTCCCGAGCCAGCTCCAGCTGGTGCCGGAACGCCTTCTCCTCCTCGGAGGTGCGCGAGTCGAACCCCACCTCGCCCACGGCCACCACGCCGTCCTTGGCCAGGTAGCGGGGGAGGAGGTCGAGCACCCCGGTCAGACGGGGGTCGTTGGCCTCCTTGGGGTTGAGCGCGATCGCGCAGTGGTGGCGGATGCCGAACTGGGCGGCTCGGAAGCGCTCCCAACCGACCAGGCCGTCGAAGTAGTCCCGGAAGGAGCCCGCGCTGGTCCGGGGCTGCCCGAGCCAGAAGGCGGGTTCCACCAGGGCGCGGACCCCGGCGTCGTACATCGCCCGGTAGTCGGCGGTGGTCCGCGAGGTCATGTGGACGTGCGGGTCGAAGATGCGCATGACGCCTCCAGTCAGCGGGGGTCGGGGCCGGACGGGCGGGCCTGGTCGGGTGCGCGGGGGAAACGCCCCAGGAGCGGGTGGACGTCGGCGGGCACCGCCCGTCCCGCGCGCTCGCGCTCACGGGCGAAGTCCGCGCACATGCGGGCCAGTTCGGCGTCGGCCCGCTCGCGCATACCCGCCACCAGGCGCAGCGGGACGCCGACGAACAGGCACTTGAGAACGGTCTGGCGCCAGGAGTGGTCGTCCAGCAGGGACTGTGCCCCGCTGGCCGAGGCGGCCGCGACCAGTCGGGTGTCGTTGGTGCGCAGGGCGTCCGCGAGCAGGCGGCGCGCGGTGGCGGCGACCTCCGGCGCCCCGGTGTCGAGGGCGTCGAGTCCGCGCAGCACGGCGCGGCGCTCGTCGGCGTCGCCGTGGTCGTAGAGGGCGTCGACCTCCCGGGCCAGGCCGCCCGGGGGCAGCGCCGTCGCGAGGGTCCGGAGCAGTTCCACCCGGACCAGGTCGTCCAGGGTCGGGCCCTCGGTTCCGGTGGGGTCCCCGGAAGGGCCGGGGCCGCGCGCGACCCGGCGGGCGGCGGACGGGAAGAGGACGGCCACGCGCCCGGGGCGCTCGACGACCTCGGCGCGCATCCGGGCCAGCTCGGTACGGGCGGGTTCCGCCAGCAGGTCGTCGACGGCTACCACGCGGCGCCTCCTCGTTCCGGTCGTCGTGTCCCACGGCTCACGTGCGTCACTTCACTCACCATCACTCGTCCCCCTCCCGCCCCCGCGCCCCTCCAGCACCCGCGACCAGGCCGTGTCGAGCGCACGCTTGGAGCGCGCGGCCACCAGCGGCGCCGCGTGCCCGTGCCGGGGCAGCTCCACCGAGGCCAGCCCCGTGTACCCCACACGGTCCAGGGCGGCCAGCACCCCGGCCAGGTCGAGGTCGCCCTCACCGAACTCCAGGTGTTCGTGCACGCGCGGGCGCATGTCGTCCAGCTGCACGTTGGCGATCAGGTTCCCGGCACGGGCCACCGCCCCCTCGGGGCCGTCGGGCTCGTTGCACACCCCGTGCCCCACGTCCAACGTCACCCGGAGCCGTTCGGGCCCGCCCAGCGCGCGCCGCAGCTCCAGGACGTCCTCCAGCCGCTCGGCGAACATGCCCGGCTCGGGCTCGAACGCGAGGTCGACCCCGAGCCCGTCCGCCGTCACCAGCACCTTCTCCACCCCGGAGAGCAGCCGGTCCCGGCCCTCCTCCCGGGTGACACCGGCGGGCAGGACGCCGGACCAGAACGACACCGCCTCCGCCCCCAGCGTGTGCGCGATCCGCACCGCCCGGCGCAGCAGGTCGACCCGCACGTCGCGGTCGCGGTCCGACACCAGGGTGGGCTCGTGCTTGCGGCGCGGGTCCAACAGGTACCGGGCCCCGGTCTCCACCACCACCGCCAGCCCCAGCGCGTCCAGCCTGCGTCCGACCGCCGCCACCCGGGCGTTCACGTCCAGGGAGAACGGGTCCAGGTGCGGGTGGTCCAGGGTGAGGCCGACCCCCGCGTACCCGAGGTCGGCGATGATCGCCAGCGCGTCGTCCAGCCGGTGGTCCCAGAACCCGTTGGTGCCGTACCCCAGCCTCAGCTGCCCGCTCACGTGACCGACACCGCCCTGGCCGCCCGCGCGGTCGCCGGGGCCCCGGCGGACAGCGCGCACGCGGTCCCCACCGCCCCGTACCGGGACAGCAGCGCCGACTGGAGTGGGATCATCCCCCGGATACCCGTGCCGGTCGCCGCGCGGACCGGACCGGCCCCGGGGTCGGCCAGCGCCCGGGCCTGGGCCCACCCGACCGTGGTGGCGAACGCGCCCGCGAACGCCCCCGCGGCGAGCTCGCCCACCCTGCCCCGCGCGGTGACGGGGGCCGTGCGCGCCGGACACGCGGCCAGGACGGCTCCGGCCAGCGTGCACGCCAGCGACCCGGCCGCCACGCCCGGCCGGGTGCCGTGCACCTCGCCACGGCTCAGCGCCGTCACGCCGTAGGTGTGCACGGCCATCGCGGCGGCGGGCAGCACGGCCGCGCCCGGCCGGTCGCCGGCGCCCAACAGCACGTCCAGCCCCCGGTTGACCGCCATACCCAGTGGAGCCAGCGGCGTGGGCTTGAGCACGAGGTCGTAGGCCCACACGGTGCCCGCCAGCGCGGTCGCCACCCGTGCGGTCCGGCCTCCCCCGGCCAGCCCGGCGACCGTGACTCCCGCCGCCGTGAGTCCCGTGGCCACGGCCAGGGCCTGGCCCGGGGTGACGTCCCCGGAGGGGAGCGGGCGTTCGGGGCGCTCGACCGCGTCCAGGTCGCGGTCGGCGTAGTCGTTGAGAGCCATCCCGGCCCAGTACAGGCATGCCGAGGCCACCGGGAGCGCCCACACACGGGGCTCGCGCAGCCGGCCCGCGGCGGCCGCCCCGGCGAGGCTGTCACCGAGCACGGTCAGAGCGGCGGGCAGGCGCACCAGACGGGCCAGGGCGCGCGGTTCCGGGAACCTCCGAGACCGGCTCATCCGCGCCCCGCCCCCTCCGCCGGTGCCGCGCACCAGGCGGTCAGCTCCTCCCACTGCGCCGACAGCCCGTGCACGTCGCTCCCGGCCGGGTCCTTGAAGAAGAACCCCAGCTCCGGCACCGGTCCCGCCCGCCCGGTCCGGTGCGCGTGCGCGATCAGCCGGGCCAGGTCCAGGACCAGCGGCGCGGCCAGCGCCGAGTCGTACCCCGACCAGGTGAACTGGAGGCTCATCCGCGCCCCCAGGAAGCCCTCGAAGGACACGTGGTCCCAGGCGGTCTTGGTGTCGCCCAGGTCCGGAACGTAGTCGACGTGCAGGGGGCCGTCCACGGGGTGCCCCAGCATCCGTTCCAGCCCCCGCGCCTTGGAGGCGGTCTTGCTGTCGTTGCTGGCCGGGTCGGCCAGGGTCGCGCCGTCGCCCCCGCCCAACAGGTTGGTGGACGACCACGAGCGCACCCGCAGCGCCCGCGCCGCGAACATGGGCGCCAGCGCGCTCTTGACCAGGGTCTCCCCGGTCTTGCCGTCCGACCCCGCCCACGGCAGCCCGAGCCGTTCGGCCAGGGAGGCCAACGCGGGCGGTCGGGGGCCCGCGTTCGGAGTGAACTCCACGAACGGACACCCCGCCCTCAGGGCGGCGTACGCGTACACCGAACTGGCCGGGACCCGGGCGGTCCCCGCGTCCAGGGCCGCCTCCAGCACGTCCGGGTCGTCCAGTTCGGGCACGCGCTCCGGAACCGGCTCCGTACTGGACAGGTCCACCACCACGACCCGCTCCAGGCACTCGTCCTCGGCGAACGCGCGCAGGTCCCGCTCCAGCCGCTCCACGTGGCAGCGGGCGAACCCCTCGCCGCGGGGCGCCACACCCGCGCGAATCCGCCGGTCCACGGCGTCGAGCTCCTCCGCGAAGGCCTCGGGCAGGTGCGCCGGGACCACACCGGCCCGGGCCAGCGGCACCGCGCTCTTGACCAGGGGGGTCTCGGAGACGTCGTGTCCGCCGAAGACCAGGTCGCCGAGGCCGGGCAGGTCGGCGTCGGCGAACTCGGGGCGTTCGGTCACGCACCCCGTCCGCTCGGCGGCACCCGCCCGTACGGCCAGGGCGCCCAGGACGGCCGTGGTGGCGACCGACCCGCGCGCCCCGACCAACCACACTCCGATACGTGTCATGTGCTCCCCTGCTGGTTGTCGTGCTGGTACTGGTCTCCGGCGGGCCGCGCCCCGGTGGTTCCGGAGCGCGGCCCCGCCCGGGCGGTCGTTCCGGCCGTCGCCGCGTCGGTCCCGCGTGTTCGTCCTGTCCGTCTTGTCCGTCCCGTCAGTGGTCGTCGTGGGCGGGCGGACCGTCCCCGGTCGCCCCCTCGCCCTCCTCCGCCTCGTCCGGCTGGAGCGCCCCGCTGGCGGGGTCGGCGGGCAGGTACAGGTGGATGTGGCCGTGCCCGGCGTCCACGCTGACCATGTCGAGCTGGGTGGCCGCCACCGACCAGGCCGTCACCGCCTGGTCGCGCAGGTCGGCCGCGAGGTCCAGCAGGTCCGTGCGCTGGTCGTCGTCGGCCTGGGAGGCCGCGTGGTAGGCGCTCACGGCCGAGCCGAGCAGGTCCACCGAGCCGTCCAGCCCGGCGACGGTGACGTTGAAGTCGGTCCGCCCCGACTCGCTGAGCTCGAAGTGGGCCCCGGCGTCGCGCACCGTGCCCAGCCAACCGTCGATCTCCTCGGAACTCGGAAACTCCTCGGCAGGGGCCGAGCCGTCGGCGGGCAGCACCCCGTTGAGGGACTCCAGGGCGGGGACCAGTTCCTCGTGGGCGGCCCTGGTGTGGCCCACCAGGCTGGCCACCTGGTCCACGTGGCGGGCGTCGGCGGAGGCCTCCAGCTCCGCCACCCGGGCGGGGTCGGGGGTGACCTGGTCGTCCCCGCCTCCGAAGAAGAGCACCACCGAGGCGACGACGGCGCCGACCAGCAGCACGGAGCCGCCGGTCAGCCACCAGGTGGTGGGGCTGGCGTTCGAGGTCCGGACCCTCTCGGTCCCCTCCGGGGCGGCGTTCTCCGCGTCCTCGGAGGAGGGGGTCTTCCCCTGCTGGCTGCTCGAGGGATCGGTGCTCACGGGCACCTCCTGTCAGGTTGACACTGGCCGGGTCATGGGCGGCGTGTGCCGTGCGAACGACGCCGCGGGGGTGTGGCGGGGCCGGGGGGGGCGGCCCCGCCACGACGCGATTTCCGCGCTACTGCCGATCCGGGGTTACTCGGGTGGTGCGGTCAGGTGTTCGAGGCCGTCGGCCAGGCGCCCCAGCTCCTCTCGGGTGTCGGCGTCGGCGACGCTCTCGGCGGTCCTACGGAACCGGTCGAGGGAACGCCCCGCCTGCGCGGGCCGGTCCATGCTCACGTGGTGCTCGGCCAGTTCCAGCTGGCGGGTGAGGCGGGTGGCCTCGGAGAAGCTCAGGGAGCCCTCCTCGGCGAGCTCGCCGAGCCGCTCGTGGACCTCGGCGAAGGTGAACTCCTCCACCTCGTCCTCCAGGTCGGTGACCTGCACGTCGCGGAACCACACGAGGTCGTCCGCGCCGTGGTTCTGGAGCCCGACGCGTCCCGACGACAGGTCGCGGTCGGGGTCGGTGCTCTCGAACTCGTTGACCAGCTCACCGTTGACCCACACGCGGATCATCGGGTCGCTGACCTCGATCTCCATCGTGTTCCACTCGCCCACGACCTCCGGGTGGGAGGTGGCCGCCTGGAAGTTGTAGACGGCCCCGGTCCGGGTGAGGGGGTCGCCCGCGGGCGCGCCGAACGGGTCGATCTGGATCTCGTAGCCCTCGTTGACCGCCACCCACGGGTCGTCGCCCGGGTCGGGGAAGCCGACGAAGACACCGGAGTTGTCGGACTCCTCGTGCGTGAGGTAGTCCAGCTTCAGCCGATAGGAGCCCAGCTCGTCCTCGTGCCAGAGCAGGCCCATGCCGCCCTCGGTCTGGAGGACGCACCCGTCGCCGCCGTCGACGACCTCGAAGCCGCCCGGACCCGCCATGGTCCAGCCGTCCAGCGACTCCCCGTCCCACAGGGCGCGGTACCCGTCGTCGAGGGACGGCGGGGCGCACTCCACGGGGCCCGGGTCGTCGCCGACCGTGATGGTGTGGGTGGCGGAGGTCCCGGTGCGGCCCTCGCCGTCGGTGGCCACCGCGCTGACCGCGTACTCACCGTCCGGAACGTCGGTCCAGGCGGCCTCGTAGGGGCCCTCGGTCACCGTGGCGACCGGTTGCCCGTCCACGAGGAACTCCACCTCCTCGATCCCGGCGTCGCCGTGGTCGGTGACCTCGGCCGCGAGCGGCACCTCCTCACCGGCCCCGAAGGACGCGCCGTCGGCCGGGCTGGTGAGCTCGGTCTCGGGCCCCTCCTCGTGGCCGCCGTCGTGGTCGGCGTTCACGTCGAAGTAGTTGACGTTGAACAGCGCCTCGTCCCCGGCTCCGTCGTTGACGAACACCAGGTGGAGGTCGATGGTGCCGCCGGGGTCGGTGACGTCCTCCATCGTGACGTCGGTCCACTCCTGCCAGCCGCCGGTGGGTTCCACGTCCACCGAGCCGACCAGCGTGCCGTCGGGGGAGTCGGCGCGGGCCTCGATGGTGCCGCCCGCCCCGTTCGACGCCACGCGGAAGCCGATCCGCTCCACCCCGTGCAGGTTGACCGGGTCGTAGGCGACCCAGCCGCCGTGGTGGACACCGCCGATGTTGCGTAGGCCGCCGTTGGGGTCCTCCGTGGACTCGGTCATCACCCCCTCACTGGAGGTGAAGTACTGCGCCTGCATCCGCGACGGGTTGAGCTTGACCCCGTCACTGCCGGTCAGGGACGGAACGCCGTCCCCGCCGCGGTCGGTGTACTCGGCCTGGAGCACCCAGAAGATGTTCATGTCGTGGCCGTGGCCGCCGTCGGTCCCGGTGACGCTCACCCCCTCGCAGCCCTCGTACTGGGTCCAGGGGTGGGCGTGGGTGTCGTGGCCCAGCGACGAGGTCACCTGCACGGTGTCGCAGTCGATCCCGTCACCGATCGACCCGTCCTCGGCGTCCTCCACGGTCACGTCGAACGGGATCTCGTCGCCCCAGTCGAAGAACTGGCCGTCCCGGGGCGTGTCGAAGGCGACCTCCGGCGCGGTGTTGCCCGCGGTGATCGACACCGTCGCCGTGCCCGTGCGCTCCTCGGTGTCGGTCACGGTGAGGCTGACGTTGTACCGGCCCGCCTCCTCGAAGGTGTGCGTGGGCGACACCTCGGTGGAGGTGGTGCCGTCACCGAAGTTCCACGCGTGGTCGAAGGCCAGGCCGCCGGGGTGGAAGGAGTCCTCACCCGAGAACTCCACCGTCAGCGGGGCGGGGCCGGAGGTGGTGCTGGCGCCGATCCGCGCCACCGGGCTGTTGCCCGACCCGGAGTAGTCGATACGGGAGATCGCCGAGTCCTCGGAGCCGCCGAACCAGCCCGAGCCGTACTCCAGCACGTACAGGGCGCCGTCCGGGCCGAACTCCATGTCCATGGGGTTGGCCAGGTCGATGTCCGGGACGGTCTCGGTGATGTCGAGGACGCCGCCCTCGTCGTCCAGGTGCACCTGCTTGATCCACTGGCGGCTCCACTCGTACAGCAGCGGGACGCCGTCGTAGTACTCGGGCCACTTGTTGTCGGAGTCCAGCTCCGGGTCGAAGGCGTAGGCCGGGCCGCCCATCGGTGCGCCGCCGCCGGTGCCCAGGTGCGGGAACTCCTCCGACTCGTCGTAGCCGTACCAGATCGCCGCCGGGGAGACCGGGGGCAGCTCCGTGAGCCCGGTATTGCGGGGTGACTCGTTGACCGGGGCGTCGCAGTCGAACTTCTCCCCGGACGTGCCTGACCCGAAGTCGTACTTGTTGTAGGCGGAGTTGTCGCCGATGCAGTAGGGCCAGCCGATGTTGGTCGCCTCGGTGATGTGGTGCCAGGTGACCGTGTTCTCGGGCCCGCGCTCGGGGTCGGCCGCGGGCGCGTCCGGGCCGTAGTCGGCCAGGTAGACGCTGCCGTCGGTCTGGTCCACGGAGAACCGGAACGGGTTGCGCAGGCCCATGGCGAGGATCTCGGGGCGGGTCAGGTCGGGGTCGGAGCTCTCCTCCGGGAACAGGTTCCCCTCGGGGATCGTGTACCCGCCGTCGTCGTCCACCGCGATCCTGATCAACTTGCCGCGCAGGTCGTTGGTGTTGGCCGAGCTGCGCTGGGCGTCGAAGGCCGGGTTGCGGCTCTCCCGCTCGTCGTGCGGGCTGAACCCGTCCGAGCCGAACGCGCTCGTGTCGTCGCCGGTGGACAGCAGGAGGTTGCCGTCCGGGTCGAAGTCGATGTCGCCGCCGACGTGGCAGCACATGCCCCGGGTGGCCTCGACCTCCAGGATCACCTGTTCGCTGTCCAGGTCCAGTACCGGTTCGTCACCGTCCACGAACTGGAAGCGCGACAGGTTGTTGTGCGCCTCGAAGGGCGCGAAGTCCTCCGGGTCGCCGTTCTCGGGCGCGGCCCCGGACGGGACTCCGTCGACCACGGGCGCGTAGTACAGGTACACCCACCCGTTCTCCTCGAAGTCCGGGTCGAGCGCGATGCCCTGGAGCCCGTCCTCGTCGTGGTCGTAGACGGGGACGTCCGCGAGCGCGTCGGTGCTGTAGGTCTCGGGGGACCACAGGGCCACCTGGCCGTCGCGGGAGGTGTGCATGACCCGGCCGTCCGGGAGCACGGCCATGCCCATGGGCTCGCCGACGTTCTCCTCACCCTGGGCGAGCGTGACCTTCTCGAAGTTGTCCCACTGGGTGGCGCCGCAGTCGCCCTCGGCCCGTCCGGCCGCCCACTGGAGGCCGCCCAGGAGGTGGGCGGTGAACTCCGGCTCGGAGTACGACTCGACGGTGTGGCCGCCGCCGGTGTACCAGGAGCGCCCGCCGTCGTACACCTGACACCAGGCGATCGGGTGGTCGAACCCCATCTGCCCGGCCGGGTCCACGACGTCCTCGTAGGAGGCCTCGTTCAGGCCCGCCAGAACGTGCACGTCACCGCGCGGGCTGACGTCGTAGTCGTACCACTCGTCGTGCCGGTCCCAGCTGGCCGGGAGCATCGAGGTGGAGGGGTGGGCGCGGTCGTTGACCATCACCTCGGCGTCCTGGGTGCCGGGCGGGTGGCTGGCGAAGTACGCCCCCACCAGGTCGCCGTACCACTCCCAGTCGTAGTGGGTGTCGGACGCGGAGTGGACGCCGACGTAGCCGCCGCCGTTTTGGACGTACTCCTCGAACGCGGCCTGTTGGCCCTCGTCCAGGACGTCGCCGGTGGTGGAGAGCCACACGACCGCGTCGAAGCGGGCCAGGTCCTCCGGGTTGAAGATGTCGGCGTCCTCGGAGTGCTCGGTCTCGAAGCCGTGCTCCTCGGCGAGGGCCTCGTACAGGGCGACGCCGTAGGGGATGGAGTCGTGTCGGAAGCCGGTGGTCTTGGAGAAGACGAGCGCGGTGAACGGCTCCTGCTCCTCCGTGTCGGCCTGGGCGGGGACCGAGGTCAGTCCGAGGGCCAGGGCGACGCTCGCCGTCAGGGCGCCCAGCGTTCGTAGGGGTCTCTTGATCACGGGAAACCTCACCTGGGGGTGGGGGGTCGATGAGTCCGTGCGGCGTGCCGGCGCCGACGGCAGGGACGGGGGCCGCGTTCGCGTGTACGGCGGGGGCCGTACGGCGGGTGCGAACCGTCGCGGAGTTCCTGCTATCGCGTTCGGAAGCGGGGGGTGGCCGCCTCATCGGTGTGATCAGTCCACGGCGGTTCCTTTCGTCGGGGGCAGGGAGGAACGTGGGCGGGACCGGCTGCTGGCATTCTCGGGTGTGCCGGTCCCGATGACCAGGGGTCTCGGGTGACCTGTTGAGGCCCCTGGGTTCACGGTCGGTAACCGTTCCAGGTGAAGCGGGGCAGGGGCCTCTCGGTCATTCGTACAAACCTGGGCGGATGGGGCCTTTCGGTCGGGCCGTGTGGTCCTCGGCCGCGGGCACGTCGACCCAGCGGCGCTCGCGGGCCGAGACCAGGACGGCCTCGGCGAGCACGGCGGCCCGGAGCCCGTCCGCGAAGACGGGGAGCCCCTCGGGTTCACCACCCGCGACGGCGGTGCCGGTGTCGGCGACCAGGGCGTTGAAGCAGTCCTGGTAGCCCTGGGGGTGGCCGACCGGGAGGGTGACCAGGCGGGCGGCGTCGGCGCTGAGGCCCGGGTCGTCGCGGGAGACGGTACCGGTGCGCTCGCGCCCGCCCGCCCAGAGCGTCTCGGGGCGCTCCTGGTCGAAGCGGAGCGAACCCTCGGTACCGGAGACCTCCAGCACCAGCTGGTTCTTGCGGCCGGGGGAGACCTGGCTGACCACGGCGGTGCCGACCGCGCCCGACTCGGTGGCGAACTGGAGGGTGACCAGGTCCTCCGTGGTGACGGCGCGGCCGCCGTCGGTGCCCCGGCGCTCGTTGAACCGGGAGGTCTGCGCGCAGACGGAGGAGATCCGGTCGCCGGTGACGAACTCCATCAGGTCGCACCAGTGCGATCCGATGTCGCCGAACGCCCGGGTGGGTCCGCCGACCGACGGGTCCACCCGCCAGTTGTCCTCCTCAGGGCGCAGCAGCCAGTCCTGGAGGTAACCGCCGTGGACGAGCCCGACCCGGCCGACGGAGCCGGAGGCCACCCGGGCGCGTGCCTCGCGGGCCATGGGGTGGAAACGGTAGACGAAGGGGACGACGGCGGTCAGGCCCGCGTCCCGGGCCGCCCGGGTGAGGTCCCGCGCGGTGGACGCGTCGGTGGCCAGCGGCTTCTCGCAGACCACGTGCTTTCCGGCCGCGAGGGCGGCCAGACTCAGGGGGGCGTGCAGGTGGTTGGGGGTGCACACGTGCACCACGTCGACGTCGGGGTCGCGGACGAGTTCGAGGGCGTCGGCGTGCGCGCGCCCGGCACCGTGGGAGGCGCTGAAGGCCTCGGCCCGGGCGAGGGAGGACCCGGCGACCCCGACGACCTCGCCGCCGTTGGCACGGACCGCGTGGGAGTGGACCCGCCCCATGAAGCCGGTACCGATCACCGCGGCGCGGTAGGTGGAGGGGGCGGTCGGTTCGGAAGCAGGCGCTGAGCCCAGACCTGTGACCTTCTTCACTGACATGTCCGAGACGTTACGTCTGACTTATGTCGAAGGTCAAGCATAAGTTGCCGGATGTGGACAAAATAGATGAATGACGGTCACTCAATAGATCCTGTGCTTCACTGGTCCCATGACGGAAGACGCGCTGACAGGCCCCGAGGGACCGGGGGCGACACCCCTGCGCACCCCGGCCGCCACCGCCGCGCCCGGCGCCGGGACCCTCCTCCGGCTGCTGCGCGACGGCCGCCCCCGCACCCGCTCCGAGCTGGCCGCCGTCACCGGCCTGGCCCGCTCCACGGTCACCCAGCGCGTGGACGCCCTCCTGGCCAGCGGGCTCATCGGCCCGGCCGGGGAGGCCGTGTCCACTGGAGGGCGCCCGCCCACGACCTTCTCGTTCCGCCCCGACGCGCGCGTCGTCCTGGCCGCGGACCTCGGCGCCACCCACGCCCGGCTCGCCCTCACCGACATGTCCGGCGCCGTGCTCGCCCAGAACCGCGCCGACATCGACATCGCCCAGGGACCCGAACCCGTCCTCGACTGGGTCGTGGACCACGGCCGCGCCCTCCTCGACGGAGCCGGACGCGGCACGGACGACCTCCTCGGCGTCGGCGTGGGCCTACCTGGGCCCGTCCAGCACTCCACGGGGCGCGCCGTCAACCCGCCGATCATGCCCGGCTGGGACGACTTCGACGTACCCGGCTACGTGCGCGGCCGCATTTCGCGGCCCGTGCTCGTGGACAACGACGTCAACATCATGGCGATCGGCGAACACCACGTCGCCTGGCCCACCGCCAGCCATCTCCTCTTCGTCAAGGTCGCCACCGGCATCGGCTGCGGGATCGTCAGCGAGGGCAACGTCTACCGGGGCGCCCAGGGAGCCGCCGGGGACATGGGGCACATCCACGTGCCCAGCGGCGCCGACCGGCCCTGCCGCTGCGGCAACACCGGCTGCCTGGAGGCCGTGGCCAGCGGGCACGCGCTCGCCGAGGCGCTCACCGCCCAGGGGGTGCCCGCCTCGGGAGCCCGCGACGTCGTGGAGCTCTCCCGCAACGGTTCCGTCCCGGCGCTGCGCGCCCTGCGCCAGGCCGGGCGCGACGTCGGCGAGGTCCTGGCCGCCTCGGTGAACATGTTCAACCCGTCGGTCATCGTGGTCGGCGGCGCGCTGGCCATGGCAGGCGACCACCTGCTCGCCGGGGTGCGCGAGGTCATCTACCAGCGGTCGCTGCCGCTCGCCACCGAGAACCTCAGCATCGTCTCGTCGAAGGCGGGGGAGGGCGCGGGAGTGATCGGCGCGGCCGTCATGGTGATCGAGCACTGCCTGAGCCCCGACCACGCCGAGTCCCTCGTCATGGGAGCCTGACCGGGAGCGGGCCCGTGAAAGGCGCCGCTCCCCGGCGGCGGATCAGGAACGGACGAACGGGGCCCGCCACCACCAGTGCCCGTCCGGCACACCGGACGGAACCGCCTCGGGGGAGGCCTCCTCGTTCTCCGGCAGGTTCTCCTTGAGCTGTTCGTCGACCCCGTCGATCTCCTCCGGCTTGACCAGGGCGAACGTCACCGCGCCGAGGAAGCCCTCGAACAGGTTCTCCAGCATGGAGCGGTACAGGCAGGCCGCGTACCACCCCTCCTCAGGGCCGGAGGCCAACCGATCGGCACGGAACAGGAGTCCCCGGATCTCCTCGCGACGGACGGCGGCGCCCTCAGCGACGAGCAGCCGCTGCTCCGGTGTGCCGACGAGGTCGGCCGCACCGATGCGGGCACCCCAGAGCAGAAGCAGCGACTGCCTCAGGGGGATTTCCGGGTCCGCCAGGTCGACCCGGGCGCGATCCAGAAGTTCCTCCGGACTACCCGTGAAGCCGTGCACGGGCTTCGACGGCGGTGCGGGCCACCCGTGGTCGGCCAGGTAGGCGGTGCCGTCGCCCCAGATCTCCACCAGGGTTGAGAGGGTCACCGTGGCCAACGGGGTCATGGGTGCGACCCGTTCGAAAGAGATGCTCAGCACCTCGTCGTCGGCTCCCAGAGACCTGGCGCGGCCGGTGCGCACGGTCTCCCCGGCCGAGGCGTGGTAGGCGGGGATGGGGTCCCCGAGTTCCGCTGCGGGTAGTTCGTCCAAGCGGCGCATGACGTGTGCCGCGGCGTCGATGGGAGATTCGAAACCGATCCGGTCGGCGGACTCGCGCAGAGCCTTCACCACGGCCTTGGGGCCCGCGGTGAGGTCCACGCGCACACCGCCCCGGCCCAGGGCGTCCACCGCGGCGACGTCCTGCTGGAGTCTTCTCTCCACCAGGGAGAGGTTGTCGTCGGTCATGGGGTGTCCCAGTCCTCTTCGTAGTAGCCGTAGAGCTTCTCGTTGATCTCGGCTTCGGTCCAGTCGTGGCGTGTGGGGACGCGCCACCACCAGTGTGACTCCGGAACCCACCAGGGGATCTCCCCGGGTGGGATCGGCACGATGTCGTCGGCGTTCTCGGTGAAGAGCGCGTCGACCACATCCAGCTTGTCGGCGTCGGCCGGGTGCATCAGGTCAGCGAAGGGGACGAAGTCGTCGATAATGATCTGAATCTTACTTCGATATTGGCATGCATTCAGGAATCCATCCCCCGTGCTGCGCCTCGAATATTTCTGGTACATGCGGAAATAATGGGTGAACCCGTGTCGGTTTCCATGCCTCCTCAGGAGCTTGCCTGCTTCCTCCTGAAATTTCGGCTCCCAGGTGCGGTTGTGTCTGCGGTTAAGCTTCCACAAGGAAGCGATTCCATCCACGATCGCGGGAAATGCTGTGGCCGTGGTCGGAGTCTTGCCCTCGGCGTTATCTCGAAGAAGTTCGAGGACTTCCTCCTCTTCGGGGTTAAAATTCTGGACCATGGTCCTCCTTCGTTTCTTTCCGGTATGTCGTCGGTGCGATCACTCCCGTCTCCCGCGAGAGGATCGTCGGGGTATAAATAGCGAATTTTCCTGCCGAAATCGACCTCTCAAACTGTACTTCAACTTCGGTGTTGTTCTTTTTGGAAAGGAAATTGACGACCTTTCCTTCTTTGATGGTCCGTCCCATGCTGTTGTGGTAGGCGGCGACCCGGTGGAGGCCCTCCCGTTCTTCGGTCGGCATCTCGCGCCCATGGATCTCCACGTGCCTGAGTGCATTGATGTCGTCTCCCATGCCGACGGCGTCAGCCTGGTCGCGGAGGGATGCGATGATCTTCTCTTTGCTTTCTGTGATGTCGATATCGATTCGCGCCCCCCGTCCTAGTCCGTGGAGGGTTTCAAGGTCGGATTGAAGTCTGTCTCGGAATTCTTCATCCGAGCTGAGGACTCGGTCTGCTGTGATCTTTATGAGTTCCGTTTCAGTAAAATAGGGGTTTCTCTCTGAAATGTACTCCTGTGTGGTGTCGTAGTAGGCCATGTAATAGGAGTACCTGTTGGCGGAGTCCTTGATTCCATCGCCTTCGAGTGCAAAGGAGAGACCTTGGGCCACCACGGGACGTATTGCTTGCGCCTCACTCCCCATGGTGTTCGTGTACGGGTATTTGTTGTCTAGTACCACTTTGGCCAGTCGGCTCAATGTCTTGGTGCTGGGTGTCGATTCCCCGTGGAGCCTCAGGAAATCTTCTTTGTCTTTGCCAGCCCAATCAATAACTCTGAAGAGGTGGTTGACCTTCTCTTTCAGCTTCCTTTCTTGCTTCTCTCTCTTGGTGAGGGGAGGGTTTTCTGACGAGTTGCTCACGGCAGTCTCCATTTGGGGGTGGGGAGAGGCGTGGTCGGGTGGGGTGGGGGCCATGCGGGTTACGGGGAGAGTTCTCCGGGCGTCTCGTCTTCGTCGTAGAGGTCGCTGAGGGAGTAGTCGTGGATCTTCTCGTTGATCTCGGCTTCGGTCCAGTCATGGCGGGTGGGGGCACGCCACCACCAGTGGGATTCGGGGACCCACCAGGGGATCTCCCCGGGTGGGATCGGCACGATGTCGTCAGCGTCCTTGACGTAAAGGCTGTCGATCCTCTCCCGTGCTCCGGCGTCGGCCGGGTGCACGAGGTCGGCGAACGGAACGAAGTACTCGTTCAGGATCTGGATCTTGCTGCGGAGGTAGCAGGCGCTCACGAACCCGTCGCCTCGTCTGCGCAAGGAGTACCTCCGGCACGCCCCGAAGTAGGCCGAGAATCCGTGGCGGTTCCCCTCTGTCCTGAGGAGTTGGGACGCCTCGTGGACGAATTCCGGTGGCCAGGCGCGGTCGTTACGGAGGTGGTCCTCCCTCAGGCGCATGATTCCCTCGACGATCTCGGGGAAGTTCCTGGCGCTGTCCGGGGGACGGCGACGGCGTTTTTCAGGAGGAGCTCGATGACGGCCTGCTCCTCGGGGCTGAACTGGGTCATGGTCGTGACGGCTCCGATGTCTCGTGAGTTGGTCAGTGCGTGCGGTGCGAGCCGGGTTCACGGCGGTTCCGTCGTGCTTGAGTCCTGGTCTTCGCCGTATCCCCCAGCGAGAGGAGGGCGGCGGTTCTCGCCCGACTACCGGGAGAGATCCCCGGGCAGCTCCTCGTTCTCGCTGTAGAGGTCGCTGAGGGAGTAGTCGTGGAGCTTCTCGTCGATCTCCTGCCGACTCATGTCGAGGCGGGTGGGGGCGCGCCACCACCAGTGGGACGCGGGGACCCAGGTGGGGAGCTGGTCCGGGGGGATGGGTGGGATCTCGTGGGCGTCGTCGGTGTAGATCTCGTCGATGGCGTCCAGGGCTCCCGAATCGGCGGCGTGCATGAGGTCGGCGAAGGGGACGAACTCCTCGACGAGCACCTGGATGTGGCTGCGGAGGTAGCAGGAGCGCTGGAAGCCGTCTCCCATGCTGCGCAGGGCGAACGTCTCACACTGGCCGACGTAGGCCTGGAAGCCGTGCCTGTTCGCGTCCGACCGGACGAGTGCGCGGACCCGCTCGACGAAACCCGGCGACCACTGCCCTCCGTCCCTGCGGTGGTACGCCCACAGGGTGACGAGGCGGTCCAGGGCCTCGTCGAAGACCCGGACCACTTCGGGGCCGGAGAGGTCGCCCGCGGTGCTTTCGAGGAGGGCCACGATCGTGTCCTCTTCACGGGAGGGGTCGTGCTCCACGCGTTGTGTCATGAGGGCTCCCAGCGGTCGACGTCGGAGCGGCCGGGCCCCACGCCACCGTGACGCGTGGCTCCGCTTCCGGACCGCTCCCCGGGTCCCCGCCCGCCGACGGGACCCGCGTTCTCGCCCTGTGCGACGCGGGGGCGCCTCGGTTGGTTCTCGCCACCACGGCACGGGAAGGGGGCGGGGCCACGTGGCCCCGCCCCCGGCGGTGTCGGTCGTTCGGTCAGTCGTCGCGGGTGCCGTGTCGGGCACGCTCCTCCTCCGCGCGCTGGGCCCGCGCGCGGTCGCGGGCGTCCTCGTACTCGGCGTCCTCCTCCAGGGCGCGGTAGCGCGTGGGGTCGTACTCCCGCTGGCCCACGTCGGGCAGGACGCCCTCGTGGCGCAGGGCCGGGCCCGCGTCGCGTCTGGCCTGCCGGGGGACCCGGCTGATCACGGCGGTCCGCCCCACGCCGCGCAGCAGCGAGGCGATGGCGATACCGCACACCAGGTTGATCAGGCCCGTGGCGACCTGGCTGGAGATCTCGGCGCCCTGTGTGAAGGGCGTGACGGCCGCGATGGCCGTGGCCAGACCGACGATCCAGCCGAAGAACGAGAGCGCCCGGGGCGCGGAGAGCAGCAGAAGGTGGAGCAGCGCGGTCGCGAGCAGTGCGACCAGCCCCGCCAGCAGCGCGTATCCGACCGTTCCGGCGTCACCCAGGTTCCCGGCCTCCTCCGGTGCGAGCACCGGGATGCCGAAGACCCCGCGAACCACCAGGGTCCCGGCGAAGATCACCAGGGCGGCGACCACCGCGGTGGCCAGTCCGCCGGACCACAGGCGGGTCACGTTGACGGCTCGTTCACTTCCGATTTCGTTCATACCGATATCCCCAAAATAGGGCTCGAACTCGGTCGTAGGCCACATACCCGCAGCTCCGCAGCGGTAACCCACGCGTGGAACACTGTGGGCATGGCTCCTTTCGCGCACGCTCGCGTCGATCTCGACGCGATCACCTCCAACGCCCGGCTGCTCCGTGATCTGGCCGGGGGGACCCCTCTCATGGGCGTGGTCAAGGCCGACGGGTACGGGCACGGAATCCTGCCCGCCGCGCGCGCCCTCGTCGCGGGCGGCGCCACGTGGCTGGGGACCGCGCTGATCAAGGAGGGGCTGGAGTTGCGCCGGGCGGGGATCACGCTGCCCGTGCTGTCCTGGATCATCCCTCCGGGGGAGCCGGTGGGGGAGGCGATCGGGGCCGACATCGACCTGGGGGTCAGCGACCGTGCCGTCCTGGACACGGTGGTGGCCGAGGCCGCGCGCCTGGGCCGGGTCGCCCGGGTCCAGCTGAAGGCGGACACCGGCCTGAACCGGGGAGGCGTCGGCCGGGGCGCGTGGGCGTCGGTGGTCGAGGCGGCGGCGCGCGCGGAGGAGGACGGCCTGATCCGGGTCACCGGGGTGTGGTCGCACTTCGCCTGCGCGGACGAGCCGGGACACCCCTCGATCCGGGCGCAGCTGGAGGTCTTCCACGAGGCTCTCGCGGTGGTGGAGAAGGCAGGACTGTCCCCGGAGGTCCGGCACATCGCGAACTCGGCGGCGCTGTTGACCCTGCCCGAGGCCAGGTTCGACCTCGTCCGGGGCGGGATCGCGAGTTACGGTCTGTGCCCTATCCCGGATATGGACGTGCCCGGATTGCGTCCCGCGATGACTCTCGCGTCGAAGGTCGCGCTGACCAAGCGCGTCCCGGCGGACAGCGGCGTCTCCTACGGCCACCGGTACGTCACCAAGGAGGAGACCACCCTCGCCCTGGTGCCGCTCGGGTACGCGGACGGCGTCCCCCGGGCCGCCACCAACCGGGGTCCGGTCCTGCTCGGCGGCTCCCGGCGCACCATCGCGGGAACAGTCTGCATGGACCAGTTCGTTCTTGACGTGGGAGACGACCCGGTGCGCGCGGGCGACCTCGCGGTGCTGTTCGGCGACCCGACCGAGAACCCGGACGTGCCCACCGCGCAGGACTGGGCCGATGTCCTGGACACCATCCCGTACGAGATCATCACGCGGATCGGCGTCCGGGTGCCGCGCACGTACGTCGGCGGGTCCTGACGCTCTCCCCGATATCGGTCACGAACCTTCCCCACCCGACCTAACCTGGGTGAAGAGGGACCTTCGGCGCGCCCCGACGCGGGCCGAACCACGACACGACCACTCTGCGAGAGCGATGACAGACACCACAGCCACCACCGGGGGCACATCCCGCGTCCACGCGGTCACCGCCGCGACGGGCGAGGAGATGCGCGTCCTGGGCCGTGACCTCGCCGCCCTCTCCCGCCCCGGGGACCTCCTGATCCTCTCCGGGCCGCTGGGAGCGGGCAAGACCACCCTCACCCAGGGGCTCGGACAGGGCCTGGGCGTACGCGGGTCGGTCACCTCGCCCACGTTCGTCATCTCCAGAATCCACCCGTCGGTGGTGGGCGGTCCCGCGCTCGTGCACGTGGACGCCTACCGGCTCGGCGGCCCCGACGAGATCGACGACATCGACCTGGACATGACCCTGGCCGAGTCCGTCACCGTCGTCGAGTGGGGCGAGGGCGTGGCCGAGGGGCTGGCCGACGACCGCCTGGAGATCCGGATCGAGCGCCACCCCGACGACACCCGCACCGTCCACCTGCGCGCGGTCGGCGCCCGGTGGACCGACATCGACCTGCCCGGCACCGCCGCCGGGAACGGATAGGCGGACCCACCCGTGCTGCTCCTGGCCTTCGACACCGCCACCCCGGCGGTCACCGCCGCCATCGGGGAGACCACCCCCGACGGCACCTTCTCGCTGCGCGCGAGCGCGAGCTCCGTGGACGCCCGCCGCCACGGCGAGCTCCTCACCCCCACCATCCAGAACCTGCTCACGGCGTCCGGGCTGGTGCTGGGCGACATCGACCACATCGCGGTCGGTGTGGGCCCCGGCCCCTACACCGGGCTTCGGGTGGGTCTGGCCACCGGTCACGCCCTCGCGGACGCCCTGGGCGTGCCCTGCCACGGGGTGACCACGCTGGACGCCCTGGCCTTCGCCACGCGGCGGACCGGACCGTTCCTGGGCATGACCGACGCCCGCCGCAAGGAGGTGTTCTGGGCGCGCTACGACGACCACCTCACCCGGGTCGGCGAGGTGCGGGTGGACCGCCCCGCCGAGATCGACACCGGCGGCCTGCCGCTGGTGGGCGACGGTGTCCGGATGTACGCCGAGCTGCTGGGCGCCGACCCCGAGGACACCGCGGCCCTGGAGCCGCTCCACCCGGACGCGGCGGCCATGGCCGAGCTGGCTCTGCTGCGCCTGCGCCGGGGCGAGGAGCTGTCCGAGCCCGCGCCGCTCTACCTGCGCCGACCCGACGCGGTCGAGCCGGGCGCGCCGAAGAGGGTCCGCCAGTGGGTGAGGTGACCGAGGCGGTGCGCCTGCGCCCGATGACCGCCGACGACGTCCCTGCCGTCATGGCGCTCGAACGCGCGCTGTTCCCGCAGGACGCCTGGAGCGAGGGCATGCTCCGCGAGGAGCTCGCCGAGGTCTCCACCCGGTACTACGTGGTGGCCGAGACCGAGACCGAGACCGAGACCGGTGACGGGGCCGCCGGGGCGGACACCGCGACCGCCACCGGTGCGGGCCTGGTCGGCTACGCGGGGCTGAGGTTCGTCCCGCCCGAGGGCGACGTCCAGACGATGGCCGTCGCGACGGACGCGTGGGGGAGGGGGATCGGCCGGGCGCTGCTCACCGAGCTGCTCGACCAGGCCGCCGCCCGGGGCGTCACCCACATGTTCCTGGAGGTGCGTTCGGACAACCCGCGCGCCCAGGACCTCTACACACGTTTCGGCTTCGAGGCGATCGGCGTGCGCCGGGGCTACTACAAGGGGGCGGACGCCATCGTCATGCGCCGCGTCGCGGAGAGGGGAAGCCATGAGTGAGCCGTTGATCCTGGGGATCGAGTCGTCCTGTGACGAGACCGGGGTGGCGCTGGTCCGGGGCTGCGAGCTGCTGGGCGAGTCGGTCGCCTCCAGCGTCGACCAGCACGTGCGGTTCGGCGGCGTGGTGCCCGAGGTGGCCAGCCGCGCCCACCTGGAGGCCATGACCCCCACCGTGCGCCGCGCCCTGGACGACGCGGGAGTGAAGCTCTCCGACGTGGACGCCGTCGCGGTCACCGCCGGGCCCGGCCTGGCCGGCGCGCTCCTGGTGGGCGTCTCCGCGGCCAAGGCCTACGCCATGGCGCTCGGCAAACCGCTGTACGGGGTCAACCACCTGGTCGGCCACGTGGCCGTGGACCAGTTGGACCACGGGCCCCTGCCCAAACCGTCGATCGCCCTGCTGGTGTCGGGCGGCCACACCTCTCTGCTGCTGGTCAACGACCTGGCCACCGACGTGGTCTCGCTCGGTGACACCGTCGACGACGCCGCCGGTGAGGCCTACGACAAGGTGGCGCGGCTGCTGGAGCTGCCCTACCCGGGCGGTCCGCCCATCGACCGGGCGGCGCAGAGGGGCAACCCGAAGGCGATGCGCTTCCCGCGCGGCAAGTGGGGCGACGGCACGTACGACTTCTCCTTCTCCGGGTTGAAGACGGCCGTGGCCCGCCACGTGGAGGACGCCGAGCGCCGGGGCGAACCGTTGGTGGTGGCCGACATCGCCGCCGCCTTCCAGGAGTCGGTGGTGGACGTGCTCACCCGCAAGGCGGTCGACGCCTGCGTGGAGAACGGGGTGAGCACCCTGGTGATCAGCGGTGGCGTGGCGGCCAACTCGGCGCTGCGGGCCCTGGCCGAGCAGCGCTGCCGGGAGGCCGGGATCGAGCTCCGCGTGCCGCGTCCACGCCTGTGCACGGACAACGGTGCCATGATCGCGGCCTTGGGCGCGGAGGTGGTCGCGGCGGGGCTGCCGCCGTCCTCGCTGGACCTGGCCACCGACACCTCGCTGCCGGTGGAGTCCCCGCTGGCCGTGTAGTCGTCGTGCCGGTCGGGTGGCTTCGCGGCCGCTCGGCCGCCTCGGGCCCCGCCGATCCGCACCGGACCGGTGGGGCCCGCGTGTGCCCGGGCCGGGTCCGCCCCCGTCCCGGCCCCGTGGCACTGTCCCCGCGCTCCCCGTTCCCCGCGCCCCCGTCCCCGCGCCCGCGCTCACGCACCCACCCGGTCGGAGACACCTCCGGGCCCCTGTGGTTGGGTGCGGTCATGTTCGCGATCACGGCAGCACGCATCTCGTTCGACGACCCCCTGTCCGGACTGGAGGCGGGCGAGCGGCCCGACCCCGTACCCCGCGAGGGGTGGACCACCGTCCGGGTCCGGGCGGCGGCGCTCAACCACCACGACCTCTGGAGCCTGCGCGGTGTGGCGCTGCGGGAGGACCGCCTCCCGATGGTCCTGGGCGGAGACGCCTCCGGGGTGGACGAGGACGGCAACGAGGTGATCGTGCACGGGGTGGTCACCGAACCTCCCCGGCCCGGGCGCTCGCCGCGCTTCTCCCTGCTCTCGGAGATCCATGACGGCACCCTCGCCGAACGCGTGCTCGTCCCCCGCGAGAACCTGGTGCCCAAGCCCCCGGAACTCTCCTTCGAGGAGGCGGCCTGCCTGCCCACCGCCTGGCTCACCGCGTACAGCATGCTGTTCGGCAAGGCGGACCCGCTCCCCGGTTCCACGGTCCTCGTCCAGGGCGCCGGGGGAGGGGTCTCGGCGGCCCTGATCGCCATGGCGGCGCAGGTCGGGCACCGTGTCTACGTCACCAGCCGGAGTGCGCGGAAGCGGGCCCGCGCCCTCGAACTGGGCGCGCACGCCGCGGTGCCCTCCGGCGAACGGCTCCCGGAACGCGTGGACGTGGTCTTCGACTCCGTGGGGCAGGCGACCTGGAAGCACTCGATCCACTCGCTCAAGCCCGGCGGTGCGATCGTCACGTGCGGTGCGACCAGCGGCGACGCCCCCTCCGCGGAGCTCACCCGGGTGTTCTTCCTCCAGTTGAGGGTGCTGGGCTCCACGATGGGCACCCGCGACGAACTGGTGGCGCTCACCGAGATGTGCGTGCGTACCGGGCTGCGCCCCGTGATCGACCGGGTCCTTCCGCTGACCGAGGCCCGGGAGGCCTTCCGGGCCCTGGAGGCCGGTGAACAGTTCGGCAAGATCGTCCTCGTGCCCTAGCCGGACCGGGGCCGGAACCCGACCGAACCAAAGGTGCCTCCCGTGCGTCTACTGACTGTCCGGGGAGCGACACGGGGCAGCCGGGAGGATGTCCCGGAGCGTGCCGAAGGGGCGTGAACATGTCGGGTGAAGTGGCGGCCAACACGCAGGACGCCGACAGCGGGGGCGAGAGCGCGGAGATCGCCGCCTCCTACCTGCGGGAACTACCGCAGGACTTCCAGGAGGCCGTGAACGAGGCCAAGGGTCTGCTCACACACGACCCCACCATCGGGGGCTGGGGCGGGTTCGCGGAGGACCACGAGAGCCACATGAACGAGGTCCAGCGGCACGCCGCGACCCTGGCCTCCAACGTCCGCAGCGGGGCGGGTCGGATCAGTGCCACCGACCAGTCCTCTGAGGACGGCTTCACGGGGAGCCAGGCGTCGGCCCCGATGGACGCGTCGCGGCACCTCAACCCCAACATTCGGGTGAACCGGCACCACGTCGGACCGGTCTAGGAAGATTCGGGAGTCACGGACGTGTCTTTACTGAATTACACCGAGTGCGAGTTCGACACCGCGAAGCTCACCACGGCCCGGGACGGGTTCCAGGCGCTGCACGCCAAGATCGCGGGCAGGTCCGAGGGGTACGAGTCGATCACCTCGCCGGTCGGGTCGGAGTTCAGCGACCTCGTCGACACCCAGCTGAAGCGGCTCGCGACGCAGAACCAGCAGGCGTGGAGCAGCGCGCTCCTGGCCTGCCTGCACGCTTACGGCGTGCTCGACAAGGCGATCGAGGACACCGACTGGTACGAGGAGCAGATCGCCGACGTCAAGTACCGGCTCTCCTCGGCCGTGAACGCCATTCCCTCAGTGGAACAGGACAGCTACACGCGGGTCGATTCTGTCAGGAGGACCTTCGACGCCGAGGCGCGCACCCTCTGGACGAGGTTCGAGGAACGGTGCCAGGAGACCGAGGACACGCTGAAGGACGGGCCGACGCCCTTCCGCATCCGCCAGCTGGCGGAGGGCGGGCACTTCGGTGCCAACGAGCAGGCCGGGTACAAGAGCAGCGGTGACGTCGACTACTACGTCATCGACGAGGACTACAACGCCGAACTGCTCATCGTCCACCTGTACGACGCGGTGGTCCACGGTCGCGACGGCAGCATCGACATGCTGGAGTCGGACCCGCTGACCCTCGCGCTCCTCCAGAGCATGTTCCGCCGGGCGGAACAGGCCCGCGAGGCCGGGGGGGAGCTGAGCGAACGCGAGCTCGACTTCCTCCAGGACATCTATCAGACGCTGGGCTACGGCTACGACGGGAAGGGGGACGGCTTCCTGAAGTTCGCGGACCAGGTCCGCGACAGCGACCACATCGACGACGACCTCCGTCGGGACATCCAGCGCGTGTTGGCCAACAGCATGCTGGTGCTGTCGGACGAGCAGGTCGGCGGCGGTATGTCCCGGCTGCCGGAGGACGTGCGGAACGCGGCCGACGGCCCGGAGATGCGAGATCTACGGGAGATCAGCGAGGAGAACTCCCAGGACTACATGGACGACTACCGGGAGTGGGGCGAGAAGTTCTCGTCCCTGGCCGACCTGCTCGGCCACTCCGGCGGTGGCGTGCGGGGCGGTACCGAGTTCTCCACCACCCTCCTCGGTACGACCGTCCAGTGGATCGGACACGAGCAGTTCTACGGCGGCCAGCCCGACCTGGAGGACTACCAGAACGTCGTCGACGCGGCCACGCGTAACCCCGAGGCCAACAACATCATCCTGACCGGCAGGGACTTCGACGGGAAGGAGTACGAGCACCACGAGAACCACACCCGCGTCTCGCCGAAGAACTCCCTGACGACCCTCTACACGGTCGACTGGCCGGACGACGGCGAGGCGGTCCGGGGGCTCACCCAGTGGCTGTCCCACGAACCCCCGCTCGACCCCTCGATCGACCCCGACGACCTCCCGCCGGGCGCCCGCGACCTGAGAGGCGTTCCCTTGGGCGCCCGCGAGGACGCCATGGTCGCCTTCCTGGACCTGTTGGAGGACGACGACGTCTTCGAGGCCCTGAACAGTACGAACCACAACGTGAAGTACAAGGACGAGGACGGCAACGAGGTCGAGTGGCGGGGAGTCTCCGCCACCCAGCTCAACCCCGAGCTCGCCGACGGTCTCGTGGACATCTTCCTCAGGTACTCCGACACGTTCGCCCACACCGAGGGCGTGGGCCCCGGTGAGGAGGTCGAGACGGCGAGGAACGGCGACACCCTCCGGTTCTCCTCGGACGCCCGTCTGGCCTTCACCCAGTTGGCGGTGGGCGACCCCGACGCGGCCGGCCGCCTCTACGGGGAGGTCCAGATGATGGCCACCGAGGCGATGTACGGCTACGTGGACGACACCGGCCAGGAGGCGACCCGAGCCGCGTCCAGGAGCGGTGCCCTCACGGGTCTGGTGGAACGGGCCCTGCTGGAGGAGGCCGAGTCCCGGAAGGAGAGCGACGAGCAGGCCGTCGCGCGGGCCAACAAGTCGAAGAACGCGATGCTCGACCTGGGAGCCGGCGCCCTGGTGGACGCCAAGGTCCCGAACGTCGTCTCGGCGGCACTCAAGCTCGTCGCCCAGGACGCCTGGACGGACACGGCGAACGGGGGAGCCTCCTCGCACGTCCCGGTCAGGAATCCGACGTTCGAGAACCAGTTGATGGACCAGATCGCCCTCCAGGCCCTGATCGAGAGGGACCCGCGACTGTTGGACCGGATCGAGGAGAACTTCGACCACGTCGTGGTCGGGGAGGGCGCGGACCGGCACATCCCGTTCGACCCGAAGGACTGGGAGGACGAGGACGGAAGCTCCATCCTGCCCGGTGTCCTGAACCACGTGGCCAACCATCCGTGGCCGGGGAACGGCGACCTGACGGCGCGGGACGCCAGGGACGAGTTCCTGCGGACGTTCGACAACCAGCGCGGCAACTGGGCGGACCGCGGCGCGGGGTGACCCCCGGCTCCGGTGGTGCTCCCGGCCCCGAGACACGGTTGAGGGTGTGGAGCACTACCGGACCCCGGGAGACGCGGGTTCCACCGGCGGACCACCAGGCCACCGGATGCCTCCGGTGCCGGCGGGGGCGGACCGCGCCGGGCGGTCCGGCTCCGGCGGCGGTCCGCAGGGTTCCCGCCGCAAGGGAAGAGGGGCCCGGGACGTCCACCGTCCCGGGCCCCTCGTTCACGCTGGCGCGCGGTTACTCGTCGTCGTCCTCGTCGCGGCGGCGCTTCTTCTTGCCGTCGCGGCCCGGGCGCAGCAGCGCCTCGGCCAGGGCGAGCACGGTCTCCTCCAGCGAGGAGAACCGCTTGGTGATGTCGTCGTGCGAGTTCTCGACCGCCTCGGTGACGGTCTCCTCCAGCTCGTGGCGGTCGGGCCGCTGCTTGAGTTCGCGGATGACCGGGTCGACGGCCGAGGTGACGTGGGAGTCGATCTCGTCGAGCTTGCCGGTGTGGTCCAGCAGCGGGCGGTCGACCAGCTCGGTGAGGCGGCGGTGCAGCTCGCTGACCTCCAGGGTCTGCGGCAGCTGGTTGAGGCGCTGGTTGAGCGCCTCCAGCCGGTCGTCGATGGCCTCCATACGGCCGTCGACACCCTCGAAGTGTCCGCTGACGCCCTCGAACTGGCCCTCGACGCCGTTGACGCGGCCGTCGATCCCGTCGAGGCGGCCGTTGAGGCCGTCGATGCGCCCGTCGACGCGGTCGATCTTGCCTTCGACGCCCTCGAAGCTCCCCTCGAAGTGGCCCTCGAAGGTGTCGAACCGGTCGGTGAGGCGGCCCAGCTCGTGGTCGACCTTGCCGGTGATCTGCGACAGGTGGTTGTCGACCTTGCCGGTGAGCCCCTCGCGGTGGCGCTCCAGGCGGTCGTCGAGCGCCGTCCGGTGGGAGTCGGCCTGGTCGGTGAGGGCCTCGGTGAGGGTCTGGTGCCGCTCCTCGGCCTCGGTGGCGAGCCTGGCGTTGTCCTCCTGGACGAACGCCCGCAGCTCGGCGAGGTCGGCCGCGACCTTCTTGGCGTCCTCGGCGATCCGTGCCGAAAGGGCGTCGGTGCGCTGGGTGAGCGACTCGCGCAGCCCCTGGGCGGTGGTCTCGGCGTGTTCGCGGGTCTCGGTGCGGCCCAGCTCGATCTGCTCGTCGAGCTCGGACAGGCGCTGACGCAGGTGCGTGCGCACCTCGTTCAGGGACTTGTCGTGGTTCTCCCGCAGCTTGGCGAGCGAACCGGTGACGTCGGCGACGGCGGCGACGGCCTCGGCGTGGTTCTCCTCGGCCTGGGTGTTGAGGTGCCCGGCGCTCTCGGTGACCTTGCCGGTGAGCTCCTCGTGGCGCCGCAGGGAGGCGGCGGCGTGGTCCTTGAGCTCCTGGGTGAGGGCGTCGTGGCGTTCGCCGGAGGCGGTGGCCAGGGCGCCCAGCTCCTCGGCCAGGGCGGTGGTGCGCTCGCCGAGCTCGCCGGTGTTCTCCTGGAGGCGGGAGAGCAGGGTCGCGTGCTGTTCGGCGGTGCGCTCCTCGACGAAGCCGCGCAGTTCGGCGGTGCGCTCCTCCAGGGCGGAGGTGAGGGTGGCGGTGACGCGCTCGTCGAGCTCGGTGGTGACCCGCTCGCCGAGGGCGGCGGTGGCGGTCTCCTGGGCCTCGCGGTGCTCGCGCACGGCGGTGGCCAGGGCCTCGTGCTGTTCCCGGCCGGTGGTCTCCAGTGCCTCGCGGTTCTCCCGGCCCGCGCTCTCCAGAGCCTCGCGGCTCTCGCGCACGGCGGCCTCGACGGCCGTGCGGCTCTGGGAGACGGCCTCAGACAGCTCCTCGCGGCTCTCGGCCAGGGTGGTGCGGACGGTGGCGGACAGTTCCTCGTGGCGTTCGCCCAGGGTGGTGTCCAGGGCGGTCAGGGCGGCCTCGATGGCCTCGGTCCGGGTGCCCAGTTCGGTCAGGGCCTTGTCGAGGGAGTCCAGGCGGGTGCTCATGGTCTCGCCCAGCTCGGTGACGCGCTCGCCGACCTCGGTGACCTGCTCGGCGGTCCGGTTGCCGGTCTCGCCCATGCGCTGGAGCCGGGTGAGGGCGGTGTCGAGGTGACCGGCCACGCGCTGGGTGTCGGCCCGCAGGGTCGACATCTCCGACAGCGGCTTGACCTGCCTGCCGACCACCTCTATGTGCTCGGCGAGCGCCTCGGCCCACTCCGGCGGGCGGGCCAGGAAGTCGTCGATCCGACCGTCGACGGCGGTGATCGCCTCGGCGAGCGCGGTGAGTTCGCGTTCGCGCAGCTCGCGGAGCAGCCACTCCATGCCCTCGAGGCGCTGGCGCATCTCCTCGCTGACCGCACCCTGCGACTTCTGCTCGGAGACGTGCTCCTGGGCGGCCTGGGAGAGCAGGTCACGCATCCGGTCGGAGACTCCGGCCTGACCTCCTCCGTTGAGGAAGTTGTGATTGGTCTGTTCCACCGAGGTGCTCCTTATGGTTCTGGCGCTCCCGCCCGCTGTCGCCGCACGGTGGTCGCGCGGACGGGTTCCCGATGGTCCCCGGGTGGGCGTGGCCCCGCACGATGTGCGTCCCAATGTGACGGAAACGTGACTGTGCGTGCGTGTGGGGGGCGCGGTTCGAGCGCCGACCGAACCGCTGGGCGGATCGAACGGACACGGCCTTCCGGGTGAACCCATGAGAAGGGAAAGGAATCTGCGGCGCCAGTTTAACGACATCGCCCCGCTCGACCCCAGGGGTCGGCGAAAGATATGGGTGTGGAAGATAACGATATGGTCCGTGAGCCCCGTGCCGATGTGATCCGGCCCGCATCGGGCTCGGGGTGGAGTCGGAGGCCTTCCGGAGCCCCTACGCCGCCTCGGTTTCGCGGCACAGCAGGTAGAACGGTTTCTCTCCGATTCGGGTGAGCGCCACCGTCACGGATTCCGGCCCGGAGGCACGCAGGTCGCGCCGGAGTTTCTCGGTGTCCACCGCCGAACCGCGTTTCTTGATCGTTACCGTTCCGGCCTTGTGCGCACGGACCGAGGAACGCAGCCGTTTCAAGGAGAACGGCGCGAACTCCAGTACCTCCAGGACCCGCCACAGAGGTGAGCGCTCGGCACGGTCCGAGGTGAAGTAGGCGATCCGCTCGTCCAGCAGGGCGCCGTCCACCCGAGCCGCCGCCTCCGCCACCAGGTGCGAGCGGACCACCGCCGGGTCGGGGTCGTACAGGTAGCGCCGGGCCGGGGCGACCGGCGCCGGGCCCAGGCCGGGCACCTCGTCCAGGTGCGCCGACGCGCCCTCGCTGGCCAGCAGGCCCTCCCGCTCGTGCAGGACGGTCGCGCGCCGCCGGGGGGCGCCGTGGCCCGCGCCCGGGCCGCTGCCGGAGCCCTGGCCCGCTTCCGGTTCCGGGGCCTGGTCGAAGCCCAGGCCACCGAACCACAGCGCGGTCTCCTTCAGTTCGCCGTCGACCGAGATCCACTCGGCCGAGGCGGCGGGGGAGAGGACCTCGTGCGGGATGCCCGGCGCGGCCTTGAGACAGGCGGCCTCCGCGCCCTCGGCCAGCCGGGTGGCCACGTCCCATGGCGGCGAGTAGGCGGACGGGTCGAACACCCGGCCGCGCCCGCCGCGCCGGGCGGGGTCGCAGAACAGCAGGGGGTGGTCGCCGGGGGCCACCGCGTTCACGTCGCCCTCGCGGACCCGCGCGTACTCCGCGAGCCCCAGCGCCTCGATGTTGGCGCGGGCCACCGCCACCGTCAGGGGGTCGGCGTCCACGCCCTCGACCGGCACACCGCGCGCGGCCAGGGCGAGCAGGTCCGCGCCGATCCCGCAGCACAGGTCGCCCGCGAACGCGCCCCGGGCCACCGCGTCGGGCAGGTGGCGGGCGGTGCGCTCCGCGCGGTACTCGGCCACCGTGCGCCGGGTGGACTGCTCCAGCCCGTTCGGGGTGAAGAACATGCGTGCGGCGTTCTCCCCGAACTTGGCCCGGCCGCGCCCGCGCAGGCTCACCTGGGTCATCACCGCATTGACCAGCTCGGACACCGGGATGTCGGGGGCCAGTGCGGTGACCCTGGGGTCGGCCCGCAGCCGGGAGGCGGCTGCCAGGGGGTCGCGGGCCACGGTCTCGGGGTCCGCCTCGCGCAGGATCTCCCGGCCCTCGTGGGTGAGCAGCGCCGAGAACGCCGGAACGCGCATGGAACCTCCTGCTGTGGGCACGACGGTGGGTGGGTCGGCCCCTCGGTCCGGTGTCCCACCACATTTCCATTCTGGCACTCTCGGGGGTAGAGTGCTAAACGCGACGAGGCCGGTCTGGCACCCGCGACGACAGGCCGCCGCGGTCGCCCCTTTTACGTGGTTGGTCCGTGCCCACGCGCGGGCCGACATCAGTGACACCGAGACTTTGAAGGGGGAGGTCACACCGTGTCGACCGCCACCAAGACCGTGCTGAAGCCGCTTGAGGACCGCGTCGTGGTCAAGACCCTGGAGGCCGAGCAGACCACCGCGTCTGGCCTGGTCATCCCGGACACCGCCAAGGAGAAGCCCCAGGAGGGCGAGATCCTGGCCGTGGGTCCCGGTCGCCTCGACGACAACGGCAAGCGCGTCGCCCTCGACGTGAACGTCGGCGACGTCGTCCTCTACAGCAAGTACGGCGGCACCGAGGTCAAGTACGACGGCCAGGAGTACCTGGTTCTCTCCGCCCGCGACCTCCTCGCGGTCGTCGAGAAGTAGCTCTCGGCTCAGAGCCTTCGACATCCCGCACCGGTCGGCCTCGCGGCCGGGCGGTGCGGGATGTTCTCTTTCGACCCGAACCGCTAGAGGAAGTACTGACACATGCCGAAGATCCTGGAGTTCGAGGACGACGCCCGCCGCGCCCTCGAACGGGGCGTTGACCGCCTCGCCAACGCCGTCAAGGTGACGCTCGGCCCGCGCGGCCGCAACGTCGTCATCGACAAGAAGTTCGGCGCCCCCACCATCACGAACGACGGCGTGACCGTCGCCCGTGAGATCGAGCTGGACGAGCCCTACGAGAACCTGGGCGCGCAGCTGGTCAAGGAGGTCGCCACCAAGACCAACGACGCCGCGGGTGACGGCACCACCACCGCCACCGTGCTGGCGCAGGCGCTGGTCCGCGAGGGCCTGCGCAGCGTCGCCGCCGGCGCCTCCCCGATGTCCCTCAAGAAGGGCATCGACGCCGCGGCCGCCCGGGTCTCCGAGATCCTGCTCGACCGCGCCGTGCCGATCAAGGAGCGCGCCGACATCGCCTACGTGGCGACCAACTCGGCGCAGGACGCCCAGATCGGCGACCTCATCGCCGAGGCCTTCGACAAGGTCGGCAAGGACGGCGTCATCACGGTGGAGGAGTCCCCGACCTTCGGTCTGGAGCTCGACTTCACCGAGGGCCTCCAGTTCGACAAGGGTTACATCTCGCCCTACTTCGTCACCGACGGCGACCGTCAGGAGGCCGTCCTGGAGGACGCGCAGATCCTGATCAGCCAGGGCAAGATCGGCAACCTCAACGAGCTGCTGCCGCTCCTCGAGCAGGTCGTGCAGAGCAAGAAGCCGCTGCTGATCATCGCCGAGGACGTCGAGGGCGACGCCCTGGGCGCCCTGGTGCTCAACCGTATGCGCGGCACCCTCAACGTCGCCGCGGTCAAGGCGCCCGGCTTCGGCGAGCGCCGCAAGGCCATGCTCCAGGACATCGCCGTCCTCACCGGCGGCCAGGTCATCTCCGAGGAGGTCGGCCTGACCCTGGAGAACGCGGACCTGTCCGTGCTGGGTTCGGCCCGCCGCATCACCATCACCAAGGACACCACCACCGTCGTCGACGGTGGCGGCCAGCAGTCCGAGGTGGAGGACCGCGTTCGCCAGATCCGCAAGGAGATCGAGGCGAGCGACTCCGACTGGGACCGCGAGAAGCTCCAGGAGCGCCTGGCCAAGCTCGCGGGCGGCGTGTCGGTGCTGAGCGTCGGCGCGGCCACCGAGGTGGAGCTCAAGGAGAAGAAGCACCGCCTCGAGGACGCCATCTCGGCGACCCGCGCGGCCATCGAGGAGGGCATCGTCGCCGGTGGCGGCGCCTCCCTGGTGCACGCCTCCACCGCCCTGGACGACCTCGGCCTGACCGGCGACGAGGCCACGGGCGCGGCGATCGTGCGCCGCGCGCTGGTCGAGCCCGCCCGGTGGATCGCGGAGAACGCGGGCGCCGAGGGCTACGTGGTCACCCACCGCGTCTCCGAGATGGAGGTCGGCCACGGCTACAACGCCGCGACCGGCACCTACGGCGACCTGACCGCCGAGGGCATCCTCGACCCGGTCAAGGTCTCCCGCTCGGCCGTCCAGAACGCCGCCTCCATCGCGGGCATGCTGCTGACCACCGAGGTGCTGGTGGCGGACAAGCCCGAGGAGGACGAGGACGACGGTCACGGCCACGCCCACTAGGACGGTGGCCGGTGTCCGGTAGGACCCGGTTCGGGGGTGGGGCGATCCGTCGCTCCACCCCCGCCCTTTACCACGGGAGAGCCGATTCACACCCGTAACTTCGTACCGTTTTCGGGCTATTTTCCCAGAATGTGACCATTCTGTAGTTGCTGATTGGAGTGGTTGAGTCCCCAACTGCGGGCATCATTCCTAACGTGACGGATGCAGGCGCCCGGTTGGGCGTTACCGCGCAGCGGCCAGGTACGCCCGGAGGGCGCGAGGAGGCGGACCCCGCTCCACGTGACGCGGGGTTGAACCGTCTGGGATCACTCGCCGTCCAGGGCGACGACCGAGCCCTGGACTCCTTGTTGCGCGAGGTCAGACCCATGGTGGTGCGGTACTGCCGTACCCGGTTGGCCCGGGTCTCGGGGCTCGCGCACTACTCGGACGACGTGGCCCAGGAAGTGTGCATCGCCCTGCTCACGGCCATCCCCCGCTACCAGGACCGGGGGCGGCCCTTCGCCTCCTTCGTGTTCGGCATCGCGGCGCACAAGGTCGCCGACACGCTGCGGGTGGCCGGGCGGGTGGAGACGGTGCCGACCGACGCCGTCCCCGAACAGCCCGACGACGGCCCCGGGCCGGAGGAGTCGGCGGTGCGCGTCTCGGAGGCCCAGCGGGCGCGGGCGCTCCTCGACGAACTGCCCGAACACCAGCGCACGCTACTGGTGATGCGGGTGATCACAGGACTTTCAGCAGACGAGACGGGACATCTCCTTGGCATGTCGGCAGGTGCGGTACGGGTTGCCCAGCACCGAGCTATTGCTCGGCTTCGGAAGATGGCCCTGGCGAACCGCGTCCTCCCCTGAACACCGCCGTGCCGCCCGCCCCGGTCGGCGCCGCTGCCCGGAACGGCCCAGGCCGCGCGGGTACTGCCTCTACCCCCGTTGAGGGCGCCGGGGTCGTTCCCGACACCGTGCGGAACGGCCCCCGCAGCGGTCAGCCGTCGCTCTTGAGGGTCTTCATGGTCAGGTGGGACTCCACTCTCAGTACGGCTGGATGCCCCATCAGCCTGCTGGTGAGGAAGGCCTCGTAGGCGACGTGGTCGGCGACCCTCACACGGAGGAAGTAGTCGGGGCGGCCGTACATCCGGCGGAACTCCACGATCTCCTCGTAGGCCGCGACGGTCTCCTCGAACTCCTGGACGGTCGCACTGTCCTGGGCGTAGATCTCCACGTCGAGGAGCACCTCCAGCCCCCGGCCCAGCCGCTCGGAGTCCACCACGGCCCGGTACCCCGTGATGACCCCCGACTCCTCCAGCCGCTTGACCCGGCGCAGGCAGGGAGGCGGGGTCAGCCCCACCCGACGCGCCAACTCGACGTTGGACAACCGGCCGTCCTGGCGCAGTTGGAACAGGATTTCACGATCGACCTCGTCGAGTATATGTTCGTTGCTCATTCAGCCATTCTAGGACTCAATGAGGAAACCATATAAGGCGCGATCTTTCCTAGAATGTCCTCGTGCCTAGGAAATCCGACCTGCGGTCGGCCTTCGTCGACTCCGCGCCGGTGGGCCTGGGGCTCGTCCCGCTCGGTCTGGCGTTCGGAGTGCTCGTGGTCCAAGCGGGCCTGGACTGGTGGTGGGCCGGGCTGTCGGCCGCGCTCGTCTACGCGGGATCGTTCGAGTTCCTGCTGATCGGTATGGTCACCGCCGCCGCCCCGCTGACCGCGATCGCCGCGGCCGCGTTCATGGTCAACTTCCGCCACGTCTTCTACGCCCTGTCGTTCCCCCTGGACCGGATCAGGGGGCGCGCGGGCAGGGCCTACGCCACCTTCGCGCTCACCGACGAGGCCTACGCCCTGACCGCTTCCGAGCGCTCCCGCGCCTGGTCCGGTCGGCGCGTCCTCTACTCACAGCTGTTCATGCACCTGTACTGGGCCGGGAGCGCGACCGTCGGAGCCCTGCTCGGCGGCCTCATTCCCGAGGGCGTCCAAGGGTTGGACTTCGCCCTCACCGCCCTGTTCACCGTGCTGGCCCTGGACGCGCTGCGCGACCTCAGGGGCGAGGTGTCCACCCCGGTGCTCGCGTTCGCGAGTGCCCTGGTCGCGTGGGTCCTCTTCCCCGACCAGATGCTCCTCGTCGCCTTCTCCCTGTTCACGGCCGGTCTGCTCGCTCACCGGCTCGTACGCCGAAGGAAGCCCGCTCATGTCTGACACCCACTACGCCGTGGCCGCCGTCCTGGTCACGGCGGTCATCACCTGGACTCTGCGGGCGGCGCCCTTCGCCGCCCTGGCACCGCTGCGCGCCAGTGAGACCATGGGCCACCTCAGCGCCCGCATGCCCGCCGGGGTCATGGTGATTCTGGTCGTGTACTGCCTGAGCGACCTGCCCCTGCCGCAACCGCAGTCCCTGGTGCCGCTGGCCGCCCTGGCCGTCACGGTCGGCCTGCACCTGTGGCGCCGCGACGCCCTGCTGAGCATTCTGGGCGGCACGGCCGTCCACGTGGTGCTGGCCAGCACCCTCGTGCCCCAGTGACTCCGTCACCGCCCCCGTGCCCTCCGGTCCGACCAGCGAACCCGGCCCGTGGCGGTGGCCGATTCGTGACCGAGGTGACCGGGCGAACATCCCATTCCACCGGGGCGGCACCCGACGACAACCTAGGATGAGACGACACGCGGGGGCGATCCGCGCAGGTGCCGGGAACAGCGGAGGTTGTGTCATGAGCCAGGATCACAGCGACTACGGGAACAAGCTCCTCCCGCCGGGGCTGACCTACGACGACGTCCTGCTGGTACCGGCCTACTCGGACCTCCAGCCCGGCGAGGTCGACACCGCCACGAAACTCTCCCGCAACATCACCCTCAGCATTCCGCTGCTGTCCGCCGCCATGGACACCGTCACCGAGGCCCGCATGGCCGTCGCGATGGCCCGCCAGGGCGGCGCGGGCGTCCTGCACCGCAACCTCTCCGCCGAGGACCAGGCCGCCCAGGTCGACCTGGTGAAGCGCTCCGAAGCGGGCATGGTCACCGACCCCGTCACCTGTCACCCGGAGGACGACCTCGCCGAGGTCGAGCGCCTGTGCGCCCACTACCGCATCTCCGGCGTCCCGGTCACCGACGCGCAGGGCTCCCTGGTCGGCATCGTCACCAACCGCGACATGCGTTTCGAGGACGACCGTTCCCGGCTCGTCCGCGACGTCATGACCACCGAGAACCTGGTCACCGCCCCCGTCGGCGTCAGCCGCGAACAGGCCTTCGAGCTCCTCCGCAAGCACAAGGTCGAGAAGCTCCCCCTGGTCGACGCCCAGAACCGCCTGAGCGGCCTCATCACCGTCAAGGACTTCATCAAGAGCGAGCAGTTCCCCAACGCCACCAAGGACTCCGACGGCCGCCTCGTGGTCGGCGGCGCGGTGGGCGTGGGCGCCGAGGCCGAGGAGCGCGCCAAGCTGCTCATCGACGCCGGGGTCGACTTCGTCGTCGTCGACACCGCGCACGGCCACTCCGCCGGGCTCGCCGACATGGTCTCCAAGCTCAAGGCCAACTCCCGCGCCGACGTCGTGGCGGGCAACGTCGCCACCCGCGCCGGAGCCCAGCTGCTCATCGACGCCGGAGCCGACGCCGTCAAGGTGGGCGTGGGCCCCGGCTCCATCTGCACCACCCGCGTCGTCGCCGGTGTCGGCGCCCCGCAGCTCACCGCCGTCCTGGAGGCGGGCCTGGCCTGCGGCCCCGCCAACGTCCCGCTCATCGCCGACGGCGGCCTCCAGTACTCCGGCGAGATCGCCAAGGCCATCGTCGCCGGAGCCAGCACCGTCATGCTCGGCAGCCTCCTCGCGGGCGTCGAGGAGAGCCCCGGCGAACTCATCTTCATCAACGGCAAGCAGTTCAAGGCCTACCGGGGCATGGGCTCCCTGGGCGCCATGCGCGGCCGCTCCTTCTCCAAGGACCGCTACGCCCAGGCCGACGTCGCCTCCGAGGACAAGCTCGTCCCCGAGGGCATCGAGGGCCAGGTGCCGTTCCGCGGCCCCCTCGCCGCCGTCGCCCACCAGCTCGTCGGCGGCCTCCACCAGTCCATGTGGTACGCGGGCACCCGCACCGTGCCCGAGCTGCGCGAGCGCGGCCAGCTCATGCGCATCACCAGCGCCGGGCTGCGCGAGAGCCACCCGCACGACATCAAGATGACCGTGGAAGCGCCGAACTACAACGCGCGCTAGCCGACGCGGGGACGGGGCCGCCGAGGCCCCGACCGCGGCCGGATAGACTCGCGTCCGCGGTCACGCGACGGTCGACCGACCGGCGCCGCACGTCAGAGGGGAATCGAACAGTTGGCTCAGGTGGAGATCGGGCTGGGCAAGAACGGGCGTCGCGCCTACGAGCTCGACGAGATCGGGATCGTCCCCGCGCGCCGGACCCGCGACCCGGAGGAGGTGTCGATCGCCTGGCAGATCGACGCCTACCGGTTCGAGACGCCCCTGGTCGTCAGCCCCATGGACAGCGTCGCCTCGCCCAAGACGGTCGTCGCCGTCGGTGAACAGGGCGGCCTCGGCGTCCTGGACCTCGAAGGCCTCTGGACCCGCTACGACGACCCGGAGCCCCTGCTCCAGGAGATCCGCGAGCTCGACGACGTCGCCGCGACCAAGCGCCTCCAGGAGATCTACGCGGCCCCGATCCAGGAGGAGCTGATCGGCCGCCGCATCGAGGAGATCCGCGACGCGGGCCTGGTCACCGCCGCCCGGCTCTCGCCGCAGCGCACCGCCCAGTACCACAAGGCCGTCGTGGACGCCGGGGTCGACATCTTCGTGATCCGCGGCACCACCGTCTCGGCGGAGCACGTCTCGGGTCGCGCCGAACCGCTCAACCTCAAGCAGTTCATCTACGAACTCGACGTTCCCGTCGTGGTCGGCGGCTGCGCCACCTACACCGCCGCCCTGCACCTGATGCGCACCGGCGCCGCCGGGGTGCTCGTGGGCTTCGGTGGCGGCTCCGGCCACACCACCCGCTCCGTGCTGGGCGTGGCGGTCCCCATGGCCAGCGCCATCGGCGACGTCGCCGCGGCCCGCCGCGACTACCTCGACGAGTCCGGCGGCCGCTACGTGCACGTCATCGCCGACGGCGGCATGACCGGCAGCGGCGACATCGCCAAGGCCCTGGCCTGCGGCGCCGACGCCGTCATGGTCGGTTCGCCGCTGGCCCGCGCCACCGAGGCGCCCGGCGGCGGCTACCACTGGGGCAGCGAGGCGCACCACAACGAGCTGCCGCGCGGAGAGCGGGTCGAGGTGGGCACCATTGGCGACCTCAAGTCGATCCTGCACGGTCCGGCCTCCACCAGCGACGGCTCCATGAACCTCATGGGCGCGCTGCGCCGGACCATGGCCACCTCGGGTTACACCGACCTCAAGGAGTTCCAGCGGGTCGAGGTCGTGGTGAACCCGCACCGGTAGGGGCCTTCGAGGGGGAGACCCCGCAGGTCGGAAACGACGCGAGAACACGGTGGGGCGTCCCGGGAGACCGGGGCGCCCCACGCGTCGTCCCACGGGGGTGCGACGCGGGGGCGCCGGTGTGTCACTATGGGGCGTGTTTTTGACTCTCGTGATCCGATGGTGACTTTCTCTTGGAGGACCGCATGACCGACAGTGAGTCCGGTGCCCCCGAGGCCACCGGTTCCTCCGAGGGGTCGCTCGCTCCTGAGGAGCCCCGCGCCGCCGGACACCGCCGTGGCCGACGCGGCGTCCGCAGGGCGCGCAAGGGGCGCGGCCGCCGACGCGGGCCGGCCATCGCGGTCAGCCTGACCCTGGTGGTGTGTCTACTGGTCACGGCGGGTGTCGTGGTGCTGGTCGGCAGGGTCACCAGCGTCCTGAACGGCTGGGAGGCGCCCGCCGCCGACGCCACCCCCGAGGTCGGCACCATCGAGACCCCTCCGCACGACCAGCTCACCGGACCCCCCTCCCAGAGCGGGGTCACCGCCCGCGAGGACGAGGGGACCACCGGGGAGGCGGTCGCGGGAGCGGACGAGCGGTCCGGGCCCGCCGGTCCGCCCCGCCCGAGCGAGGCCTGGCTCGACGAGGTCTCGGCCAGCACCGGGGTGCCGCGCCGTGCCCTGGAGGGGTACGCGAGCGCACAGCTCGTGATCGAGGCCGACCAGGCGTCGTGCCAGCTGTCCTGGCCCACCCTGGCGGGCATCGGCTACGTGGAGTCGCGCCACGGCACCTACGCGGGCGGCGAGCTCGGGCCCGACGGCAACACCACCGTGGACGTGATCGGCATCCCGCTCGACGGGACCAACAACACGCAGGCCATCCCGGACACCGACGGCGGTGTGCTGGACGGCGACACCGAGTGGGACCGGGCGATCGGCCCCATGCAGTTCATCCCCAGCACCTGGGAGCGGTGGGGCGAGTCGCTGGAGGGCGGCACCCCCGACCCGCACAACATCGACGACGCCGCCCTCAGCGCGGGCCGCTACCTGTGCGCCGGGGGCCGCGACCTCACCTCCGCGCACGACTGGGAGTCGGCGATCCTGGAGTACAACCGCTCCTCCGCCTACGTGAGCGACGTCCTGGCGTACGCGCACGCCTACGCCGACGCCGCTGCCTGAACCGACCGGCGCGTCCGCCCCGCCCGACCCGTCGCCGGGCCCGACCCGTCGCGGGGCCCGGGGCGTGCGGGGCCCGGGGCGTGCGGGCCCGCCCGGGTAAAGCGCCGGTACGGGGTGTGGCAACGCACAGCCCCGGTGCCCTCCGGTTAGCCTGAGGCCCCACCACTCCGGGTATGCGCCTTGGTGGGACACCGATCGAAAGGGAGGACCATCCATGGCGACCACCTGGTTGGGGCCGAAGGGGCGCGCCGAGGCGCTCGCGTCGATGACCGACGAAGAGCTGGACGTCCTCGTCGTGGGCGGCGGGATCGTCGGCGCGGGCATCGCGCTGGACGCGGTCTCGCGCGGGCTCTCCACCGGCCTGATCGAGGCGCGGGACTTCGCCTCCGGGACCTCCAGCAGATCCAGCAAGCTCATCCACGGCGGCCTTCGCTACCTCGAACAGCTCGACTTCGAACTGGTCCGCGAGGCCCTGCACGAGCGCGGCCTCCTGCTCACCACCATCGCACCGCACCTGGTGCGCCCGGTGCCGTTCCTCTTCCCGTTCCAACACCACTGGGAACGCTTCTACATCGGCGCGGGCGTCACCCTCTACGACACCCTCGCCCTCACCTCGCGCAACAACCGGGGGCTCCCCTCCCACCGGCACCTCACCAGGTCCGGCGCGCTCCGGGTCTTCCCGGCCCTCAAACGCGGCGCCCTGGCCGGGGCGGTCCAGTACTGGGACTGCCAGGTCGACGACGCGCGCTTCGTCACCACCGTCCTGCGCACCGCCGCCGGGCTCGGAGCCAGCATCGCCTCCCGGGTCCAGGCGGTCGAGTTCCTGCGCGAGGGCGAACACGTCGTCGGCGCGACCGCCGCCGACCTGGAGACCGGCGAGAAGAAGCAGATCCGCGCCCGGCAGGTGGTCAACGCCGCCGGTGTGTGGACCGACGACATCCAGGAGATGGTCGGCGGCCGCGGGCAGATCCACGTGAGTGCCTCCAAGGGCGTCCACCTGGTCGTGCCCCGGGACCGTATCCAGGCCTCCTCGGGGATGATCCTCCAGACGGAGAAGAGCGTGCTCTTCGTGATCCCGTGGGGCCGCCACTGGATCATCGGCACCACCGACACCCCCTGGGACCTGGACAAGGAGAACCCGGCGGCGTCGCGCGCCGACATCGACTACGTCCTGGACCACGTCAACCAGGTGCTGCGCACACCGCTGGGCCGCGACGACGTGGAGGGCGTCTACGCCGGTCTGCGCCCGCTGCTCTCGGGCGAGTCGGAGGAGACCTCCAAGCTCTCCCGCGAGCACACCGTGGCGCACCCGGTGCCCGGGCTCGTCCTCATCGCGGGCGGCAAGTACACCACCTACCGGGTGATGGCCAAGGACGCGGTGGACGCGGTCGCCCACGGTCTGGGCGGCGCGGTTCCGGAGTCGGTCACGGACAAGCTCCCGCTGGTCGGAGCGGACGGCTACGCGGCCCTGTACAACCAGCGGCACCGGCTGGCCCGTGACTCCGGGCTGCACGTCTCCCGGGTCTCGCACCTGCTGCGCCGGTACGGCTCCGGCGTGCACGACGTCCTCGACCTCATCCGCGAGCGGCCCGACCTGCGCGAACCGCTCAAGGGCGGTGAGGACTACCTGCGGGCCGAGGTCGTCTACGCGGTGGAGGCCGAGGGCGCCCGCCACCTGGAGGACGTCCTGTCCCGCCGGACCCGCATCTCCTTCGAGACCTGGGACCGGGGCATCGCCGCCGCCGAAGCCGCCGCCGAGCTCATGGCCGAACCGCTCGGGTGGACCAAGGAGCAGGTCGAGCGCGAGGTCGAGTACTACCGCAAGGGCATCGAGGCCGAACGCGCCGCGCAGGAACAGGACACCGACCAGGAGGCCGACGCCGTGCAGCACGGCGCCCCGGAGATCGTCCCCGACGTCCGCGTGGGGAAGCAGAAGAGGCGCTCCTGACGGGCGTCCCGAGGGCGCGCCCGGGGCCGGGCACACGTCGGCCGGTCCGTATTGTTGCTGATCACTGATCCGGCCGTTGTGGTTTGTGGCACACCGTGGGGTTAGGGTGCGTGGAGTCACACCCACCGCTCCCGCCCTCCGAAGGACCGCCGCCCATGATCAAGGTGCTGCTCGTAGAGGACGACGTCCGTCTCGCCGACGCCCTCGCCGGGGCACTGGAGGCGTACGGCTACGAGGTCGACCAGGCGAGGACCGCGGGGGGCGCGCTGGCCGCGCCCCCCGCCGACATCGTCCTGCTGGACCTCGGCCTGCCCGACATGGACGGCGTGGAGCTGTGCCAGCGCATACGTGAGCGGCCCGACTCCGCCGACACCGCGATCATCATGGTCACCGCCCGGCGCCAGCAGCGCGAACGCATCCTGGGGCTGCGCTCGGGGGCCGACGACTACGTGGTCAAGCCCCTGGCCATCGAGGAGCTGTGCGCCCGCATGGAGGCGGTCCTGCGCCGCACCGGCGGCCGGGTGGGCACCGTCCTGGAGTCCGGGCCGCTGCGGGTCGACCTGTCCACGCGCTCCGTCGTGTGCTCGGGCCGCCCCGTGGAGCTCACCCGCAAGGAGTTCGACCTGCTCGTGGTCCTGCTCAGGGAGGCGGGCGGGGTGGTCTCCCGCGAACACCTCCTGCTCCGGGTCTGGCAGACCGCCTGGCCGGGCACCCTGCGCACCCTGGAGGTCCACATCGGGACCCTGCGCTCGAAACTGGGGTCACCGGGACTCATCCGCACCGTGCGCGGGGTCGGGTACCGACTGGGCACCGCCGACACCACGGCGGCCGGGGCCACCGCGGCCCCGGCCACCCGGTGAGGGCCGCGGCCTGGCGCGGGACGGACCCGTCCGGTACGGAGGTCCCGCGCGCGGAAGAGGGGCGCTGATGCACCGGCGCGTGGTCATCGTGTACGTGTCCCTGCTCGTCGCCGCCTGTCTGGCGCTGGCCTTCCCCCTGTGCGGAAGCATCGCCGCCCGGGGCACCTCCGACATGGCCCTGGACCGGATCAACGACACCGCCCGGTTCGCGGGCCTCGCCGAGCCGGGTGTGCTGTCCGGTGCGGAGGGGGCGCTGTCCGGCCTGGTCAGCGAGTTGTCCGTCTACGAGCAGGTGTACGGGATCTCCGCCGTGGTGGTGGACCGCGACGGGACGGTCGTGGCCGCCTCACGGCCCGGGCTCACCCTCGCCGACCTCGACCCCCAGGGGTGGCCCGACAGCGACGAACCGCTGCCCGGCCCCGTGCGCAGCGCGCTGGCGGGCAACCGCACGGGTGTGGACGGCGTGGTGTGGCCGTGGCAGAGCGGCCCCCTCGTCGTCGCCGAACCCATCGGCACCTCGGGCGAGGTGGTCGGCGCCGCCGTCACCGCGTCGCCCACCGGGGCGCTGCGCCGCGCGACCCTCGGCCAGTGGTTCCTGGCCTGGATGGTGGTGACCGCCCTGATGGTGGCGGGCATCGCCGTCGCAGGTCCGCTCACCCGGTGGATTCTCCGCCCCATCGCCGACCTCGACCAGGCCACCCGGGCGGTGAGCGGCGGCAGCCTGGACACCCGGGTCCGCACGGCCGCGGGCCCCGAGGAGCTGCGCAGGTTGGGGGAGTCCTTCAACCAGATGGCCGACACCATCACGTCCATGCTGGAGAGCCAGCGCACCTTCGTCGCCTACGCCGGACACCAGGTGCGCAACCCCCTGGCGGCGCTGCGGCTGCGGGTCGGCGGGCTGGCCCGGCACCTGGGCGACGAGGGCCTGCGCGAGCACGGGCTGGCGCTGGACGAGGTCGACCGGCTCACCCGTATCTGCGACAGCCTGCTCACCCTGGCGCAGGCCGAGGACGCCGAACACTCCACGGTGTGGGAGGACGCCCGCGACGTCGCGGAACAGCGGGTGGGCGCGTGGGGGCCCATCGCCGAACGCGCGGGCGCCGTCCTGGAGTGCGCGGGCGCGGAGACCGCCATGGTGCGGTGTGTGGAGGGAACCCTGGACCAGGCCCTGGACGCGCTCATCGACAACGCGCTGAAGTTCGGCGGTCCGGGGGTGCGCATCACCGTACGGGTGGGCGAACCCGAGGGGGTGGGGGACGACGCCCGCCTGGACGTGCACGTGCTCGACGACGGTCCGGGCCTGCCCGACGACCAGCTGGCCCAGGCCACCCGGCCGTTCTGGCGGGACGGCGGCGGGGGAGGATCGGGCCTTGGGCTGTCCATCGTGGTGACCCTGCTGGAACTCCAGGGGGCGAGCCTGTCCCTCACCCCGCGTGAGCCGAGCGGTATCGACGCGCGCCTGCGGTTGCGCCCGAACGGGCCCGTGTGAGAACGGAAGGGGCCACGGGCGGTTCCGTCCGTCCGGCGCGCCCCGTCAGACGGAGGTCGGGGTCCCGGAAGCGGGCGAGGGGCGGTCGTTGGCGTACTTCACCGACTGGTAGTAGCTGACCGCGCCCGGATGCAGCGGCACCGGAAGCGTCGAGATCGCCGACCTCGGGTGCAGGTGCAGGGCCACCGGGTGGATCTCCACCAGGTCGGCCTGGAACTCGAAGAGCAGGCGGGTGAACTCCTCGGCCTGCGCGTCGGGCATGGCGGAGTTCACCACGAGCAGGCTCGGCACCCCGATCGTGCGCACCGCCGGAACGTTCGCGTAGGTTCCGGCGGGTACCGGCAGCTCCGTGAAGTACTCCCCGTACTGCTCGGTCAGGGCCGGGACGTGGCTCGACAGGTCCAGCAGACGGATCGGCGTCCGCTCGGCGAGGTCGCCCACCGCCTGGGTCGGCAGCCCCCCGGACCAGAAGAACGCGTCCACGCGCCCCTCCTCCAGGGCCCGCACCGACTCGCCGATGGACAGCTGGAGCCGCACCACCCCCTCGCCGGGGGCGGGCCCCCTCCCGTCGGGGGCCACGGCCAGGCCGGAGAGCGCAAGGAGCCGTTCGGCCATCATCTCGGTGCCCGACCCGGCCGACCCCACCGAGACGGTGCCTCCGGCCAGGTCGGCCACCTCCTGCACGGGAGAGTCCGCCCGCACCACCACGTGCGTGTGGTTGTCGTACAGGCGGGCGACCGCGGAGATCGGGAGGGGGCCCTCGAAGGGCGCGCCGCCGCTCACGGCCAGGGCCGCCACGTCGGCGAGGGTGAAGGCCGCGTCCAGGGTCCCGTCCGCGACCAGCAGGTTGTTCTCCACGCTCGCGGCGGTGGTCAGCGCCGTGATCCAGGTGTCCTGGCGGGCCTCGGTGACCTGGGCGAGGCCGCTCCCGTACACGTGGTAGACGCCGCCCGTCCCGCCGGTGCCGACGGACAGCCGAAGCGGAGCCGTGTACGGGGGAGACCCCCACGTGAGCACCACGACCGCCAGGACGCACACGGCGAGCGGCCTGGTGAGGCTCCAGAGGCGATGGGGGAGGGAGGACGCCATGGCCGAACGATACCAACGAGAGCGAAAGCTCAGAAGAGCCTCAAATCCCCCTCCCGGACCTGCGGGTTTCGGCGAGATGACGGTTACGTTGCTCGCGGTGGCCGGACGGGTGTCGCGACGGCGTCCACAGGCCCCGGCACCTGGATCGATCGCACGATCCGGGACCGGAGGGAGGGCACCCCGACGCCCCCGCCAACCCCAGCACGACGTTCCCCCGAGAGGACCCCACCACCATGCGACGCTCCAAGCTCTCCCTGGCCGCCATCCCCGCCAGCGTGCTCATGCTGGCCGCCTGCTCCCAGCCCGCCGAGCAGGCCACGGAGGACGTCGAGGTCGGCGGTGCCGACGTCCAGAGCAACCTCAGCATCGTCACGGGCGGCACGACCGGTGTGTACTACCCGATCGGCGGCGCGCTGAGCGGCATCATCGGCGACAACCTGGAGGGCCAGTCGGCGTCCGTCGAGGCCACCGGCGCCTCGGTGGAGAACATCCGCCTGCTCGGCTCGGGCGAGAGCCACCTGGCCATCGTCCAGGGCGACGCCGCCGACCAGGCCTTCACCGGCACCGGCGACTTCGAGGGCGGCGCCGTCGAGACCTACTCGCTCGCGGTCCTGTACCCCAACGTCTTCCACGCGGTGACGCTCCAGAGCATCGCCGAGCGCGAGGAGTTCAACTGCTTCCGCGACGTCATCGGCACCCGCTACTCGGTGGGTGACATCGGCAGCGGCAACGAGGCCACCACCACCCAGGTCTTCAGCTCCCTGGAGATCGGCCCCAGCCAGGTCGAACTCCAGCAGCTCGGCTACGCGGAGACCGCCAACGCCCTGACCAACAACCAGCTCGACGCCGGTTCCTGGGTCGTCGGCGAGGGCCACTCGGGCATCACCGAGCTCGGCACCACCGAGGACATCGCGCTCATCGAGATCTGCGACGACGAGCGCGACGCCATCGTCAGCGGCTACGGCGGCTACACCGAACACGTCATCGAGGGCGGCACGTACCCGGGCATCGACGAGGACGTGCAGACCATCGCCGTCTGGAACGCCCTGGTCGTGCCGGGCTCCTTCAACGACGACCAGGCCTACGAGATCACCAAGGCCATGTTCGAGAACATCGACCAGGTCGTCGGCGTCTACGCCCCGGGCGAGCAGTACCTCGTGCCGGAGACCATCGAGAACAGCCCCGTCCCGGTCCACCCCGGCGCCCTGCGCTTCTACGAGGAGCAGGGCGTGGGCGTCCCCGAGGACCTGCGCCCCGAGGGCGCGGCCGCGGCCGCGGACGCGGACACGGACGAGTAGGCCGCACACGACGATGGACACCCCAGTGGTGGACGGGTCCGCGGACGCCGGGACACGGCGTCCGCGGACCGCGGTGCTCCGCCGCCTCGGCCGGTGGGCCGGGGCCGGGCTGTGCGCCGCCCTGCTCCTGGCCGCGCTGGTGCCGGTATGGCCCGCGCTGCGCCTGAGCGTGGACGGCGAGCGGTTCGGCCACCTGCCCCTGGCCGAGGGGGAACAGTTCACCGTCTCCTACGTCCACTCGATCGACCACCTGCCGATCGAGGAGAACATCGAGGTCCGTGACGGCGTCCTGGTCGCCGACTCCACCCGCCTGCGCCAGTTCGGCGCCGGTATGGGCCACATCCCCGGGGAGGGGACCGGCCGCGCCGACGGCGAGTGGTGGGTCATCGAGGACATGAACCGCACGCTCGGCCCGCAGCTCGCCATCCGTGTGGGCCGGGCCTCCGTGGACCACCGTCTGCGCACCCCCGACACCGAGGTCCGGCTCTCCCCGTGCCTCACCGCCCGCCGGGTGGTCGTCGAACCGGTCCGCGTCCCCACCCTCGTCCTGTTGTTCGGCGGCGCGCCGCGGCCGGACTGCGACGAGTAGCCCTCCGAGAACCAGGTCCGCCCCCGCCTGAGACACCCTCCGCCGCGCGGCCCCCGTGGTCGCACGCACCGCGCGGCCCCAACCGTCGAACCGAGGAAGAACATGGCTGAGAAACCACAGGTGAGGGGTGACGTGCCCCCGACGCCGGAGGAATCCGAGCACGAGTCCACGGCCTCCGCGACCGACACCGCGGACGCCGCCGAGACCGCCGACGACACGTCGCAGGTCGGATTCGGCAAGGGCGGTCGCAACACCGGCACCTCCGCCGACGCGTTGCCGGACGTCGACGGACTCGGGGACGACGCCCCGCCGGTCTGGCGCCGGATCGCCTCCGAGCGCTGGGGGGACGGCCGGTTCGGGCTGGCCATGGGCGGGATCATCCTCGTCCTGGGCATCGCGCTGACCGCGTTCCAGCTCTGGATCGCGCTGCGTTCGGGCCTGGACGCCCGGCAGCAGCGCCTCATCCACCTCATGCTGATCATGATGATGGTGTTCGTGATCATGCCGCCGTTCAAGAAGGCGACGGTTCACGGCAACCCGATCGCGCTCACCCTCGGGGCGGTACTCGACCTCGTCATGATCGTCGCGACCGTGGCGGTCAGCGTCTACCCGATCCTGTTCCAGACGGAACTGGCCCGCCGGGCGGGCGGTTACTCCGAGCTCGACCAGTTCATGGGCCTGGTCGCCATCGTGGTCCTCCTGGAGGCCACCCGCCGCGCCGTCGGACTGGTCATGGTCCTGCTGGTGGCCGCGTTCGTCTACTACGCCTGGCTGGGTCCGCTCATCCCCGGCGACTTCGGGCACTCGGGCGCCACGATCCAGCGCATCTCCACGCACGTCTACCTGGGCAACGACGGGATCTACGGGCTCACGCTCGGGGTCGTCGTGACGTTCGTGTTCGTGTTCATCCTCTTCGGGGCACTGCTCTCCAAGACCGGCGGCGGCAACTTCTTCGTGGGCCTGTCCTACGTCCTCACCGGGCGCATGGTCGGCGGCCCGGCCAAGGGCGCGGTCCTGGGCAGCGCCCTGATGGGCTCGGTCTCCGGCAGCGCCATCGCCAACGTCGTCACCACCGGGCCCTTCACCATCCCGCTGATGAAGAAGGTCGGCTACAAGAAGCACGACGCCGCCGGGGTCGAGGCCGCCGCCTCCACCGGCGGGCAGGTCCTGCCGCCCATCATGGGCGCGGGCGCGTTCCTCATGGCCGAGCGGCTGGGCATCCCCTACGCCGACATCGTCAAGGTCGCGATCATCCCGGCCATCATGTACTTCGCCCTGATGTTCCTCTTCGTGGACATCCTGGCCCGCAAGAACAACATCCGCCCGATGGGCCGGGACGAGGTCCCCACCTTCGCCATCGTGATGCGCGCGGGCTGGCACTTCATGGCCCCTCTGATCCTGCTCATCGTCCTGTTGCTCAACTACGTGCCGCCCACACGGGCGGGTCTGGCCGCCTGCGGCGCCCTGCTCGTCGTGGCCATGCTGCGCGCGGGCAGCCGCCTCAGCTTCAAGGACTTCCTGGAGGTGTTCGTGATGGCGGCCCGCAGCACCCTGCCGGTCTCCGTGGCGTGCGCCGTGGCGGGCATCATCGTGGGCATGGTCGGCCTGACCGGTCTGGGCCTGGTCTTCTCCGACGTGCTGGTCAACGCCTTCGCGGGCAACCTGCTCATGACCCTGGTGATGGTGGCGCTGGCCTCCCTGATCCTGGGCATCGGCCTGCCGGTGACCGCCTCCTACGTGGTGCTGGTCATCCTGGCGGGCCCGGCGCTGGAGCAGCTCGGCCTGGCGCTCATCGTGGCGCACATGATCGTGTACTGGCTCAGCCAGGACTCCAACGTGACCCCGCCGGTGGCCTTCGCGGCCTTCGCGGCGGCGGGAATCGCCAACTCCAGTCCCATGCGCTCGGGCGTGTCCTCGTGGAAGTTCGCCAAGGGCCTCTATCTGATCCCCTTGCTGATGGCGTACTCGGCGCTCATGGAGGTGGACGGGCCCGTCCTCGATCTGGTGATCGCGATCGGTACGGGATCGGTCGCCCTGGCGGCCGGAGCGATGGCGATCGAGGGCTTCTTCCTGCGCCGTACCCTGCTCGGTGAGCGCATCGCGCTGGGGCTGTCCGCCGCCCTGGTCCTGATCGCCCCCGAATGGAGCGGCTGGGCCGAGTCCCTGCTGTCCGTGAGCGTGTCCTCGGACGTGTTCATCACCGCCGGAACCGTCTCGGGCCTGGTGCTCATCACCCTCCAGGTGATCAACCACCGCCGTGACAAGGCCAAGGGCCTGGTCGCCCCGCTCGGCGAGGAGCAGCCGAAGACGGTGGAGACCGCGAACGCCTAGCGGTCCGCCCACGGGACCCGAAGGGGCCCGGACGGGGCGCGGAGGCCACGGCCGCCGCGCCCCGTCGGCGTTCCCGGTCACGGTCCCCGGACCGCATGTCCTAACCTCGCTGGCATGTGGCGATTCGGATGGAAACCGGGACGGGGCCTGCAGGGCACCGACCTGGAGGCGGTGCTGGTGTCGGCCTCCTACGGAACGGACCCCCTGCTGCGCTCCGCCTGCGAGGCGGTGCGCGAGGGCGACGCGGAGGCCGGCGCGGCCCTGCTCGTGGAGACCCGGCGGGACCCCGAGGCCCGCGCCTACCAGGCGCAGGCCCTGGGGCGGGCCGCCGTGGACCGCCCCGACGAGATCGCCGAACTGTCCGGGACGGGCGCCGACCCCGCCGACGTACTGCTGTGGCTCGGCCACGCCCTGCTCGCCCGCGCCGTGGCACTGCCCTCCGGCGGAGCCGACACCGCCCAGGCCGACCGCAAGGCCTTCGAGGCCGCCCTGCACGAGGCGCGGGTGCCGCTCGCGGAGTCGGCCCGCCTCAACCCCGACGACGCCGCGCCCTGGGCCGCCCTCCAGACCGTGGCGATGGGCCTCGGGGAGCGGGAGGAGCGCGAGCGGGCCTGGGAGGAGGTGGCCGCCCGGGCTCCGCACCTGTACCCGGCGCACATGACCCGTGTGCGCGCCCTGGCCCCCGCCCGAGGGGGTTCGGCGGAGGAGATGTTCGCCGCCGCCGGTGCGGCCGCCGACACCGCGCCCGAGGGCAGCCCCCTGCCGTCCGTGCTCGCCCTGGCCCACGCCGAGTACCTGCGGGGCGAGCGGCGGCGGCTGGTCCGGGAGGGCAACAGCGCCTACATCACCTCCATGGCGATGGGGCGTCTGCACGGCGACGCCGTCAGCGAACTGTTCCAGCTGGCCCAGGCGTGGGCGTCCGCCGCCGTGCCGCACGTGCGCGACGTCCAGGCCCACCACCTGTTCGGCTGGGCCTTCCACCGCGCGGGGGAGGCGGACCTGGCCCGGTGGCACCTGGGGTCGGTCGGCCGGTACGTGTGCGACGTGCCCTGGTCCTTCTTCGGTTCCGCGCGCACCGAGGCGGCCCTGGCCATGTCGGAGCTGGGGGTGGACCCCCGGGTGGGGCCCGGCGAGGAGTGAGCGGGGCGGGGGAGTGAGGAGTGAGCGGGGCGGGGGAGCACGGTCCGGCGCGAGGACCGGGGTGGGAGAGGGGCAGCGAGGGAGGACCCCGGCGGGTTGAGTAGCCGTACTCAGGCGCGTCGGGCGGGCCCCGGACCAGACTGGTCCCATGACGAACACGACCCCCGCGTCCACCCCGGCCCGCGCGGCGCTCCTCGGCCTCGCCGCCGGTGCCGGAGCCGCCCTCGTCGCCGAGGGCCTCGGCTGGCTGGTGAGCACCGGCCTCGTCGCCACCCAGTCCGACGACGTCGTCGGAGCCAACATCGGCGCCGGGATGGCCGGTATGACCGTCGCCCTGCTGGTCGCCCCGGCCCTGGCCCTGCTCCTGTTGCGGCTGGCGCGCACCCCCCGCCCCCTTGCCGCCGTGCTCTACTCCCTGCCCCTCTACCTGCTTCTCACCATGGTCGGCACGTCGGCGGCCATCCCGCTGGAGACCTGGCTGTGGGACCGTTTCCCCGGCCTGGCCGCCGCCACCAGCCCCTGGCTGCCCTGGCACCTGATCACCGTGCTCACCCTGGCCGCCTCCCTCGCCCTGACCTCGCTGCTCACCAGCCGTTCCCGCGGCGCCGGGGCCCCGGCCCGCGTCTGACACGGCCCGAGGCCGACCGAAAAGCACTGGTCAGCCTCGGCCGGGTCGGAAACAATGCACGGGTGCTACTGACGATCACCACCACCGCCCAGCCCGCGACGGACCTCGGGTACCTGCTCCACAAGCACCCCGACAAGGCGCAGAGCTTCGAGCAGTCCTTCGGTACGGCGCACGTCTTCTACCCCGAGGCCACCGAGGACCGCTGCACGGCCGCGCTCCTGCTGGAGGTGGACCCGCAGGCGCTGTTGCGCTCGCGGACGTCGGTGAGCACCCCCGACTTCGCCCTCGCGCAGTACGTCAACGACCGCCCCTACGCCTCGTCCTCGCTGTTCACGGTGGCGCTGGGCCGGGTCCTGCGGTCGGCCATGCGGGGCGACACCGAGCTCCGCCCCGAACTGGCCCGCACCCCCATCCCCCTGGAACTGCGCCTGCCCGCGGTGCCCTGCCACCCGGGCCCGGAGCGGGCGCGCGCCCTCTTCGAACCCCTGGGCTGGACGGTCGCGGCCGAACCGGTCCCGCTCGACCCCGGCCTGCCCGGCTGGGGCGACTCCCACTACCTGTCGCTCACCCTGACCGGAACCCTCCGGCTGTCCGAGGCGCTCAGCCACCTGTACGTGCTGCTGCCCGCGATGGAGGGCGGCCACAAGCACTACTGGGTGGACTCCACCGAGATCGACAAGCTCCTGCGCGCGGGCGGCGCCCCGGTCGACGGCGCCCTGCCCGAGGACGGCCGCGACGCGGGCTGGCTGGCCGGGCACCCCGAACGCGACTGGATCACCCGCCGCTACCTCGCCCGCCGGGAGAGGTACGTGCGTACCGCCCTGGCCCGTCTGACCGAGGCCGACGACCGGCGCGCGGCCGCCGACGACGCTCCGGAGGACGCGGCCGCCCCCGCCCGGGACACCGCCGCGACCGCACCGGCCGAACCCGCCGAACCCGCCGCCGAAGAGCGCGCGCCGTCACTGGCCGACCAGCGCGCGGGCGCGGTCACAGCGGTGCTCGCGGCCGAACGCGCCACCAGCGTCATCGACCTCGGCTGCGGCGGGGGCAAGCTGCTGGAACGGCTCGTCCGCGACCGCACCCTGGAGCGCGTCACCGGCGTGGACGTGCACCTGGGGAGCCTGGAGATCGCGCACCGCAGACTCTGCAAGGGCTGCGACCCGGGCGGGGGCCGGGGCCACCGGCCCCTCCTCGACGCCCCCGGCACCGGCCGCGACGGCGCCGCGTCCGCGACCCGCCCCGAGCTGCTGCTCGGCTCGGTCGTCTACCGCGACCGGCGTTTCCGGGGCCACGACGCGGCCGTGCTCATGGAGGTGGTCGAGCACCTCGACCCCTCCCGCCTGACCGCAATGGAACAGGTCGTCTTCGGCGACGCCGCCCCCCGGGTCGTCGTGGTCACCACGCCCAACGCCGAGTACAACCGCCACTACGAGGGCCTGGCGCCGGGCGCGTTCCGCCACCCCGACCACCGCTTCGAGTGGACCCGCCCCGAGTTCGCCGCCTGGGCCGACCGGGCGGCCGCCGAACACGGCTACACCGTCCGGTACCTTCCCGTCGGCCCCGAACACCCCGAGACCGGCGCCCCGACCCAGATGGGAGTCTTCACCAGATGACCGAGCCCAACGACGCGGCCCACCGCGAGCCCCGCGTGCTCGGCGTGCCCCGGATGGGGCTCGTCCTGCTGGTCGGGGTGTCCGGATCGGGCAAGTCCACCTTCGCCGCACGACACTTCGCCACCACGCAGGTGATCGGCTCCGACTTCTGCCGCGGCATGGTCTCCGACGACGAGAACGACCAGACCGCCACCGCCGACGCCTTCGCCCTCCTGGGCACCATCGTCGACGTGCGGCTCCGGCGCGGGCTGCTCACCGTCGTGGACGCCACCAACGTCCAGCGCAAGGCCCGCGAACAGCTCGTCCGTATCGCCAAGGCCAACGACGTCCTGACCACCGCGATCGTCCTCGACGTCCCCGAGGCGGTGGCCCGGGAGCGCAACCGGGCCCGGCCCGACCGCGACTTCGGCGACCACGTGATCCGCCGCCAGCGCCGCGACCTCAGGGACTCGGTCAAGCGGATGTCCCGCGAGGGCATCCGCAGGACGTACGTCCTCAAGGGGCAGGAGGAGATCGACGCCGTCCGGATCGAGCTCGAGCGCCCCTGGCCGGAGCGGACCGAGCTCACCGGGCCCTTCGACATCGTCGGCGACGTCCACGGCTGCCGCTCCGAGCTGGAGAGCCTGCTGGAGGAGCTCGGCTACGCCCTGCGCCTCGACGACCGGGGGCGCCCGGTCGGCGCACGTCACCCCGAGGGCCGCACGGCGGTGTTCGTCGGCGACCTCGTCGACCGGGGCCCCGACAGCCCGGGCGTCCTGCGCCTGGTCATGGGCATGGTCGCCGACGGCGACGCCCTCTGTGTGCCCGGCAACCACGAGAACAAGCTCGTCCGCTACCTCAAGACCGGCAAGGGCCGGCTCACCCACGGCCTCGCCGAGACCGTCGAGCAGCTGGACCGCGAGAGCGAGGACTTCCGCAAGGAGGTCCTGGAGTTCTGCGACGGCCTCGTCAGCCACCTCGTACTGGACGGCGGCGACCTCGTGGTGGCCCACGCGGGGCTCAAGGAGGAGTACCACAACCGCGCCTCCGGCCGGGTGCGCTCCTTCGCCCTGTACGGCGAGACCACCGGCGAGACCGACGAGTTCGGCCTGCCCGTCCGCCTGCCCTGGGCCCGCGACTACCGGGGCCGGGCCACGGTGGTCTACGGCCACGTGCCCACGCACAAGGCCGAGTGGATCAACCGCACCATCTGCCTGGACACCGGTTGCGTGTTCGGCGGCAAGCTCACCGCGCTGCGCTACCCCGAACGGGAGATCGTGGACGTGGACGCCGAACGCACCTGGTACGAGCCGGTCCGCCCCCTGGTGGAGAGCCCGCCCGCGCGGGAGGGCTCCGCGGACGGGCGCGTCATCGACATCACCGACGTCGGCGCGGGCGACGCGCACACCGGCCTGTTCGTGGAGACCGAGAACGGCACCGTGCGCGCCGGAGCCGAGAGCACCGCGGCGGCGCTGGAGGTGATGAGCCGCTTCGCCGTCGACCCGCGCTGGCTGCTCTACCTGCCGCCCACCATGGCCCCGGCGCCCACCGCGGCCGCGCCCGACCTGCTGGAACACCCCGACGAGGCCTTCGCCTCCTACCGGGCCTCCGGCATCGGTGAGGTGGTCTGCCAGGAGAAGCACATGGGCTCCCGGGCGGTGGCCGTGCTGTGCCGGGACGAGGCCGCCGCCTCCCGTCGCTTCGTGCCCGGCGAACTCGGCGCCGTGTACACCCGCACCGGCCGTCCCTTCTTCCGGGACCCCGAGGTCGGGTCCGAGGTCGTCGACCGGCTGCGCCGGACCGTGACCGAGGCCGGGCTGTGGGAGCGGCTGGGCACCGACTGGTTGGCCCTGGACGGCGAGATGCTGCCCTGGTCCGCGAAGGCCCGTTCCCTGATCCGGGAACAGTATGCCTCGGTGGGGGCGGCCGCCCGGGCCTCGCTGCCCGTAGCCACCGCCGCCCTGACCGCCGCCGCCGGGCGGGGGGTGGACGTCGCCGGGCTCGCCGCGACCATCGCCCGCCGCACCGAACAGACCGGCGCGTTCAGCGAGGTCTACCGCCGCTACACCTGGGACACCGACGGCGCCGACGGTCTGCGCTTCGCCCCGTTCGCGCTGCTCGCCACCGAGGGCAGGGAGTACACCGGGGCCGACCACCTCTGGCACATGGGTGTGGCCGAACAGCTCGCCGCGACCGGCGGCATGGTCCAGGCCACCCGCTACCGCGTGGTCGACACCACCGACCCCGACTCCTGCGCGGCGGCGGCCGCCTGGTGGCGCGAGATGGTCGACCGGGGCGGTGAGGGCATGGTGGTCAAGCCGCTGCTCGGCGCCCGCGCCCGGGGCCGCAAGGGTCTGGCCCAGCCGGGGCTGAAGGTGCGCGGCCCCGAGTACCTGCGCATCGTCTACGGGGCGGACTACACCGATCCGGAGCGCATCGCGGTGCTCAAGGACCGCAAGCTCGGCCGCAAGAACGGGCTCGCCATGCGCGAGCACAAGCTCGGCCTGGAGGCGTTGACCCGCCAGGCGGCGGGCGAGCCCCTGTGGCGGGTGCACGAACCGGTGTTCGCGGTGCTCGCCCTGGAGACCGAACCGGTCGACCCGCGCCTGTAGGGCGGGCTGGACCGGACCGGACCAGTACGGTGACGGCGGCCCGGACCTTGGAGGATCACACCGGGGTCCGGGCCGCCGCCTGTCGTGGGATCACAACAATCGGACACCGGGTCGCCTTCTTTTCACGCGCACTCCTTCAAGCGGACACCCGTGACCGCCATGATGTGGCCGCACAGACCCCGCGAATCCCCCGATCCCCGCAGAAACCGGAGCAGGCGTGTCCCCAACCCCCGCCAGACCCACGTTCCCGGCCCTCAGGAGAACCCTCGCCCCGGCGGCGGCCCTGGCGGCCGCAGCCCTGGGCGCGAGCCTGGTGGCCCCCCTGCCCGCCCTCGCGGCGGCCGACACCCCCGTGATCAGCGAGGTCTACGGCGGTGGCGGCAACAGCGGTGCGCAGCTGCGCCACGACTTCGTCGAACTGGGCAACCCGACCGCCGCCGACGTCGACCTGACCGGTTGGAGCGTGCAGTACCTGCCCGCCCGCCCCGGAACCAACACCCAGGTCCAGGTGACCCCGCTCAGCGGCTCCGTCGCCGCCGGTGAACACCACCTGGTCCGCCAGGCCGCGGGGACCGGGGGCACCACCGACCTCCCGACCCCCGACGACACCGGCAACACCAACATGTCGGCCACCGCCGGGACGGTGCTGCTGGTGGAGGGCACCGGCGCCGTCACCTGCCGCACCGCCGACGCCTGCGCCGAGGACGGCTCGGTCGTCGATCTCGTCGGCTACGGCGACGCCGTGATCCACTCCGGTACACCCGCACGCGGCGCGGGCAACACCGCCTCCGTGTCACGCGACGCCGCCTTCACCCACACGGGCGACAACGGCGCCGACTTCACCTCCGGCGACCCGACCCCCACCAACGGCGCGGGCGAGACCGCCGAGGGCCCCGGCGGCGGTGAGCCCGAGGAGCCGGTCGAACCCGGCGACCTGCGCGTCCACGACGTCCAGGGCACCACCCGCACCTCCCCGTACGCGGGGCGCCAGGTGAGCGGCCTGCCCGGCGTGGTCACGGCCGTGAACGCCTTCGGTAGCGGCCGTGGCTTCTGGTTCCAGGACCCCGAGGGCGACGACGACCCGCGCACCAGCGAGGCGCTCTTCGTCTTCACCGGCTCCACCACCCCCGACGTCGCTGTCGGCGACGAGGTCCTGGCCGCCGGACTGGTCAGCGAATACCGTCCCCAGGCGGGCGCGCAGACCATCACCCAGCTGGAGAGGGCCCGCTGGACCATCCTGTCCCGGGGCAACGACCTGCCCGAGGCGGTCCTGCTCGACGCCGACACCCTCCCCTCGACGTACGCCCCCGACCACGGCGGCGACGTCACCGACCTCGAACTCCGCCCCGACGAGTACGCCCTCGACTTCTGGGCGGCCCACGAGCACATGACGGTCCGCGTCGAGGACGCGCCGGTCATCGCGCCCACCGACGCCTACGACGCCCTGTGGGTGACCACCGACCCCGACGCGAACCCCACCCCCAACGGCGGCCAGCACTACGGCTCCTACGACGACCCCAACAGCGGCCGCGTGAAGATCGAGTCGCTGCTGGACCGGAACGTGCGCCCCTTCCCGCAGGCCAACGTCGGCGACACCCTCGCGGGCGTCACCGAGGGCCCGGTCTACTACAGCCGCTTCGGCGGCTACCTGGTCCGCGCCACCACCCTCGGCGAGCACGTCTCCGGTGACCTGGAGCGCCGTCCGGTCCGCCCCACCGCCCGCCACGAGATCAGCCTCGCCACCTACAACGTCGAGAACCTCGGCGGAGCGGACGACCAGGCCGACTTCGACGCCCTCGCCGAGGGTTTCGCGGCCTACCTGGGCTCGCCCGACATCGTCGGGCTGGAGGAGATCCAGGACAACAGCAGCGAGACCGACGACGGCGTCGTGGCCGCCGACGTCACCCTGGACCGCCTCGTCGACGCCATCGCGGCGGCGGGCGGCCCCGCCTACGAGTGGCGGGAGATCAGTCCCGAGGACAAGAAGGACGGCGGCGTCCCCGGCGGCAACATCCGCAACGCCTTCCTCTTCAACCCCGCGAGGGTCCAGTTCGTCGACGTCGAGGGAGGCGACGCCACCACCCCCGTGGAGGTCGTCGACGGCCCGCGCGGCGCCGCGCTCTCGGCCTCCCCGGGCCGGATCGCCCCCCAGGACCCGGCCTGGAACTCCAGCCGCAAGCCACTGGTCGGGCACTTCCGGGCGCTCAACCGCGACGTCTACGTGGTCACCAACCACTTCAACGCCAAGGGCGGCGACCAGTCCCTGCACGGCGTCATCCAGCCGCCGAACCGCACCAGCGAGACCCAGCGCCACCAGCAGGCCACCCTGGTCCGTGAGTTCGCCGACGAGCTCCTGGCCGTCGACCCGGACGCCAACCTCGTGGTGATGGGGGACCTGAACGACTTCCAGTTCTCCACCACCCTCGACATCCTCACCGGGGACGGCGCGCTCACCAACCCCATGGTGGACCTGCTCGGCGAGGGCGAGGGCTACAACTACAACTTCGACGGCAACTCCCAGGCGCTCGACCACATCCTGGTCAACGGCGCCCTGGCCGGACGCGTCGACTACGAGATCGTCCGGATCAACTCCGAGTTCCACGACCAGGTGAGCGACCACGACCCGCAGGTCCTGCGGATCGACACCCGGCGCAGCACCTCCCCGGGCCGGAACTAGCCACAAGGCGACGGGCGGGGCGAACCGGACCTTGAGGGACCGGCGGCGAACGGGGCGGGCACCGGTGACGGGGCCCGCCCCCTCGCGTACCGGGCGCCCTCACCGAGGGGGCGGACCGACACGTCAGCGGGGTCACTCCTCCCGGTCGCCGCGCGCCCCTATCCTGGGAGGGTCCGCAGCGCCCACCCAGGGAAGCGATGATGAACGTACTGCTCACCGGCGGTGCCGGGTACATCGGCACCCACACCGCGGTCGAACTCCTCGAGGCCGGGCACGACGTCGTCGTCCTGGACTCCCTCGTCAACAGCCACGAGGAGGCCGTCCGCAGGGTCGAGCGAATCACCGGCCGCACGGTCGCCTTCCACCGCGCCGACTGCACCGACCCCGAAGCCGTGCGCGCCGTGTTCGACCGGCACGAGATCGACGCCGTCATCCACCTGGCCGGGCACAAGGCGGTGGGCGAGTCGGTCCAGCGGCCCCTGCGCTACTACCGCAACAACCTCGACGCCCTGCTCACCCTCTGCGAGGTCATGGACGGCGCCGGGGTGCGCGACCTCGTCTTCAGCTCCTCCGCCACCGTCTACGGCGACCCCCGCAGCGTGCCCATCACCGAGGACGCCGACCTCTCGGCCACCAACCCCTACGGCGCCACCAAGCTGTTCGCCGAGCGGGTCCTCGACGACCTGGCCGCCGCCGACCCGCGCTGGCGGATCATCTCCCTGCGGTACTTCAACCCGATCGGCGCGCACCCCAGCGGCCTGATCGGCGAGGACCCCCAGGGCGTACCGAACAACCTCTTCCCCTACATCGCCCAGGTCGCGGCGGGGCTCCGTGAGCGGCTGAGCGTGTTCGGCGACGACTACGACACCCCCGACGGCACCGGAGTGCGCGACTACCTGCACGTGGTGGACCTGGCGGGCGGCCACCTCGCCGCCGTCGACCACCTCGCCGACACCTCCGGCCACCGCTACTACAACCTCGGCACCGGGCGGGGCACGTCGGTCCTGGAGGGCGTGCGCGCCTTCGAGCGGGCCACCGGCGCCCCGCTGCCCCACACCATCGTCGCCCGGCGTCCCGGCGACATCGCCGTCTGCTACGCCGACCCCTCGGCCGCCTCCCGCGACCTGGAATGGAAAGCCGAACTCACGGTGGACGACGCCTGCCGCGACACCTGGCGCTGGCAGCGCGCCAACCCCCGGGGGTTCGCGGGCTGAACCCGCCCGGGCCCCCGCACCCGCGTGCCGGGCGGCACACCCGGGCGTGCGCCCCGACCACGGGCAACGGCCTAGACTGAGGGGACATCCACTTCTTTCTGCGGAAGGTCCTCCGTCGTGTCCGTTGGTGCTGACAGCACGTTCGACACCGTCCTCGTCGTCGACTTCGGTGCGCAGTACGCGCAGCTGATCGCCCGACGGGTCCGGGAATGCCACGTGCACAGCGAGATCGTGCCCTCGACCATGCCGGTCGAGGAGATGCTCGCGAAGAATCCCAAGGCCATCATCCTCTCCGGCGGGCCGTCCTCGGTGTACGCCGAGGGCGCCCCGAGCGTGGGGGCCGAGCTCTTCGAGACCGGGGTCCCGACCTTCGGCATCTGCTACGGCTTCCAGGCCATGACGCGCGCCCTGGGCGGGGTCGTGGACCGCACCGACCTGAGCGAGTTCGGCCGCACCGCGCTGACCGCCAGCACCGGCTCGGTCCTCTTCGAGGGCCTGCCCGAGGAGCTGAGCGTGTGGATGTCGCACGGTGACTCCGTGGTCCAGGCCCCGGCCGGATTCACCAGCACCGCCAGTACCGCGGGCGCCCCGGTCGCCGCCTTCGAGGACACCGACCGCCGCCTCTTCGGTGTGCAGTTCCACCCCGAGGTCATGCACACCGAGCACGGCCAGGACCTGCTGCGCCGCTTCCTCTACGAGGGCGCGGGCTGCCGCCCCACCTGGACCATGGTGAACATCGTCGAGGAGCAGCTGGGGCGCATCCGCGAGCACATCGGCGACAAGCGCGTCATCTGCGCGCTCAGCGGCGGTGTCGACTCCGCCGTGGCCGGTGCCCTGGTGCAGCGCGCCGTCGGCGACCAGCTCACCTGCGTGTTCGTCGACCACGGCCTGCTCCGCAAGGGCGAGGCCGAGCAGGTCGAGAAGGACTTCGTCGCGATCACCGGCGCCAAGCTGAAGGTCGTCGACGCCGAGGAGCGCTTCCTGTCCGCGCTGGCCGGGGTCACCGATCCCGAGGAGAAGCGCAAGATCATCGGCCGCGAGTTCATCCGCGTCTTCGAGCAGGCGGCCCGCGAGGTCGTCGCCGAGAGCGGCGAGGACGGCGCCGAGGTCGAGTTCCTGGTTCAGGGCACCCTGTACCCGGACGTCGTGGAGTCCGGCGGCGGCACCGGCACCGCGAACATCAAGTCGCACCACAACGTGGGCGGCCTTCCCGACGACCTCCAGTTCACGCTGGTCGAGCCGCTGCGCGAGCTGTTCAAGGACGAGGTCCGCAAGGTCGGCGAGGAGCTGGGCCTGCCGTCCGAGATGGTGTGGCGCCAGCCCTTCCCCGGCCCCGGCCTGGGCATCCGCATCATCGGTGAGGTCAACCGGGAGCGCCTGGAGATCCTCCGCGAGGCCGACGCGATCGCCCGAGAGGAGCTCACCCGCGCCGGTCTCGACCGCGACATCTGGCAGTGCCCCGTGGTGCTGCTCGCCGACGTCCGCTCGGTGGGCGTCCAGGGCGACGGCCGCACCTACGGCCACCCCGTCGTGCTCCGCCCCGTCAGCAGTGAGGACGCGATGACCGCCGACTGGTCGCGCGTGCCCTACGACGTACTCGCCCGCATCTCCAACCGCATCACCAACGAGGTGCGCGAGATCAACCGGGTGACGCTGGACGTGACCAGCAAGCCCCCGGGCACCATCGAGTGGGAGTAGCGGCGCGGCGCCACCCCTGACACGAACGGGCCCGGCACACACCGTGTGCCGGGCCCGTTCACGTCGGTACGGGTGCTCAGTCCGGGAGCTCGTAGACCTTCAGGACCGTGCTCTGGGCGCCCTCGGCGTGGAGGAGCTCCAGGGTGTCGGGGCGCTCGTTCGAGGCGACGCTGAACACCAGGTCGCCGTGGGCCTCGGAGCGGGGGGAGATGGGGTCCCACAGCGACCCCAACTTCTCGACGGAGGTGGGGGTCTCCGCGCCGATCTGACGGCCCTGCTCGGTGACCAGCCGCTGCTCCGCGGAGCTGAACTGGATCTCGTCGTCCCCCAGGTTCTCCAACGACAGGTCGACGACGCAGTACACGCCCCCGCTGAGCTTGGACCGCCCGTCGATCTCGTTGCCGCACTGGAACTCGGCGCGGTACCGGACCGTGCCGTCGGGCGAGGTGACACTGCCGTCGGAGTTCGTGGGATGGGGCGGTTCGGGCCTGGCGTCACCGAGGCCGTCGTCGGTCCCGGGGCCGACGTCGTCCTGCTCCTGCCGGGTGGTCGGAGTGCCCTGCTCGGCGCCGCCCTCGGGCTGGTTGAGGACCAGTACGGCCACGACCACCAGCAACAGGGCCAGGGCGATACCGCCCGCGACCAGGCCCCAGAAGAGCCCGCTGCCCCGGCCAGGGGCCGCGGGCTGGTGCGGGGGCGGCGGCACGGGCGGCACGTACGGCTGCGGACCCCGCTGCTGCTCGGCCGGAGGGGGCACCATCGGGATGGGGCCGGTGGCGGCGGGGTGCTGCACCGGAGGCGGGCCCGCCGGGGCGGGCCGCTGCTGGGCGTGGACGGCCGGGGGAGGCCCGGCCGGATGCCCCGCCACGGGGTGTCCGGGCGGCGGGCCGTGCTGCGCGCGGGTGAAGTTGCCGGTCTGGTGCGCGGGAGGCGGCATCGGCGGCGGGGCCTGCTGGTAGGGCGGCCCGGGCACCGGGTGGCGCATACCCGTCATGGTCTGGTGCGCCGGGTGCGGCATCCCGGGCGGCATCGGGGGCAGGTTGGGCCGCCAGGACTGATGCAGCGCGTGCGAGACCATGTCGTTGGGGTTGCTGGTGTCCTCGCCGCCGGCCAGTTCCAACAGGAGGTCCTGGGCGGTGGGGCGGCGGCCCGGCTCCTTGGCCAGGGCGCGGGTCACCAGGCGGTCCAGCGGGCTGTCGAGGTCCCCGATCTGCGGTTCGGCGAACAGCACCCGCTTGCCCAGCGTCATGGCGTCACCGTTGCCGAAGGGGTGCGTGCCGTTGCCCGCGAACGCGACCAGACAGCCCCAGGCGAAGATGTCCGCCGAGGTGGTGACCTTCTCCTCCAGCAGCTGTTCGGGCGCCATCCAACCGGGGCTGCCCATGACGATGCCGGTCTGGGTGTGGTTGGTCGCGGTGTTCATCGCCCGCGCGATGCCGAAATCGATCACCCGGGGGCCGGAGAGCGACAGCAGGACGTTGGCGGGCTTGAGGTCGCGGTGGACCAGCCCGGTGCGGTGGATGGCGGCGAGCGCGGCGGCCACGCCCAGGGCGAAGCCGTGCAGCGTGGAGGAGTCCAGCGGGCCGTGCTCGGCGATGTGCTCGGCCAGGGCCGTGCCCGCGATGTACTCGGTGACCATGTAGGGGCGGTTCTCGAACGTCCCGTGGTCGAGCACCTTGGCGGTGCAGAAGGAGGCGACCTTGCGCGCGTTCTCCATCTCGTCGCGAAAGCGCGCCCGGGTCTGCTCGTCGAAGGCGAGCTCCGGACGGATGACCTTGATGGCTACCTGGTTGTTCTTCTCCGGCGTGCTGCCCAGGTAGACGGTGCCCATGCCGCCGCTGCCCAGCTTCCCGGACAGCACGTAGGGACCGATGGTGGCCGGATCTCCGGCGGCCAGCGGTTCCAGGTTCTTCGGGAGCCCATCCGACGGCAAGCGACCCTCCCCGACGGTGTCCAAACTCCGCCTTGCCCCAAGGTAGCGGTGTTTGTGCCCTGATTCCCACTCACGGACCGGATTGGGTCGTTCGGGGTCTGGGCGGTAGCTGACATGACAGTGGTGACGAACCCCGGTTCGAGGGGCCCCGCCCTCCCGGGCGCGCAGGTACGCGCCGGTGGAAGGCGGTGAACACGGCGCACCCCGGTGAGGGGTCTGTGTTCACGCAAGGTGGGGGTTCCTTTACGATTGGGGACTCGTGACCGTTGATACCACCGTAACCGTGCGGGTCCCCGCGAAGGTGAACCTCCAGTTGGCGGTGGGGCCCAGACGCGAGGACGGCTTCCACGCCCTCGTGAACGTGTTCCACGCCGTCTCGCTGTTCGATGAGGTTACCGTCAAGGCGGCGTCGCCGCGTCGGCCGCGTGCCCTCACCGCGTTGACCGCCACCGGCCAGTCCGAGTCGCACCTGGCCAGGGTGCCGCTGGACGAGCGCAACCTCGCGGCCCGCGCCGCGATCCTGCTGGCCGAGGAGACGGGCGCCGGCCACCCCGTGGACCTGCACCTGGACAAGCGCATCCCGGTGGCGGGCGGTATGGCCGGGGGCAGCGCGGACGCCGCCGCCGCGCTGGTGGCCTGCGATCTCCTGTGGGGCTGCGGCCTCTCCCGCGAGAGCCTGCTCGGCCTGGCCGCGCGCCTGGGCAGCGACGTCGCGTTCGGTCTGGTCGGGGGGACGGCGGTCGGAACCGGGCGCGGCGAACTTCTGGAGCCGATGACCAGCCCGGGGCGGTACCGCTGGGTGTTCGCGCTCTCCCCGCGCGGTCTGTCGACCGCCGACGTGTTCGGCGAGTACGACCGTCTGCGCCCCGACGCTCCCGAGCCGCGACTGGACAGCGGTCTGGAGAAGGCGCTGGCGGAGGGGGACGCGGTCGCCCTGGGCGCCTCTCTGAGCAACGACCTCCAGCCCGCGGCGCTCTCCCTGCTGCCGGAGCTCGGACGGACGCTGGACGCGGGACGCTCCGCCGGGGCGTTGGGCGCCCAGGTGTCCGGCTCGGGTCCCACGTGCGCGTTCCTGGTGGGCGGCGGGGGAGAGGACCCGGCCGTGGTCGGGGAGCGGGAGGCCGCCGTGGTGGCGGCGCTGCGAGCCACCGGGCTGTGTGAGCAGGTCATCGGGGCGGACGGGGACGTTCCTGGCGCCACCGTCGTGTGACGCGAATCACGATCTCCTCGTGGTGGGTGTGGAGCGCTCCGGCGCTTGACCTCAACCATGCTTGAGGAAGAACACTGGTGGCATGACGACGCCAGCCACCTTCTCCAGGTACGCCGACCTTCCGGCCCTGATCGGGCTCATGGAGGGTGACGAGAAGCACAACGCCGCCGCCCACTCGACCCTCGACGTCCTCTGGGTCCTCTACGACCGGGTCCTGGCCGTCTCCCCCGAGACCGCCGAGGACCCGGCCCGGGACCGCTTCCTCCTGTCCAAGGGCCACGGCCCCGCCGCCTTCTACGCCGTCCTCGCCGCCAAGGGCTTCCTCGACGTGCCCACCCTGCGCGGCTGGACCGCCTTCGACTCGCCCCTGGGTCACCACCCCGACCGCGTCCTCGTTCCCGGCGCGGAGATCGGTAGCGGTTCCCTCGGCCACGGCCTCCCCCTCGGCCTCGGCACCGCGCTGGGCCTGCGCGCCCAGGACGTGCGCCGGGCGGACGGAACGCGACCCCGCGTCGTCGTGCTGGTCGGCGACGGAGAGCTCGACGAGGGCAGCAACCACGAGGCCATCGCCGCCGCCGGGCGACTGGGCGCCGACGAACTCACCGTCGTGGTCATCGACAACGCCTCCGCCACCCACGGCTGGCCCGGCGGCATCGGCCGCAGGTTCGAGATCGAGGGCTGGGAGACCCGCGAGGTCCGGGCCCGCGACCACGACGCCCTCCACGACGCCTTCACCCGCGAGCACACCGGACGGCCGCTGGTCGTCGTCGCCCGCGTCCGCAACGGAATCTGAAAGCGAGTCAGGTCATGCGTGACACCTTCGCCGCCGCCGCCCACGAGGCGCTCGACAACGACCCCCGTACCGCCGTGGTGCTCGCCGCCATCTCGGCGGGGATGTTCCGCCGCGCCGCCGCCCGCCACCCCCGGAGGGTGATCGACCTCGGCATCCGCGAGCAGGCGATGATCGGCGTCGCCGGGGGCCTGGCGCTCTCCGGAATGCGCCCCATCGTGCACAGCTACGCGCCGTTCCTGGTCGAACGGCCCTTCGAACAGCTCAAGATCTCCCTCGGCCACCAGGGCGTCGGCGCGATCCTGGTGAGCATCGGCGCCTCCCACGACACCTCCTCCGAGGGCCGCACCCACCAGGCCCCCGAGGACGTCGCCGTGCTGGACGCGCTCCCCGGCTGGACGGTCCACGTGCCCGGCCACCCCGACGAGGTCCGCGCCGTGATGGAGGCCGCGGTTCCCGGGGACGACCTGGTGTACCTGCGGCTGTCCACCCAGACCAACCGGACCGCGATGCCCGTGGGGCCCCGCCTCACCGTGGTGCGCACCGGCTCCTCCCGCTCCGCCGGGGTGGTGGTGGCGGTGGGGCCCATGCTGGACCGGGTTCTGGAGGCCACCGCGGGGATGGACGTCACCGTGGCGCACACCTCCACCGTGCGCCCCTTCGACCACGAGGGCCTCAGCGCGCTCGCCGGGGCGGCGGGCAACGCCGACGTGCTCATCGTGGAGCCCTACCTCAAGGGGACCTCCGCCCACGAAGTGGCCGAGGCCCTGTCCGACCGCCGCCACCGGCAGCTCTCCCTCGGGGTGTCCCGACGTACCGAGGTGCGCGGCTACGGCACCGCCGCCGACCACGACCGGGTCCACGGCCTGGACACCGAGGGAATCGCGAAGTCCGCCCGCGACTTCTTCCTGGTGTAGGGCGGACCCGGACGCGGGACCGCCGACCGACCCGCCCGGGGCCTCGCGTGGTGCGGCCCCGGGCGTTCCCCGGGGGACGGCGCGGTCCGCGCACCGTCGCGGGGGCAGCACAATGGAGGGTGATGACGAATCTGGTCAACCTTCAGGACGTGTCCCTGGCCTACGGGCCGCTCGTACTCCTCGACGAGGTGTCCCTCGGCGTGGACGAGGGCGAACGGATCGGGGTGGTCGGCCGCAACGGCGGCGGCAAGTCCACCATGATCTCCGTGCTCGCCGGGCGCACCGAACCCGACTCCGGCCGGGTCGTGCACAACCGCGGGCTGCGGGTCGGCTTCCTGCACCAGCGCGACGACTTCCCCGACAGCACCGTCGGCGAGTTCGTGCTGGGCGATCGGGCCGAGCACGAGTGGGCGGGGGACGCGCGCATCCGCGACATCCTCCGGGGTCTGCTCGGCGGTTGGGACCTGAACACGCCCATGTCCGGGCTGTCCGGCGGCGAGCGCCGCCGCTCCGGGCTGGCGCGCCTGCTGGTGGACGACCACGACCTGATCATCCTGGACGAGCCCACCAACCACCTCGACATCGAGGGCATCGCGTGGCTGGCCGAGCACCTGCGCGGCCGCCCCGAGGCCCTCGTGGTCGTGACCCACGACCGGTGGTTCCTGGACGCCGTGACCACCCGCACCTGGGAGGTCGGGCGCGGCACGGTCGAGCGCTACGAGGGCGGGTACGCCGCCTACGTGCTGGCCAAGGCCGAACGCGACCGCCAGGCCGCGGCCGAGGAGGACCGCCGCCAGAACCTCATGCGCAAGGAGCTCGCCTGGCTGCGCAGGGGAGCGCCCGCGCGCACGTCCAAGCCGAAGTTCCGCATCGAGGCGGCCAACCAGCTCATCGCGAACGAGCCGCCGCCGCGCGACTCCGTGGAACTGGTCCGCTTCGCCAGCTCGCGGCTGGGCAAGACGGTCATCGACCTCAAGAACGTCTCCGTCGCCATCCCCGACCGCACCCTGCTGGACGAGCTCACCTGGCAGCTGGGTCCCGGCGACCGGGTCGGGCTGGTCGGCGTGAACGGCGCGGGCAAGTCCACCCTGTTGAAGATCCTCGCCGAGGAGCGCGCCCCGGACTCCGGCAGCGTGCGCACCGGCCGGACCGTCAAGCTGGCGCACCTGTCCCAGAACGTCGTCGAGCTCGACCCCACCGCCCGGCCCCTCCAGGCCGTCATGGACGTGCGCGAGCACATCACCATCGGCAAGCGCGACTACACCGCGAGCCAGATGCTGGAGAAGTTCGGCTTCCGGGGCGAGCGCCAGTGGACGCCCATCGGCGACCTGTCCGGCGGTGAGCGGCGCAGGCTCCAGCTGCTGCGCCTGCTCATGGACGAGCCCAACGTGCTGCTGCTGGACGAGCCCACCAACGACCTCGACATCGAGACCCTCACCGAGTTGGAGGACCTGCTCGACGGCTGGCCGGGCTCCCTCGTGCTGGTCAGCCACGACCGGTACTTCCTGGAGCGGATCACCGACCGCGTGCTCGCCCTGATGGGCGACGGCACCCTCGCGTTCCTGCCCGGCGGGGTCGACGAGTACCTGGAGCGCCGCGAGGCCGGCGCGGGTGAGGTCACCGTTCCGCTGGGCGCCTCCGAGACCGCCGTCCAGGAGCCCGCGGCCGCCCCGGCGGTGTCCCAGGCCGAGCGCCGCGCCGCACAGAAGGAGATGCAGCGCGTCGAACGGCGGATGGACAAGATCGCCAAGCGTGAGGAGCGGCTGCACGAGCTGATGGCCGCCGCCGCGGAGGACTACACCCGGCTCGCCGAACTCGACGCGGAGGCCAAGACCCTCGCTTCGGAGAAGGAGGAGCTGGAGATGGTCTGGCTGGAGCAGGCCGAGCTGATCGGCGACTGACCCCCCCCCGGGGGGACGCACACCGTCGGGCGGAGGCGGGGCGGGGCCCGGCCGCCGTAGGCTGCTCGCAGGGCGTGTACGGTCCCCAACCCAGGAGGAGACGCCATGGCTGACCTGGACGAGATCCCGGTGACCCTGATCGACGGCCGCGAGACCACCTTCGGCGAGTGGTCCGGGAAGGTGCGCCTGGTGGTGAACGTGGCCTCCCGGTGCGGGCTCACGCCGCAGTACGGCGCCCTGGAGGCACTCCAGGAGCGCTACGCGGACCGCGGGTTCACCGTGATCGGGTTCCCCAGCAACCAGTTCCTCCAGGAGTTCGGGGGTGAGGAGAAGATCGCCGAGTACTGTTCGACGACCTGGGGGGTGACCTTCCCGATGACCGCCAAGGTGAAGGTCAACGGACGCGGCCAGCACCCCCTCTACGCGGAGCTCACCCGGGCTCCGGACGCGCAGGGCCAGGCCGGACGGGTCAAGTGGAACTTCGAGAAGTTCCTGGTGCTCCCGGACGGCACCGTGCACCGCTTCCGGCCCGCGACCGTGCCCGACGCCCCCGAGGTCGTGGAGCTCATCGAGGCGTCCCTGCCCCGTGCCGCCTAGCGGACGCGTTCGAGGAAGGCCTCGGCGATCGTCCGGGCCCCGGCCGGGTTGGTGTGGATGTCCGGGCCCCGTTCGGTGTCGCACATCCAGGTGAGGTCGCAGACGCGCTGGAGGTTGGCGGGCAGGCCCGTGGTGCTGTCGGCGGGCACCTCGGTGTCGGCGTCGTCGAAGGCCTCGGCCACGTCGGCCACGTCGATGCCCGCGGCCTCGTAGGAGTCGGTCAGCGACGTGTTCACCCGGTCGAGGAGCCGCGTGCTGCGTGCGGCCCCCGGGGAGTCGACGAGCGCCAGCGCGAGGAACGGGTTGTAGTAGGTCATCCCGACGATCCGGGTGTTCGGTCCCGCCGCCTCGACCAGCCGGTCGGCGATCACCGGTACCTCGGTCTCCAGGCGTTCCAGGCCGTCCTCGACGCAGTCCTCGTCGATCGTGCCGGCGTCGTTCACACAGCCGGTGAAGTTGTTGCCGCCGATGGTGAGGGTGACGAGGGTGACCGCGTCGCCGTTGTCCCTCAGGAACTCCTCGGCCTGGTCGAGCTGGGACCCCGCCTCGTAGCGGTCGTCGCACCGGGGGAGGCCTCCGCCGACGAAGGTCGTGGTGTCCTCCCCGCCGCAGCCCATGCGCTCGTGTCGCAGGGTGGAGTCGGTGTCCCGCAGCGCGGTGTACAGGAGGTCGGTGTAGCCCTCGGAGGTCTCCTGGGCCCGCCCCCGCTCGTCGGGCTGTACGCCCACCGTGAGGGAGTCGCCCAGGGACAGGTAGTGGTGCGGTGTCGCGGCCGGTTCCCCGGTGTCGTCACCGGAACAGCCCGCAACGACGAGGGCGGCGGCGACGGCGGCGGTCCAACGGATTCCCACGGTTCCCAAGGCGCTCTCCTGTCGGGAGGTGACGGGCGCCCCCGGGGTCACCCTTGCGGGCCGGACGGGGTCCTGTCGAGGGGCGCGAGAAGGCTTCTCAGCAACGATGCCAGCTGTTCGCGCTCGGCGGCGGGCATCGGCGCGAGAAGGGTCTCCTCGTAGCTGAGGAGGGAGGCCAGGGCGGCGTCGATCCGCTCGGCCCCGCGTTCGGTCAGGCGTACCAACACGCCGCGCTTGTCGGCCGGGTCGGGGCGGCGGCGGACGAGTTCGGCGGCGGCCAGCCGGTCCACGCGGTTGGTCATGGTTCCGGAGGTGACCAGTGTGGCGCGCAACAGGCGCCCGGGGCTGAGCTCGTAGGGCGGGCCGGAACGCCGGAGCTCGGCCAGGACGTCGAACTCCCAGGGCTCCAGGGCGTGCTCGGTGAAGACGGTGCGGCGGGCGCGGTCGAGATGGCGGGCGAGCCGGGACACCCGGCTGAACACCTCCAGGGGTGTCACGTCCACGTCCGGCCGTTCGGAGCGCCACGCCTCGATCAGCCCATCCACCTCATCGCGCATGGGAACAGCATATCTCTTGACATCAAGATAGTGGGGCGGGTATACGAAGTACACCCGCCCCACTGGCGACCAGGGACGACACCGGTCCTGTGGTCGGCGCCACAGGGGGTCAGCCCGAGCGCCTCCCGCGCGTGTCCAGCCTCGGCTTGGACTCCAGCGCGGAGAGACCGTTCCAGGCCAGGTTCACCAGGTGCGCCGCCACCACCTCGCGCTTGGGCCTGCGCACCTCCAGCCACCACTGGCCGGTCAGCGCCCACATGCCCACCAGGGCCTGCGCGTACATCGGCGCGAGCGCCGGGTCGTAGCCGCGTTCGGCGAACTCGTCCGCCATGATGTGCTCGACCTGGCTGGCGATGTCGTTGATCAGACTCGCGAAACTGCCGGTCCCGGAGGCCACGTGCGAGTCACGGGTGAGCACCCGGAACCCCACGCTGTCCTCCTCGACGTAGCGCAGCAGGGCCAGGGCTGCCTTCTCGATCTTGCTTCGGGCGTGGTCGGCGGTGAGGGCCTCGCCCATCATGTCCAGGAGCGTACGCATCTCCCGGTCCACGACGACGGCGTAGATGCCCTCCTTGCCACCGAAGTGCTCGTAGACCACGGGCTTGGACACCCCGGCCCGCGAGGCGATCTCCTCGACGGAGGTCGCGTCGAACCCTCGTTCGGCGAACAGCTCCCGGCCGATCTCCAACAGCTGTTGCCGACGCTCCTTGCCCGTCATGCGCTTTCGGCGCACGCGGGTCCCCTGCTCGCTGTCGGCTGCTCCCATGATGGTTACCGATCCTAGACCTTGACCCGCTTGGCGGCGAGTCGTTCGTTGTTGGGCCAGCGCACCTTGGTGGCCCACCCGAACTTCTCGAAGATCCAGATGATCCGGGCGGAGATGTCGATCTGGCCCTTCAGCACACCGTGGCGGGCGCAGGTCGGGTCGGCGTGGTGCAGGTTGTGCCAGGACTCGCCGAACGACGGGATGGCCAGCCACCACACGTTGCGGGAGCGGTCGCGGACCTCGAAGTTCTCCTCGCCGATGGTGTGGCAGATGGAGTTGATCGACCAGGTGACGTGGTGCAGCAGCGCGATGCGGACCAGGCTCGCCCAGAAGAACGCGGTGACCGCCCCCCACACGGACATGGTGACCAGGCCGCCGATGGCGGCGGGGGCGAAGAGCGAGAACAGCACGATCGGGAGGAACAGCTTGTCGACGAGGACGACGTCCTTGTCCTTGAGCAGGTCCGGGGTGAAGCGGCGCGGCGAGGTCTTCTTCTCGTCCAGGTACATCCACGCCATGTGGGCGTAGTACATGCCCTTGGCCACGGACTTCCAGTCGTCGCCGAAGCGCCACGGCGAGTGCGGGTCGCCCTCGGCGTCGGCGTACTTGTGGTGGCGCCGGTGGTCGGCCACCCACTTGATGACGCTGCCCTCGATGGCCATGGAGCCCGCGACCGCCAGCGCGATCCGCAGCGGGCGCTTGGCCTTGAACGAGCCGTGGGTGAAGTGGCGGTGGAAGCCGACCGTGATGCCCAGGCCGCTGATCACGTAGAAGACGGTGGCGATGACGATGTCGGTCATCGACAGGCCCCAGCCCCAGAAGAACGGCACCGCGGCGAGCAGGGCGATCAGGGGGACGAAGACGAACGCGAAGACGGTGTAGCGCTCGGCCTTGCCCCGGAGTTCGGGCTCGTACTCGGGGATCGCCTCGCGCCTGGGCGCGTCGGCGGCGGTACCGGTGGGCGTCACGGCGCCATCGGTGGGCACCTCGGGGGCTGCGGTCATGGGTCTTGCACACCTCGTCACGGAGAACGTCGTCGCCGGTCGGGACGGCGTCACGGGCACCGGAGTACCCGTCGGGACGGCCCAACCTATTCCTACGTAACCGTAACCTACGACCCCGTAGGTTTGGCAAGCCCCCGGGGGGAGGCGCTATGTTGGTGTCGAACGTCCGGGCCGGTGCCCGGAGCGTTCCCGGATGATGTAATCGGCAGCATCTGGGGTTTTGGTCCCCATCGTCCAGGTTCGAGCCCTGGTCCGGGAGCTACCCAGCCGTCCCGCGACCGGCCTCCCACGGAGGCCGGGACGCACCCCGCACCGCGCGGGAGACGACGGCGGCGCAACTCACACCCGCGCCCGGCCCGCCCGCCCCACCGGGCGTCCGCCGGGCCGCCGCGCGCGGCGGGCCTCACGTGCCTGATGGGCGCCGGTGACGCGCATGTATCCTTCCCATGTCGGCCGCTGGTCATCCGACGGCCGCCCGCGCGGCATGCGGGTCGCGCCGCCGAAGGGTGAGCCGACGTTCATATGCCAGCTATCACGAGGGGTCTCCTCCAGTGAGCGTGAACCGTCCGGCTGCCGTGATCATCCTCGCGGCGGGTGAGGGCACCCGAATGAAGTCGAAGCTTCCCAAGGTCCTTCACGAACTCAACGGCCGCAGCATGCTCGGCCACGTGCTCCACGCGTCCCAAGAACTCGAACCCCGCGACACCGTGGTGGTCGTCGGCCACGCGCGCGACCGGGTGAGAGCCCACCTGGCGGAGACGGCCCCGCAGGCCGTCACGGCCGTGCAGGAGGAACAGAACGGCACCGGCCACGCCGTGCGCATGGCCGTGGAGGACCTCGCGGCCAAGGGCGTGGAACTCTCCGGAACCGTCGTCCTCACCTGCGGTGACACCCCGCTGTTGCGCGGCTCCACACTCGCCTCGCTGGTCGCGGCGCACGAAGAGGAGGGCAACGCGGTCACCGTGCTGTCCGCCCGGGTCCCCGACCCCCACGGCTACGGCCGCATCGTGCGCGACGCGGACGGCGCCTTCACCGCGATCGTCGAGCACGCCGACGCCACGCCCGAGCAGCACCTCGTCGACGAGATCAACTCCGGGATGTACGCCTTCGACGGCGCCCTGTTGAGCCAGGTCGTCAAGCGCCTGTCCACGGACAATGCCAAGGGCGAGGAGTACATCACCGACGCGGTCGCCCTGCTGCGCGGCGACGGCCACCGGGTGGACGCCTGGAGCGCCGAGGACTGGAACGAGGTCCAGGGCGTCAACAACCGGCTCCAGCTCTCCGAGGCACGCCGCGTCCTCAACGACCGGGTGCTGGCCGAGCACATGCTGGCCGGGGTCACCGTCATCGACCCCGCCTCGACCTGGATCGACGTCCAGGTCCGCGTCGGGCAGGACACCGTGGTCGAGCCGGGCACCCGCCTCCGGGGCGCCACCGTCATCGGCGAGGACGCGCTGATCGGCCCCGGAGCCGCGCTGACCGACACGGTCGTCGGCGACGGCGCGAAGGTCGTGCAGACCACCGCCGACGGCGCGGAGATCGGCCCGGAGGCCACCGTCGGCCCCTACACCTACCTCCGGCCGGGCACCCGCCTGGCCGAGCGGACCAAGGCCGGAGCCTTCGTCGAGGTCAAGAACTCGAACGTCGGCACCGGCTCGAAGATCCCGCACCTGACCTACGTCGGTGACGCGGACATCGGCGTGGGCAGCAACATCGGCTGCTCCTCGGTGTTCGTCAACTACGACGGGGTCAACAAGTCCCGGAGCACCATCGGCGACCACGTCCGCATCGGCAGCGACAACACCATCGTCGCGCCGGTCACCGTGGGCGACGGGGCCTACTCCGGTGCCGGGACCGTGGTCCGTGACGATGTCCCGCCCGGTGCCCTGGCGATCTCCGAAGGACACCGGCAGCGTAACGTCGAGGGCTGGACGCGGCGCAAGCGTCCGGGAACTCCGCCCGCCGAGGCGGCGGAGCAGGCGGAACGGCACAGAGCCGACACCGCGAACAAGCAGTGACTGTGGGGGAGAAACACGTGACCGGCATGAAGGCCACCGGCCAGAAACAACTGATGCTGTTCTCGGGGCGCACGCACCCGGCCCTGGCCGAGGAGGTGGCGAAGGAGCTGGGGATCGAGGTGGTCCCCACCCGCTTCGACACCTTCGCCAACGGCGAGATCTTCATGCGGTACCTGGAGTCGGTGCGCGGCAGCGACGCGTTCGTCATCCAGAGCCACGCCGACCCGGTCAACGAGTCGATCATGGAGCAGCTGATCATGGTGGACGCGCTCAAGCGGGCCTCCGCCAAGCGCATCACCGTGGTCACGCCCATCCTCGGCTACGCCCGCCAGGACAAGAAGCACCGGGGCCGCGAGCCCATCTCCTCGCGCCTGGTCACCGACCTGTTCCGGACCGCGGGCGCCGACCGGATGATGGCCGTCGACCTGCACACCGACCAGATCCAGGGCTTCTTCGACGGCCCGGTGGACCACCTCTTCGCGCTGCCGATCCTGGCCGACCACATCGCCAGCCAGGTCGAGCACTCCGAGATCACCGTGGTCTCGCCGGACGCGGGCCGCGTGCGGACCGCCGACCGCTGGGCGGACCGCCTGGGCGCCCCGCTGGCCATCATCCACAAGCGCCGCGACCCCGACGTCGCCAACCAGGTCAAGGTGCACGAGGTCGTCGGTGAGGTCAAGGACCGCGTCTGCGTCCTGGTCGACGACATGATCGACACCGGCGGCACCATCGTGAAGGCCTCGGAGGCCCTCTTCGAGCAGGGCGCGAAGAAGGTCCTGGTCGCCGCCACGCACGGTGTGCTGTCCGGCCCGGCCGCCGAGCGCCTCCAGAACTCGCGCATCTCCGAGGTGGTCATCACCAACTCCCTCCCGGTGCCGGAGGAGCGCTCGTTCGAGAAGCTCACCCAGCTCTCGATCGCGCCGCTGGTCGCCCGCGCGATCAACGAGGTCTTCACCGACGGTTCGGTCACGAGCCTGTTCGACTAGGCGTAACGGCACCCGTGCCCGGCACGGGTGCCGTCCGGTCCCCCCGGGACCACCCATGTACGGAGTCGTCACCAGAGACAGTAGACTTGACCGAGTGTCCCCGTGTCCGGGTGGAGTCCGTTTGGTGTCTCCTCCTGGAACCAACACGGGCAGGGGTGCGCGACGAGCGTTCCCGGGCCGGACGGGTCCGGTGACGGCTCGCCGGGCACGCCTGGAACCCGGGCGGTCGAGTCCTCAGCGAGCTGGGTGACCCCGTCGCAATTCTTCGCCGAGGGCGAGAATCGTTCGTACTACTGGAGTCGTGTGCCCCGTGCTGCGGGGTTGAACCCGAGGAGTTTTGTCGTGTCCGAGGTACGTATCGCTGCCGAGCCCCGCACGGAATTCGGCAAGGGCGCCTCCCGTCGCGCCCGCCGCGCGGGTAAGGTGCCGGCCGTCCTCTACGGCCACGGCACCGAGCCCCGCCACCTGAACCTGCCGGGCCACGAGCTCATGCTCGCCCTGAAGACCCCGAACGTCCTGATCCGCCTCGACGGCCTGGACAAGGACAACCTTGCCCTTCCCAAGAGCGTGCAGCGCGACGCCATCAAGGGCTTCCTGGAGCACATCGACCTGCTGGTCGTCTCCAAGGGCGAGAAGGTCGAGGTCGAGATCAACGTCTCCCTCACCGGTGAGGTCAAGGCTCCCGGCGTGCTCAACCAGGAGCTCGTCACCGTGACCGTCGAGGCCGAGGCCACCCGTATCCCCGACGGTGTCGAGTTCGACATCGAGGGCCTGGAGGTCGGCGCCAACCCGACCGCCGCCGACCTGAAGCTGCCCGCGGGCGTTTCCCTGGTCACCGACCCCGAGTCGATCCTGCTCACCGTCTCCGCGCCGCGCGTGGAGGAGGAGCCGGAGACCAGCGCCGAGGCCGCCGGTACCGCGGAGGCCCCCGCCGAGTAGGCGCGGTTCCGCACCAGATCGCACCGAGCGCGCGGTCCCCGATCCGGGGGCCGCGCGTTCTGCGTGTGGCGGGCGGCGGGCACGGTGCCGGTAGTGTCGGTCGGCATGTGGAATGTGTTCAGCAGGTGGGGCAACCGGAAGAGCGGGGACGGCGGGGACATGGCGGAGGCGGAGCGCTGGCTGGTGGTCGGGTTGGGTAACCCGGGCCCGAAGTACGCGGGCAACCGGCACAACGCGGGGTTCATGGTGGTGGACGCCATGGCCGCCGAGAAGGGTGAGCGCTGGAAGGCCCACAAGGCGCACGCGGAGGTCGTGGAGACCCGGATCGAGGGCGCCTCGGTGGTCCTGGCCAAACCGCGCACCTTCATGAACCTGTCCGGCGGGCCGATCGCCGGGCTGGCCCGGTTCTACAAGGTCCCGATGGAGCGCGTCATCGTCGTGCACGACGAGATGGACATCGACTACGGGGCCCTCAAGCTGAAGAAGGGCGGCGGTTCCGGCGGCCACAACGGGCTGAAGTCGGCCACGTCCTCCCTGTCCGGCCCGGACTACCTGCGGGTGCGCTTCGGGGTGGGCCGTCCGCCGGGTCGGATGGACCCGGCCGCCTACGTGCTGCGGGACTTCTCCTCGACCGAGGCGCCGGAGCTGGACCTGAACGTGGAACGGGCCGCCGACGCGGTGCGGACCATCCTCAAGGACGGCCTGGACCGGGCGCAGAACATCTTCCACACCGCCGCCTGACCCCCGGCCGGTCCCGGTGCTCAGCCGCGCAGCAGGCGCCAGGCGGCCAGGGCGGTGTCCGCGGGGGCGCGGCCGCCCCGGGCCGCGTGGGCGATCACCCCGACCAGGGCTCCGCCCAGGTGGGCGGCGTGCAGGTCCGTCGGGACGTCGTCGAACCCGGGCGGTCGGGCCCCCTCGGAGAAGCGTTCGGCCAACACCTCGGTGATCCGGTCGCGGAGGCGGTGGGTGAAGCGGGCACTGCCGCGTTCGGAGAACATCCGCCGGTAGAGCACCGCGTGCTCGGCCACGTGCGCGAACAGTGCCTCCAGCGGCTCGGGTGCCCGGTCGCGCGGAGCGTCCAGCGGGCACAGCTCGGCGCATCGCGCCACATGGGAGACCGCTCCCTCCATGGCGTCGGAGACCAGGGCCTCCAGGTCGGCGTAGTGCTGGTAGGCGGTGGCCCGATTGACCTCGGCGCGCCGGGCCACGGAGGCCATCGTCACGGAGTCCAGTTCGTGCTCGGCGGCGAGGGAGAGCAGTGCCGCGCGCAGGCGGTCGCGGGTGCGCCGTACACGGGGGTCGTCGGGGTTCATCCCCTGATCGTAGATGACGCGAACCATTAAAGCGACACATGTTGCTAAAACAACATGTGTCTTTTATGTTGACGGTATGCAACTGAGAGTGGAGATCTGGGCGGACGTGGTCTGCCCCTGGGCCTACATCGGCAGGCGGCGCCTCGCGAGGGCGGACGGCTCGGTCGGGGTCGTCTGGCGGCCGTACCGCATCGACCCTTCGGCGCCCGCCGTGGCCGAGCCCCTGGCGGAGGTGCTCCGCGACCCCCGGGTGGACGAGGCGCTGCGTTCGTGCGCGCCGCACCTGACCCCCGCCCAGAACCGGGACCGGGTCGCTGGGATCGCCCGTGAGGAGGGCCTCGGCGACCGGTGGGGCGCGGCCTGGCGGGCCAGCAGTCACGACGCCCACCGCCTCATCGCCCTGGCGGAGGAGGCGGGCGGACCGGAGCTCCAGGACGTCGTGGCCGAGGGAGTCATGGACGCCCACTTCGTCCGCGCCCGGGACATCTCCGATCCCCGTGTCCTGGAGGAGGTGGCCGTCGCGTCGGGTTTCGCCGACGGTTTCCCCCTCCTCGCTGCGGGTGGGGGAGAGGAGCGGGTGCGGGAGCTGCTCCTCACGGGGCGCGCGGACGGCGTGCGTACATCACCGACCCTGGTCGCTCGGGGCACCTCCCTGGCCGGGGCCCACGAGCCCGGGGTGATCCGGGACTTCCTGACGGAGGCGTCGCGGAGGCGTCCGCGGGAGCTGCCCGCGGAGGTGGTGCGATTGCGCAGGGCGGAGTCCCTGCTCGACCAGGGCGACCCGCTGGGGGCGCTCGACCTGCTCCGGCCGTTGCGTGAGGAGCACGCCCGGGACCGCAACGTCCGCTTCCTCGCGGCGCGCGCCTACTACCGCTCCGCCCAGCTGAACCGCGCGCTCCGACTCCTTGAGGAGCTGCTGGAGGAGTCGGCCGACGACGCCTACACGTACCTCCTGCTCGGGCGTACGCTCCAGCGGCTGGGGCGGCACGGGGAGGCCGGTCCGCACATCAGGCTGGCCGCGGTGATGGACCCGCCCCTGGCCTGACGGAGAGGCCCGGGCGGCATCACGTTCCGCGCATGATTTCGGTCGGGCCTGTTTCCGGAGAGTACTTGTCCCAAAGAAGACGCCCTGTGTGGTCTCGGGACAGACACATTCTCGGTGGGAACGGGACTTCTTCCCCAACAGGCCGCCACTCCCAGCGACTTTTCCACTACTTTTGGTTACTGTTCGGGTTGACGGCAGGCGTTCTGTGCCCGGCGAGAATCCCATCCCCGCCCTTCGCGTGGTCCCACGCGCCCGGGGGTGGTCACCCATGGTGAGTAGTGGAAGCCGTACGTGCTCTTGGGGGATACGTGGTGACAACCAGCGGGACCGTCCAGGGAAAGCCCTCCGTTCGGTGGCGGGAGCATCCGGCGCGGCCCATCACGCCGACCACCGGAATCCGCCGGATTCCGGTCAACACCGGACCCCGCGCCGACGCGTGGCTGCGGCCCTACGTCCTCGGCCTGGTCGCCCTGGACCTGCTCGCCGCCCTCCTCGCCGCCCTGGCCGGAACCACGGTCCGTTTCCACGACGCGCTCCTGGCCCACAGCACCACGCCCTACCTGCTGCTCACGTTGGTCCTGCCGCCGGTCTGGATCGTCTTCGTCCACCTCGGCGGCGGCTACGAACGGCGCTTCCTGGGAGTCGGTACCGAGGAGTACCGCCGGGTCGCGGTCGCCGGGGCGGTCCTCGCCGCGACCGTCGCCATCGGCGCCTACGCCGTCAAGTTCGACCTGGCACGCGGCTACGTCGTCGTCGCGCTCCCGCTGGTGGTCCTGCTCTCCCTCGGCCTGCGCTACGCCCGCCGCAAGGCGCTCCACCGGCGCCGACGCGCCGGCTCCTGTATGAGCGGGGTCGTGGTCGTCGGCTACAGCCGGTCGGCGAGCGACCTCATCCGCCGGTTCCGCGACGAGAACTACCACGGCATGCGGGTCGTGGGCGTGTGCCTGCCCCAACAGGAGGACGACGTGACCGAGGTGGAGGGCTGCCCGGTCCTGGGCTCCTTCACCGACACGGCCACCGTCGCCGCCCTGGTCGGAGCCGACACCGTCGCCGTCCTGGCCTGCCCCGAGATGGACGGCGCCGAGCTGCGCCGTCTGGCCTGGGAACTGGAGAAGACCGGGACCGACCTCACAGTGGCCTCCGCGCTCATGGAGGTCGCCGGGCCCCGCACGACGATCCGCCCCGTGGCGGGCCTGCCCCTGCTGCACGTGGAACACCCCGAGCTGGAGGGCACGCGGCGCCTGGTCAAGGGCGCCTTCGACCGCTGCGCCGCCGCGCTCGCGCTCCTTGTGCTCTCGCCCCTCTTCCTGGTCCTGAGCGTCCTCATCCGATTGGAGGGCGGCGGCCCCGCCTTCTTCAGGCAGACCCGCGTGGGTCGGGGCGGCACAGAGTTCACCGTGTACAAGTTCCGTACGATGGTGGTTGGGGCGGACGCTCTCAAGACGCTCCTCCAGCCCCGGAACGAGCACGACGGCGTGCTGTTCAAGATGCGTAGGGACCCCAGGGTCACGCCCGTGGGGGCGTGGCTGCGACGCTACTCACTCGACGAGCTACCCCAGCTCGTCAACGTGGTGCGCGGAGAGATGTCGCTCGTCGGCCCCAGGCCCCCGCTGCCGGAGGAGGTCGCCCAGTACGGGCACGACGTCCGCCGTCGGCTGGTGGTCAAACCGGGGATGACGGGCCTGTGGCAGGTCAGCGGTCGATCCGACCTCTCTTGGGAGGAATCGGTCCGTCTCGATCTGCGGTACGTGGAAAACTGGTCGCTGACATTGGACATCCAGATCCTGTGGAAGACGTGGTCAGCGGTGATCCGTGGGGCGGGAGCATACTAGCCGGTGAACAACATCCGAAACGATCATGAGGTGGCTCGGGACCTCGCGAGCGAGGCCGGTCAGCTGCTGCTGCGCCTGCGCGCCCGCCACGGGTTCGACGAGCCCGAGGTGCTGCGCACCCTGGGGGACCGCACCTCGCACGAGTTCCTCTTCTCCGCGCTCGGCCGACTCAGGCCCAGCGACGCGGTGCTGTCCGAGGAGGGCGCGGACGACCCGTCCCGGCTGCGGGCCCGGCGGGTGTGGATCATCGACCCGCTGGACGGCACCCGGGAGTTCTCCGAGCCCGGCCGCACCGACTGGGCCGTGCACGTGGCGCTCTGGGAGAACGGCGACCTGGTCGCCGGGGCGGTCGCGCTGCCCGCCCAGGGCAGCTGCCTGTCCACGGTCGATCCGCCGTGGCTGCCGGAGGAGCGCCCCGAGGGGCAGCGGCTGCGCATCACCGCCAGCCGGACCCGGCCGCCCGCGTTCGTGCAGCGCATGGCGACCCAGATGGGCGCCGAGGTGGTCCCGATGGGGTCGGCGGGTGCCAAGATCTGCGCGGTGCTGCTCGGTATCGCCGACATCTACGTGCACGCGGGCGGCCAGTACGAGTGGGACAGCGCCGCGCCGGTGGCGGTCGCGCGGGCCGCGGGCCTGCACGCCTCCCGGATCGACGGCTCCGACCTGCGCTACAACGTAGCCGACCCGCTACTCCCCGATATCCTTGTATGCCGATCGGAATTGTCGGGTATGTTGTTGGCAAGCATCCGCGACGGCGCGGACCTTGACAGCGCCGGTCCGCACGCGGGGGGCTGAACCGCAGTACCCACCGCGGCGGAACCGGTCGTGAGTGTCGGTATTTCTAAGGCGGATTCCATGGGTCAGGCGAGTCAGCAGGCGCTCGGGCGCTACCAGCTCTCCCAGCTGGACGTCCTCGAAGCCGAGGCGATCTTCATCATGCGCGAGGTGGCGGCCGAGTTCGAGCGGCCGGTGCTGCTCTTCTCCGGCGGCAAGGACTCCATCGTGATGCTGCGTCTGGCGGAGAAGGCCTTCTGGCCCGCCCCGATCCCGTTCCCCGTCATGCACGTGGACACCGGTCACAACTTCGCGGAGGTCATCGAGTTCCGGGACCGCCGCGTCGCCCAGGCCGGGGTCCGGCTGGTGGTCGCCTCGGTCCAGGAGCAGATCGACGCCGGGAAGGTCACCGAGCCGACCGGCCGGTGGGCCAGCCGCAACCGCCTCCAGACCGCGGCGCTGCTGGAGGCCATCGAGGAGCACGGGTTCGACGCCGCGTTCGGGGGCGCCCGCCGCGACGAGGAGAAGGCCCGGGCCAAGGAACGGGTCTTCTCCTTCCGTGACGAGTTCGGCCAGTGGGACCCCAAGAACCAGCGCCCCGAGCTCTGGAACGTGTACAACACCCGGATCAACCGCGACGAGCACATCCGGGTGTTCCCCATCTCCAACTGGACCGAGCTTGACGTGTGGGGCTACATCCGACGTGAGGAGCTGGAGCTCCCCTCGATCTACTTCGCGCACGAGCGCAGCGTGTTCGAGCGCGACGGCATCCTGCTCGCCGACTCCCCGCTGATCCAGCGCGACGAGACCGAGAACCCCTTCACCGAGACCGTGCGCTACCGCACCGTGGGCGACCTCACCTGCACCGGTGCCGTCAAGTCCTCGGCGGTGGAGCTGGACGACATCATCGCGGAGATCGCCGCGACCCGGATCACCGAGCGCGGCCAGACCCGCGCCGACGACCGGGCCAGCGAAGCCGCGATGGAGGACCGCAAACGCGAGGGCTACTTCTAGGGCGTGTTCCGGCCCCGGCTCCGGCCGGGCCCGCACGGCGCCCCTCCTCCCGGCAGTCCATCCTTCGCGCATTGGAACAGGCACCATGAGCAACGACATCCTACGGTTCGCCACGGCGGGCTCCGTCGACGACGGCAAGAGCACCCTGATCGGCCGCCTGCTGTACGACTCCAAGTCCATCTTCGAGGACCAGCTCGACGCCGTGGAGCGCACCAGCGCCGCGCGCGGCGAGGAGCACACCAACCTCGCGCTGCTCACCGACGGTCTGCGGGCCGAGCGCGAGCAGGGCATCACCATCGACGTCGCGTACCGGTACTTCGCCACGCCCAAACGCACGTTCATCATCGCCGACACGCCCGGGCACATCCAGTACACCCGCAACATGGTCACCGGCGCCTCCACCGCCGACCTCGCGATCATCCTCGTGGACGCCCGCAAGGGCCTCCAGGAGCAGAGCCGCCGCCACGCCTTCCTCACCACCCTGCTCCAGGTGCCGCACCTGGTGCTCGCGGTGAACAAGATGGACCTGGTGGACTACTCCCAGGACCGTTTCGAGGAGATCAAGGCCGAGTTCGCGGAGTTCGCCGCCAAGCTCGACGCGCGCGACCTCACGTTCGTGCCGATCTCCGCCCTGCACGGCGACAACGTGGTCAGCCAGTCCCCGAACATGCCCTGGTACACGGGCGGGTCCCTGCTGCACCACCTGGAGAACGTGCACATCGCCTCGGACCGCAACCTGATCGACGCGCGCTTCCCCGTGCAGTACGTGATCCGGCCGCACCGCTCCGACGACCCCGAGCTGCACGACTACCGGGGGTACGCGGGCCAGCTCGCGGGCGGCGTCCTCAAGCCCGGGGACGAGGTCACCCACCTGCCCTCGGGCCTGTCCACCCGCATCGCGAGCATCCGGACGGCGGACGGGGAGGTGGCGGAGGCGTTCTCGCCGATGTCGGTCACCCTCCTGCTGGAGGACGACATCGACATCTCGCGGGGCGACATGATCTGCCGCCCCAACAACGCGCCGGCGGTGTCCCAGGACATCGAGGCGATGGTGTGCTGGATGACGGACGCGCGCAAGCTCACGCCGCGTTCCAAACTCGTCGTCAAGCACACCACCCGCACCGCCAGGGTGGTGGTGAAGGACCTGCGGTACCGGCTGGACGTGAACTCCCTGCACCGCGACGAGGCCGCGGGGCACCTGGGGCTCAACGAGATCGGCCGGGTGCGGCTGCGGGCCACCCAGCCCCTGTTCGTCGACGAGTACGCGAAGAACCGGCAGACCGGGGGGTTCATCCTCGTCGACGAGGCCACCAACACCACGGTGGGCGCGGGAATGGTCGTCAAAGCCGACTAGACGTACCCGGGAAAACGTCAAACATTCCTCACGGGGTCGCCTTTGTGCGGCCCCGTTTCGTGTGCCCTGAGTGGCGCCCGAAGAGGTCTGGTGTCGGACCGATCGGGGGCCGGTTTCTTACGGGGACATTTCCTTGTGTGAATCCTTGGAGCACTTTTTTGGTCCTCGGTGCCGATCGGGCCCGGGTCAATGGTGTGTCTGATGGAGCTCAAGTTACCCGGCGTTAGGGCCGTGTGCAGGGGCGAGAACCGAGCAGAGTGTCACCTCGAACGGAGCGATCCTGACCTTTCGGCTAGGTGTGCGGAGAGTGATCGTCAAGAAAAATTCTCTCAGCCCCTGGCAATCCGGGGTCAAGTCTGCCTAAAGTGTGCGAATCGCGTACGAGGTCGCAATCGAGCGAATACGCATGGTTATGGCCCCGCCGCGTGTCTCCCACCAAGGAAACCCCCACAAGGAGGAACCGCGTGAAGAAGCACCCCACTCGCAGGGTCGCGTTCAGCGCTGTCGCGGTCAGCGCGCTCACCATTCCCCTGGCGCTGTCAGGCGCCACCGCAGGCGCCTCCGAGCTCGCGCCGGTGTACACGAACTCCTCCGCCTCCAGCGGTGACTGGTTCGTGGTCCTCGAGGACACCATCAGCGCCAACTCGGTCTCCCCGGCGTCCCTCGGGATCTCGGAGAACCAGGTCAACCACGTCTATGAGGAGGCCCTCAACGGCTACTCGGCGTCGCTGAGCGCCTCCGAGGTCGAGGAGCTGCGCGCGCAGAACGGCGTCGCCTACATCGAGCAGGTCGGCGAGGCCACCACCATGGTTCCGTGGGGCCTGGACCGTATCGACCAGGAGGACCTCCCGCTCGACGGCTCGTACACCACCGAGTCCGACGGCTCCGGCACCTCCGTCTACATCATCGACACCGGTATCGACGACTCCCACCCGGACTTCGGCGGTCGCGCCGAGGTCGGCTTCGACGCCACCGGCGGTGACGGCGGCGACCGTCAGGGCCACGGCACGCACGTCGCGGGCACCGTGGGCTCCGACGCCTACGGCGTGGCGCCCGGTGCCGAGCTGATCGGCGTCAAGGTCCTGGGCGACGACGGCTCGGGCACCTACGACGACGTCATCGCGGGCATCGACTGGGTGGCCGCGAACGCCGCCGACAACGCGGTGGCCAACCTGTCCCTGGGCGGCCCGGCCTCGCAGGCCGTGGACGACGCGGTCAACGCCCTGGCCGACTCGGGCGTGTTCGTGGCCGTGGCCGCGGGCAACGAGGGCCAGGACGCCGGCAACGTCTCCCCGGGCGGCGCCGACGGCGTGGTCTCCGTGGGCGCCTCCGACAACACGGACGCCACCGCGTACTTCTCCAACCACGGCCCGGCCGTCGACATCTACGCCCCCGGCGTCAACGTCGAGTCCACCATCCCCGGTGGCGGCACGGACAGCTACTCCGGTACCTCGATGGCCAGCCCGCACGTGGCCGGTGCCGCCGCTCTGTACAAGAGCTCCCTCGGCGACGACGACCAGGGCGTCATCCTGGACTGGCTCATCGAGAACGGTGGTGCCGACAAGCTCAGCGGCGTTCCCAGCAACACCGTGAACCTGCTGCTGAACGTCCAGGGCCTGTAGGTCCCCTCCGGGTTGTGGAGACCCCGCGCGTCCACACCCACGGGATCTGATCCGCGACACCCGCGACACGGCGGCCCCGGGCCGGGAGCACGACTCCCGCCCGGGGCCGTCGTCGTGCGCGGCGACGGTGTCGTCACGATCCGTCCGTGCTTGGTGACGGCAGGTAATAGTCTGGGGGTGTGGATGGATATCGACTGGTGTTCGTCGGTGGAATGGGCCGTTCCGGGTCCACGCTGATCGAACGCCTCCTTGGTGAGCTGCCCGGGTTCTGCTCCGTCGGCGAGGTCGTGCACCTGTGGCGCCGGGGCCTGGTGGAGAACGAGCTGTGCGGGTGCGGTGCGCCCTTCGGCGACTGCGGGTTCTGGGGTGAGGTGGGACAACGCGCCTTCGGGGGCTGGCGGTGCCTGGACGCGGAGGCCGTGCTGCGGCTCAAGGACGGCGTCGACCGCACCCGTTTCCTGCCGGGTCTGCTCCATGGCGTGTCCGAGCAGGGCGCCCTCGCCGCCCGCTGCGCGCGCTACACCGAGCTGTACCACCGGCTGTACGCGGCGGTGGCCGAGGTCAGCGGGGCCCGGGTGATCGTGGACGCCAGCAAGCACGCCTCCCTCGCGGCCTGTCTGCGCTGGCGGTACGGCGCGCGTATGCGCCTGCTGCACGTGGTGCGCGACCCCCGGGCGGTGGCGCACTCCTGGAGCAAGCGGGTGGCCCGGCCGGACGCCGCCCCCGGTAGTTCGGAGCCGGAGATGGCGCGGTACTCGGCGGGGCGGTCGGCGGTGCAGTGGATGACGCAGAACTCGACGCTGGACGAGCTGGCCCGGCAGGGGGTCCCGACCCTGCGGGTGCGGTACGAGGACTTCGTGGACGCCCCCGAGGCCGAGTTCGGGCGCATCGCCGCCTTCGCCGGACACACGGGCGAACCGCCGCGTCTGGGGGAGGGCGGGGTGGAGCTCTCCGGGGGGCACGCCGTCTCGGGGAACCCGATGCGCTTCCGGGCGGGTCCGGTCGGGGTCCGCGCCGACCACGGGTGGCGCCGGGGGCTGGCTCCCTGGCGCCGGCGCCTGGTCGAGGCGGTCACCGCTCCGACGCGCGGGCGCTATGGGTACTGATGTCCGTTAGCTGTTTCTTACTGCCACGAAGAGTGTTGCACCAGCAAAGGATGACGTATGGTCATGGTGTGAACACTCTGGGTTGTTATCGGGGGAGCTAGGGGGCGGTTGACCATGGTGGGCGGACCGGTACGAGGCATGGCGGCGACGGGAGCGGTGCTCGTCGCCCTGGGGCTGGCGGGGCTGGGAGACACGCCCGTCGCCGCGACGGCACCGTCGGAGGACCGTCCCAGGATCGCGGGCCCGGTCCCCCACACCGCGCCCCTGCTCGGTCTCCCCTCGACACGGGAGATCCAGTGCACCGTCTCGGACATCCTCGAACCCTCCTGCGGGGTCTGGTGGGGCGCCAGCCCGGACGGCGACGACGTGAAGGGGCTGGAGGCCGCCGCCGACCGGCCCATGGACATCGTCTACACCTGGCGCGGGATCGACCAGGCCGAGGTCCCGGGCGACCGCGAGCGGCGCATGATCGCCGAGGGGCGCTTCGTGCACACCAACATCGAGGCCCGTCGCTTCACCCGGCCCGGGCGTCCGGCCATCGCCTACCGCGAGATCATCGCGGGCGACCTCGACGCCCCGCTGCGCTCCCAGGCCCGGGCCATCGCCGAGCTGGAGGTGCCGTACTTCGTCACCTTCGACCACGAGGCGGACGGCAAGAACCGGTACAACAACCGCGGCACCCCGGAGGAGTTCGTGCGCTCCTGGCGGCACATCGTCGACCTCTACCGGTCCGAGGGAGCCGACAACGTGATCTGGGTCTGGAACGTGACCGGCTGGCCCGCGAACCTGGACCGCCTCCCCGGGCTGTGGCCCGGCAACGACTACGTCGACTGGATCAGCTGGGAGGCGTACAACATGACCGGCTGCGAGAAGATGAACAACTGGGACCACGTCGACTCCTTCGAGGACGCCCTGGCCCCCACCTACGAGTGGATACAGGAGGAGGGCCCCAAGCACGGCATCGACCCCGGCAAGCCGGTGATGGTCGGTGAGATGGGGACCACCGACATCGGCCCCCGCGAGACCGTGAAGTGGTACACCGACGTCCCGGACGTCCTTCGGCGCTACGAGCGGGTGCGTGCCGTGAAGCTGTGGGACAGCCAGGTCGGAGACGACTGCGACTTCCGGGTCAGGGCCAACGAGTACGCCCGGCGCGGGTTCGAGCAGGCGGGCAAGGACCCCTACGTGTACCTGCCCGACCGTGTCCGTCGCCTGGCGGAGTACGCCGCGACCCGTAACTGAACGCGGGCGGCGGACGGCCCCGCCGTCCGCCGCCCCCGCCGTCCGCTGCCCTGCGGAGGGACCGGCTCAGCCGCCCGCGGGCCTGAGCATCGACCACGTGCGCGGGCCGCCGCCCGGCAGGTCGTACTCGGCGGTGACGGTGAACCCGAGCGAGGTGTACAGGCGCACGTTGTCCGGCGCCGAGGTCTCCAGGAAGGCGGGAACGCCCGCCGCGTCCGCCTCGCGCAGCCCGGCGCGCACCACCGCGCGCCCCAGCCCCCGGCCCCGGGCCCCGGGCCGCACCCCGACGGTGCCCAGGAACCAGACGGGCTCCTGCGGCCGGTGCTCCTCCATCACCGCCTCCGCCGAGGCGTAGGCGTCGGCCCGGTCGCCCGCGAGGCCGACCAGGGTGGGCAGCAGCCCGGCCATGACCTCCTCGGCGCCGCCGGAGTCGGGCGTGGACCACACGGCGACGGCCGCCAGGTCGCCGCTCACCCAGACCCGGCCGTGCGGCAGGCCGATCTCGGCCAGGAAGATCCGCTGGAACTCGCGCAGCCGGGCGAGGTGATCGTCGGCGGCGATGGTGTGCCGTGTGAAGGGGTAGTCCCGGAAGGCCTCGGCGAGGGTGTCGGCGGCCTCCGCCACGTCCGTCTCGCGGGCCTCCCTGATCAGGTGTTCCTGGTGTGGTCGTGCCTGGTCCAAGCGATCCCCCGGGGTGTCGTCGTGCGCGTCGCGCGCGGTGTCGTTGGCGAGGTTACCGGCCGGGTGCGGTCACCGTCTTCCCTTTTTTGACCGGGCGGGCTAAAGTTTGACCATGCGTTCAAAAGACACGGTCACCTTCACCCGGGCCGCCCGCCGGGAACAGATGATCGAGGCCACCATCGCCACCGTCGCCGAACGGGGCCTGCACGGCGCCTCGCTCGCCCGCATCGCCGAACGGATGGGTATCGCCAAGGGCGGCATCCTCTACCACTTCTCCAGCCGGGACGACCTTGTGCGCGCGGCGCTCCAGGACGTCTACGACCGACTCACCCGGCACGTGGTCGACCGGCTCTCCAGCGCCGACAGCGTCCGCGGGGCCGTGCGCGGCTACGTCGTCGCGCTGGTCGGCTACCTCCACGACCACCGCGACGAGGTCAGACTGATCGGAGAGGGATTCACCACGACCCAGACCCCCGAGAGCGCCGACTCCCGGGTCCGGACACGCTGGGGCGTCCTCGCGGACCTGCTCGACGCCGCCGTCGCCGAGACCGCGGCGACCGGCGTGGACACGAGGGTCCTCGCCATCACCGTCAGCGGGGGGATCGACGCCCTGGTCGCGGAGGCCCTGCGGGACCCCGGCCTGGACCTCCCCGAGGCCGGGGACCGGCTGGCCGACATGGTCGACCGGATCATCGCGCCCGGCGACCCCGCCGGACCCCGGACCGACACGGAAGGGGACCCCCGATGAGCGGGACCGCCGTCATCGAGGTCAGGGACCTCCACAAGTCCTTCGGACGCGTCCGCGCCGTCCGGGGCGTCGACCTCGACGTACGCGAGGGCGAGATCCTCGGCGTCCTGGGCCCCAACGGTTCGGGCAAGTCCACCACCGTCGAGTGCGTCACCGGCCTGCGCCGACCCGACCGGGGCCGCGTCCGCGTCCTCGGCCTCGACCCCCACAAGGACCTCGCCAGCGTGCGCCGCCTGGTCGGGGTCCAGCTCCAGGAGAGCCGGCTCCCGGAGCGGATCACCGTCCACGAGGCCCTGCGGCTCTTCGCCTCCTTCCACTCCGCCCCCGCCGACCCCGGCGAACTCATGGACACCCTCGGCCTGCGCGACAAGGCACGGCACCGGTTCGCCTCCCTCTCCGGGGGGCAGAGACAGCGCCTCTCCATCGCCCTGGCCCTGGTCGGCGGCCCGCGCGTCGTCGTCCTGGACGAGCTCACCACCGGCCTGGACCCTGCCGCGCGCCGCGACACCTGGGAGGCGGTGGCGGCCCTGCGCACCAGAGGTGTGACGACCGTCCTGGTCACCCACTTCATGGACGAGGCCGAGTACCTCTGCGACCGGGTCGCCGTCCTGACCGAGGGGCGGGTCGCCGCCCTGGACACACCCCGGGCCCTGGCCGCCTCACTGGGCGGCACCCGGGTCCGGTTCCGTGCCGAGGGGGTCGACACCGGACCACTGCGCGCGCTGCCCGGAGTGACGGAGGTGACCGCCGAGGGCGGCCCCGCCTCGGTCGTCGTCACCGGCGACTCGACCGACCTCGCTTTCACGGTCTCCGCCGAACTCGGCCGCCAGGGGGTGGTGCCGGACGGGTTCGACGTCCGCGCCGGCGGTCTGGAGGACGTCATGCTCGCCCTGCGCCAGGCCCCGCCGCGCCACCACTCCGAGGAGGAGCAGTCGTGAACACCGGAGTCCGGGTTCCCCCGCCCGTCCCGCGCGCCCGCATGGCGTGGGCCGTCTGCGTCAACGAACTGCGCGTCGCCGGGCGCGAACGCGTCGTCGTGGTCTTCACCGTGCTCATGCCGCTGCTGATCATGGTGCTGTTCGCGCAGCTGCCGGGCATGTTCGACGCCGATCCGGAGACCGGCCTGCGCGCCGTGGACACGGTGATGGCGCCCATCGCGCTCGGGATCGCGCTGCTGGTGACCACGTTGGTCATGGTGCCGTCCACGCTGGCCGCCGCCCGGGAGCACGGCTACCTGCGCCGGATCTCCACCACCCCGGCGCCGCCCTGGGCGGTGCTGCTCGCCCACATGCTGGTCGGAGCGCTGAACGTGGTCGGCGCGTGCGCGGTGATCCTGGGCGTGGGCCGGCTCCTGTTCGACCTGCGGATGCCGGTCTCCTGGGGGTGGTTCGTCCTCGGACTGGCCCTGGCCACGACCTCGCTGCTGGCCGTGTCCGCCCTGATCGGCGGACTGCTGCCCAACACCGCCTGGGCCAACGGCGTGGGTTCGGTGGTGCTGGTGCCCGCCATGTTCCTCAGCGGGGTCTTCGTCCCCGCCGAGGAGCTGTCACCCGCGCTCCAGCGGGTCGCCGAACTGCTGCCCTCCGGGGCGGCCCTGCACGTGCTGCGCGACGCCTGGGCCGGTCAGCCGCCCGCCCCGGCCCACCTGCTGGTGCTGGTGGTGGCCACGGGTCTGCTGTGGCCACTGGCCCTGCGCTTCTTCCGCTGGACCTGAACCGGGGTGCCGTCCCCACGACACGGGACGGCACCCTCCCGGCCCGGCGCGGCCCTAGGTGTACTGACCATGGAGGTTGAGTACAGCCCGGCAGTGATTTGACAGCAAGAGAGGGCCTCCGACATAGGTGTGGATTGTCTAGATCAAC
>NZ_JBIAGA010000018.1:0-128353 GCF_042869555.1 Nocardiopsis sp. NPDC006938 | reverse complement strand
AAACGCTCGGCTGGGATACCCCAGCCGAGCGCCTCGCCAAGCTGCTCACAACGAGCAACTGACCTTACGTGTTGCGACGACTCCTAGAATTCGCCCTGGTGTGACGGCCCCTTCGACGTGTGCTCGCTCCGGGGGGTGCGCTCAGGAGTCCGGGGGTGGGCTCAGGAACAGGTGACCTCGTCCTCGGCCGCCGAGGTGGTGTCGACGTCGCCGAGCGGGGCGCCGGACCCCCCGCCCGACTCCGCGCCGCCCGTGGCGAGTCCGTCCCAGTCGACACCGCCCATGACGAGTTCCAGCTCGTCCCCCAGGGAGGGCTCCTCCACGACCTCGGCGACCGACAGCGCGGAGGCCAGCACCTCGGCGTGCTCGGCCCGGTCCGGACCGTGGTAGACCGTGGTCGTGTCGGGGGCCCGCACGTCCGGGTTGGTGGACTCGGTCACCACGAAGCCCTCGGCCACCAGGAGCTCCTGCACCTGGCTGCCCCGGCCGTTGATCCCCGTGTTGTTGAGGACCCGCAGGGAGACCTCGGAGGGCTCGGGCCCGCCGTCGTCCTCGGCACCCGACTCCTCGTCGTCGGCCGGGCCCGTGGTGAGCTCGCCCGCGGCCACCGCCGCGAACAGCTCCTGCGCGGGCCCCTCCTCCAGCGCGACCTTGTTGGGGTTGGCCGCGTAGTCGACAACGGGCGCGGTGACCATGTTCATCCGCCCCAGGTCGACCTCGCGCATGGCCACGGCCAGTTCGGTCATCTTGTCGTTGGTGAGGTTCTCGTCGGTCACCAGACTGTCGGTGACCGAGTCGAGGAAGCCGTAGAGGGAGCTCGGACTCGACAGGATCTCCCCGCTGGTGACCTCGCGCAGGATCGCGCCGATCATCCGGTGCTGGTTCTCGATCCGGTCCAGGTCGCTCCTGGACTCCGTGCTGTCCCTGGAGCGGGCCAGGCCCAGGGCCTGCTCCCCGTCGAGCCGCTGCGTCCCGGCGTCCAGCACCAGGTGCGCCTTGGGGTCGTCGATCGGCTCCGGGACGCACATCTCGATGCCGCCGATGGAGTCCACGATGTTCTCGAACCCGGCGAAGTCCACCAGGACCATGTGGTCGAGGTGGATGCCGGTGACGGTCTCCACGGTGTTGCCCTGGCAGTCCATGCCGCCGTAGGTCATGGCGTGGTTGATCTGGTCCACGCCCCCGGCCCAGCCGTCACCGCTCTCGTTGGCCTCGCACGGCGGGATCTCGACCATCGTGTCGCGGGGCAGGTTGACCATGGTCACCCCGCCCTGGTCCACGTCGATGCTGACGACTACCAGGACGTCGGGGCGGACGCCGTTGAGCTCGTTGTAGCTGGCGTCCTCGCCCGCGCGCTCGTCGGTTCCCAGGAGCAGGATGTTGTGCAGCCCGTCCACCTGGGCGGGGCGGTCGCCCCACCCGTCGGTGTTGATCTCGGCGGTGTCGATGGCGAACACGTCCTGGTAGACGCCGTAGCCGGCCAGGCTTCCGACGATGACCACGCCGGTCATCCCGCACGCCGCCCACTTGCCGAGACTCATCCCGGCGGCGGCCGTAGACACGTTTCTTGGGGCCAAGGGGACACCTGCGATCCGTTCTGTGACTGGGAGGACTCGCCCGAAGGGGTCGTCACGGGACGCTCCCCGTGACTACTCGGACGTAACCCCCCAGATGGTACCGGAACGGTCTCGGTACGTCGGACCGCGTCGCGCCCCGCACCGTGCGCACGAGCAGGGGCGCCGGGCGGGACCGTGTCCGCCCGACGCCCCCTGACGCCTCGGTCGCCCTCTAGCAGGCGCTCTCCTGCTTCTCGGCGGTCACGCCGCCGAGGTCGTCGGTGATGGACAGGTCACTCTCGGACGAGGACGCGCCGAAGCCCTCCCAGTCGGACCCGGCGACCAGTTCGAGGGTCTGCTCCAGCCCCTCGGTCTCCTCCACCGTGGCGTTGGTGAGGGTGCCCGCGAGCAGCCTCGCGGCCGCCTCGTCGCCGGGCCCGTGGTAGACCGTGGTCGCCTCGGGGGCGCGGGTCTCGGGGTTACCGACCCCGGTGACCACGAAGCCGTCCTGGACCAGCACCGCCTGGATCTCCAGGGCCAGACCCTCGACCGCGGTGTTGTTCACGACCTGGACCGAGACGTCGCCGGGCTCCACCGCGTCGGCCCCGTCCCCGTCGTCGTCCTTCTTCCCGTCGTCCTTGCCGCCCGCCAGGTCCACGCCGTTGTTGATCGCCTCGAACAGCTCCGAGGCGGAGGGCTCGCTCATGATGATGCGGTTCTGGTCCGCCGGGTGGGCGCCGTTGGGGACCGTGACGAACTGGACCCGGTCCAGGTCGACCTCGCGCATCGAGATCGCGATGTCGGCCATGGTGTCGACGGTCAGCTCCTCGTCGGTGGTGATCGAGTCGGTGACCGCTCCCAGGAACCGGGTGATGGTGACCGGGCTGGTCATGACGTCGCTGCTGAGCACCTCTCGTAGCATCGCGCCCATGAACTCCTGCTGGCGGTCGATCCGGGACAGGTCGCTGCCGTCCCCCTGCGAGTAGCGGGAGCGCACGAACCCGAGCGAGTCCTCGCCGTCCAGGGTCTGGAGCCCGGCCTCCAGGACCAGGTGGGCCTTGGGGTCGTCCACGGGCTCGGGAATGCACATCTCCACCCCGCCGATGGCGTCCACCATGTCCTTGAAGCCGACGAAGTCCATCATGAGGAAGTGGTCCAGGTGCACACCGGTGACCTGTTCGACCGCCTTCCACTGGCAGCCCACCCCGCCGAAGGTCATGGCGGAGTTGATCATGCCCTGTTGGGCCTGCATGCCCTCGTACCCCTCCACGGCCTCGCAGCCGGGCAGGTCGACCATGAGGTCACGCGGCAGGTTCACCAGGGTGGCGGCCCCACTGTCCACGTTGACGCTCGCGATGAGCATCGTGTCCGGACGCTCGCCCTCGACCTCTCCGTACTCGGCGTTCTCGCCGGAGCGCACGTCCGATCCGATGATGAGGATGTTCATGACGCCCTCGACGCTCGTGGGCCGGTCCCACTCGTCGGTGTCGACCTGGGCGGTCGTGATGTTGCCGATCAACCCCTGGTACCAGCCGTACCCTCCCAGGCTGGCGATGATGGCCAGTGCGGTCGCGACACACGCGATCCACTGTCCGGGGGTCAACCGCGCGGCGCCCAAGGCGCCGGAGTTGCGTGGGGCGGAGCGTCTACCAGCCATGCGAACCTTCGAGGTGCGAGGAGACCGTGAGGGGCGGGGTCGGGGCGCCCGGGGCGTGTGTGCGAACGGCGCACCCGTGCGAGCGGTGGGGCGTCGGCGTGCGGTACGCGGCCCGAGGTCGCGGGTCCCCGCGGGAATGCCGTGAACGGATGCTAACAGCAGCTCGGCACGGGTGCGCACGCGTGTGCGCGCCGCGCACCCGGAAGGCGGGGGCGGGGGCGCCTGATCAGAACCGGGTGGCCACCGTACCGGCGGCGCGGTCGTGCAGGCCACGGGTGTCGCGGTCGTAGACCACGGCCGGGATCACCAGGCACAACAGCAGTGTGCGTACGGCCATGGACGCGAACCAGGGCCAGGAGCGCTCACCGGTGGCGGTGATGCCCACCCCCACGAGACGGCGGCCGACGGTCGTGCCGAACAGGGTGAGCAGGAGGAGGTTCATCGCCGCGAACACCACCAGCGTCGACATGGTCGTGAAGTTGGTCAGGGCGATGGCCTCCGGGTCGCCTCCGGCGGCCGCGGCGGCGGCCAGCTCCTGGCCGATCAGCCCGAGACGGATCGCGGCCCAGACGAGCATCGCGGACAGGGCCCAGTCGAGGGCGAGACCGACCAGGCGGCGCATGACCCCGGGCACCGAACCGCTCCCGTCCTCGGGCAGACCCAGCCGGTTGCCTCGGTAACGGAAGTCGTCTTCGGAGACCGTGGGGGTGCCGCTCCGGCTGTTGTCGCTCATGTTTTTCACGGTATCCGCCCCGCGTCACCCCCCGCGCTCGGGCCCGCCCGGGCACGGTGACACGCCCCCGGAGGCGGCGTGGCGCCGGTCACTCCGCGAGGCTCCCGAACACCGGTTTGGCCCTGAAACAGGCGGAATCACCGGTACGGGACCACTGGTCCACCCGGGCGACAAGGTCCGTAACATGCAGGAAACAATCGAGACACGGCGTGGAAATCACGCACTTCTAGCTTCGAAGACGAAGCCGGGAGACGGCGCGTGGTTCGACACGACCGCGACGACGCGGGCGCGAACCCGCCGTCTCAGCTATCTGCACGGAGGTTCCGTTTTGTTCAGCAGCGTCGACGAGGTGCTCGCCTACATCCGAGACGAGGACGTCAGGTTCCTCGACGTCCGGTTCACGGACCTGTTCGGGGGCGTGAACCACGTTACCCTCCCGGTCGAGAACGTGGACGAGTCCACGTTCACCGACGGTCAGATGTTCGACGGTTCCTCGATCCGCGGCTTCCAGGCCATCCACGAGTCCGACATGCTGCTGCTGCCCGACCTGGGCACCGCCGTGCTGGACCCGTTCCGCAAGCACAAGACGCTGAACATGACGTTCTTCGTCCACGACCCGCTCACGCTGGAGTCGTACAGCCGCGACCCGCGCAACGTCGCCCGTAAGGCCGAGGCCTACCTCAAGGGTTCGGGCGTGGCCGACACGGCGTTCTTCGGCCCCGAGGCCGAGTTCTACATCTTCGACGACGTCAAGTTCGAGACGCGTGCGAACACCGGCTACTACGAGATCGACTCGATCGAGGGCGCCTGGAACACCGGGTCCTCGATCGAGGGCGGCAACCGCGGTTACCGTCCGCGCTTCAAGGGCGGCTACTTCCCCGTCGAGCCGGTCGACCACTACAGCGACCTGCGCTCGGACATGGTGCGGGCGCTGATCGAGTCGGGCATCGAGGTCGAGCTCCAGCACCACGAGGTCGGCACCGCGGGCCAGGCCGAGATCGGCATCAAGTTCGGCACGCTGCTGGAGCAGGCCGACAAGGTCCAGCTGTACAAGTACATCGTGAAGAACGTGGCGAACGAGGCGGGCAAGACCGCCACGTTCATGCCCAAGCCGCTCTTCGGCGACAACGGCTCGGGCATGCACTGCCACCAGAGCCTGTGGAAGGACGGCGCCCCGCTGTTCTTCGACGAGGCGGGCTACGGCCAGCTCTCGGACACGGCCCGCCACTACATCGGCGGTCTGCTCAAGCACGCCTCGGCACTGCTGGCGTTCACCAACCCGACGGTGAACTCCTTCCACCGCCTGGTGCCGGGCTACGAGGCCCCGATCAACCTGGTCTACAGCCAGCGCAACCGCTCGGCCTGCATCCGCCTGCCGCTGACCGGGTCCAACCCGAAGGCCAAGCGCATCGAGTTCCGGGTGCCCGACCCCTCGGCCAACCCGTACCTGGCCTTCTCGGCCATGCTGATGGCCGGTATGGACGGCATCAAGAACAAGATCGAGCCGCCGGAGCCGGTCGACAAGGACCTGTACGAGCTGCCCCCGGCCGAGGCCGCGGCGATCGAGACGGTCCCGGCGTCCCTGGATGCCGCTCTGGAGGCCCTGGAGGCCGACCACGAGTTCCTGCTGGAGGGCGGGGTCTTCACCAAGGACCTCATCGAGACCTACATCGACTACAAGCGCACCGAGGAGATCGACTCCCTGCGCCTGCGCCCCCACCCGCGCGAGTTCGAGCTCTACTACGACATCTAGGCGACACCCCCTCGGGGCCGGTATCCAGTTCGGGTACCGGCCCCGAGCCGGTTCCGGGGCCGGGCTCCCGGGACGGCTACCGTGGACGCGTGGCATGGGACGGAAAGAGCAACATGACAGCGGGAGCACTCGCTCGGCGCGGCTTCAGTGACAGCACCCGGGCCCTGCGGCTGGTGGAGGAGGCCGGGCTGGACGCCCGGGCCGACACCGAGGTGATCGGCGCCCTCGCGGCCGCCGCCGACCCGGACCAGGCTCTGCTGGGGCTGCTCCGGCTGTTGGAGGCCGCACCGGACCCGGAGGAGGTGCGCGCGGCCCTGCGGGACGAACGGGACCTGCGGACCCGGCTGAGCCGGGTCCTGGGTGCCAGCACCGCGCTCACCGACCACCTGGTGCGCCACCCCGGTGACTGGCGCGAGCTGCGCGGGGCCGACGCGGCGCGCACACCGGACCGTGAGGAGCTGCGCCACGGGCTGCTGCACACCGTGGGCGCGCGGCCCGACGACGCGGCGCCGGTGGCCGACCTCTCCCTGGGGGAGGGCGACGACGGTGACCCCGTCGAGGCGCTCCGGCACACGCTGCGGGTGGCCTACCGCCGCCGGGTCCTGCGGTTGGCCGGACGCGATCTGACCGGCGTCAACACCGTCGAGGAGGTCGCCGCCGAACTGTCGGACCTCGCCGCGGCGCTCCTGGACGCGGCCCTGGCGCTGGCCCGCGCGGAGGCTCCCGAGGACGCGGCGCTGTGCCGTCTGAGCGTGATCGGCATGGGCAAGTGCGGGGGCCGCGAGCTCAACTACGTCAGCGACGTGGACGTGGTGTTCGTGGCCGAACCCGCCCCGGGCGACGACGGGCTCCCCGCCGACGACCAGGAGGCCCAGCGGGCCGCGACCCGGCTGGCCACGGCGATGATGCGCGTACCGGCGCAGACCGACGCCGAGGGCACCCTGTGGGAGGTGGACCCGGCGCTGCGGCCGGAGGGGCGCAACGGTCCGCTGGTGCGGCCGCTGTCCGGGCACCTGGCCTACTACGAGCGCTGGGCCAAGACCTGGGAGTTCCAGGCCCTGCTCAAGGCCCGGCCGATCGCCGGGGACGTGGCGCTGGGCCGCTCGTACGCGGAGGCGATCGCCCCGCTGGTGTGGGAGGCCTCCGCCCGCAAGGACTTCGTGGAGGACGTGCAGGCCATGCGCCGTCGCGTGGTGGCGCACATCCCCGCGGGCCAGGCCGAGCACGAGCTCAAGCTGGGTCCGGGCGGCCTGCGCGACATCGAGTTCTCCGTGCAGCTGCTCCAGCTGGTGCACGGCCGCTCGGACGACCGGCTGCGCTCGGGCAACACCCTGGAGGCCTTGACCGCGCTGTCGGAGCACGGCTACGTGGGCCGACGGGACGCGGCCGGCCTGGCCGACGCCTACCGCTTCCTGCGCCGGGTGGAGCACCTGCTCCAGCTGGAACGGCTGCGCCGGACCCACCTGATGCCCGACCCCAAGGCGCCCGACGGCCCGGCCCGGCTGCGACAGCTGGGCCGCGCCCTGGGCTACCCGACCAACGCCGAGAGGGAGCTGACCGGCGCCCGCAAGCGGGTGTCGGCGGAGGTGCGCCGCCTGCACGAGAAGCTCTTCTACCGACCGCTCCTGAACGCGGTGGCGGCGCTGCCCGAAGACGAGATCCGGCTCTCCGCCGACCAGGCGGTGGAACGGCTCGGCGCCCTGGGGTTCGTCGACCCGCGCGGGGCACTGCGTCACCTGGAGTCGCTCACGTCGGGGCTGTCACGGCGGGCCGCCATCCAGCGCACCCTGCTGCCCGTGATGCTGGGCTGGTTCGCGGACTCCCCCGACCCGGACGCCGGGCTGCTCGGCTTCCGGCAGGTCAGCGATGCCCTGGGCACCACCCCCTGGTACCTGCGGCTCCTGCGGGACGACGTCCGGGTGGCCGAGCGGATGGCGTGGCTGCTCGGGACCAGCCGGTACGTGACCGAGCTGCTGCTGCGCGCCCCCGAGGCGGTGGCGATGCTGGGCGACGACGCCGACCTGCGGCGGCGGGAGACCCGGACGCTGATGGCCGAGGCCGACGCCGCGCTGCGCCGGTACGACACCCCGGAGGAGGCGGTGTCGGCGGTGCGCGCTCTGCGCCGCCGGGAGCTGCTGCGTACGGCCGCCGCCGACCTGCTGGGCGTGTGCTCGGTGGAGGAGGTGGGCCGGGCGCTCACCGGGATCGCGGCGGTGACCATCGACGCGGCGCTGCGGGCGGCCTACACCAAGGTGGTGGCCGAGTCCGGCGGCGAGGAGCTCACACGGGTGTGCGTGGTCGCGATGGGCCGGTTCGGCGGCGGGGAACTCACCTATGCCAGCGACGCCGACGTCATGTACGTGCACGACCCGATGCCGGGGGTGGACACGGGCGCGGCCACCAGGCAGGCCATGGCGATCGTGCGCGAGCTGGCCCGGCTGCTGGAGATGCCGCAGGCCGAACCGGCGCTGAAGATCGACACCGACCTGCGCCCGGAGGGCCGCAGCGGCCCGGTGGTGCGCACGCTGGACTCCTATGCCGCCTACTACGGGCGCTGGTCCCAGGTGTGGGAGAGCCAGGCGCTGTTGCGGGCGCGGCCGATCGCCGGGGACGAGGGACTGCGTTCGGCGTTCGTGGCGCTGATCGACCCGATCCGCTACCCGGAGGGCGGGGTCTCCCCCACCGCGGTCGTGGAGATCCGCAAGCTCAAGGCCCGGATGGAGGCCGAGCGGCTGCCGCGCGGCGCCGACCCGACCCTGCACACGAAGCTGGGCCGGGGCGGGCTGTCGGACGTGGAGTGGGTGGCGCAGCTGGTGCAGTTGCGGCACGCCCACGAGTTCCCGGACCTGCGTACCCCGCAGACGCTCCCGGCCCTGGGGGTGGCGGTGGCGCACGGCTTCCTGGCCGCGGACGACGGGGTGGCGCTGGAGCGGTCGTGGCGGCTGGCCTCTCGGGTGCGCGGCATGGTGATGCTGGTGCGCGGCCGGGCCGGTGACTCGATCCCGCACGATCCCCGGGTGCGCGCGGCGTTGGCCCAGGCCATGGGGTACGGCACCGACGAGGACGACGCGGACGGCGACGGCGCGGCGGAGGAGGGCCCAGCGGTGGAGGGCCCCGAGCCGGAGGGTCCGGCGGAGCAGCTGACCGAGGCCTACCTGCGCACCACGCGGCGGGCGCGCGCGGTGATGGAGCGGGCCTTCTACGACGACTGAGCGGCGCCCCCGGCGGGGAGCGTGACCGTGACCGCGAGCCCCCCGCCCCGGTCGGCCCCGCGCGGGCGCAGGTCGAGGGTGCCGCCGTGCACCCGGGTGACCCGGTCCACCAGGGCCAGGCCGAGACCGTGGCCCTGGCCGGTTCCGACCCGACCCGCGCCCCGGAGGAAGGGTTCGCGCAGGCGGGCGGCGGCCTCCGGCGTGTACACGGCGCCGGTGTTCTCCACCCTCAGGACGGCGTCACCGGTGCGGGGGTCGCGCCCGGTGGAGACCAGGGCGGTGCGCGCTCCGTCCGGTCCGGGGGTGTTGTGGCGCAGGGCGTTGCGCACCAGGTTCTCGGCGAGCTGGGCGAGGAGCGCGGTGTCGCCGACCGTCGGGGCGGGGTGGATCGCGCGCTCCACCCGAACGCCCCGGCCCAGTGCCTCCTCCTCGCCCTCGTCCACGGCGTCGCGGGCCAGGGCGGCGAGGTCGACGGGGGCGGACACGGCGGTGACGGCGTTGGCGTCGGCCAGCCGCAACAGCGACTCGGTGAGGCCGATCGCCCGCGCGTTGGTGAGGTCCAGCCGTTCGAGCAGGCGCGGGTAGTCCTGTCCCCCGGGGTCGCGCCGGGCCACGTCCAGGAGGGTGGCGTTGACGGCGAGCGGAGTGCGGAGTTCGTGGGAGGCGTTGGCGGCGAACCTCTCCTGGGCCTCGAAGGCGTCCTGGAGGCGGTCCAGCATGTGGTCGAAGGCGTCGGCGAGCTGCCGGAACTCGTCGTTGCGGCCGGTGAGCGCCACCCGCTGCCCCAGGTTCCCGGTCGCGGCGACCAGGACGGCGTCGTTGATCCGCTGGAGGGGGCGCAGCACCCACCCGGACAGGAACCATCCCCCGACCAGCCCGAACACGGCCAGGACCAGGAGGACGCCGCCGGAGACCCGGACCAGCGCCTCCAGGATCTGGGGCCGGGCGGGAACGGGTTGTCCCAGGTCGCTGGGGTTGGCGGGGGTGAGCGGGTAGTTGGGCACGTACCGCACGACCACGTACACCCCGGCCAGCACGGCCAGGCCCGCCACGACCAGGAAGACCGCGTACCCCAGGGTGAGGCGCAGGCGGGCGCTGACCCGCACCGGCGCGCCGTTCACGCGTCCGCTCCGGGGGCGACCAGACGGTAGCCCACCCCGGGGACGGTCACGATCGGGTCCGGATCGCCGAGCACCCGGCGCAGCTGCGACACCGTCACCCGGGGCGCGCTGGTGAAGGGGTCGGCGTGTTCGTCCCACACCTTCTCCAGGAGGGTCTCGGCGCTCACCGCTCCCCCGTCGGCCCGCATGAGCAGTTCGAGGACGGCGAACTGCTTGCGGGGCAGACGCAGGTAGCGGCCGGAGCGGTAGGCCTCCCTGCGATAGGGGTCCAACCTCAGGTCGCCGCTCACCAGCACGGGCGGGACGGCTGCCGTGGGGCGCCGGGCGAGGGCGCGCAGGCGCACGACCAGCTCCTCGACGGCGAAGGGTTTGGTGAGGTAGTCGTCGGCGCCCAGGGAGAACCCGTCCACCTTGTCCCGGAGCCGGGTGGCGGCGGTCAGCATGAGCACGCGGGTGCCGGGGTGGTCGCGGGCGATGACGGCGCACACCTGGTCTCCGTGGGTCCCGGGGAGGTCGCGGTCGAGGACCACCACGTCGTAGTCGTTGACGCCGATCCGCTCCAGCGCGGCGTCGCCGTCCAGGGCCACGTCGGCGGCGATGGCCTCGTGGCGCAGTCCCGCCTGGAGGGCTTCGGCCATGAAGACCTCGTCCTCGACGACCAGTACGCGCATGTGGTTCCCCCGTCACTCGGTCGGCGGCCCAGTCTAGGCGGATGGGGTGTTGCGGAAGTGTTGGCTCGGCGGCACACATCGGCGCAACGTCGTCCCTGGTGACCTGGGTCCTCGGTGCCGGACACGGGGTCCGGGCCGGTGAGGGGGGCGTGCCATGGGGAGTCGACCGACCGTTCTGACCGCCGCCGCGGTCACGGCCGCGCTGTTGCTCGCGGGCTGCGCGACCGCCGGGGCCGGTGACGGCGCGGCGGGTGGGGGCGGGTCCTCCGGGGGGCCGTCGGGGCGCACCTGGTCGGAGAGCCTGCCGGTCACACGGCTGAGCCCGTTGGGCGACGACGACGGCTACGTGCCCGAGGGCGGCGGTCTGGACCCGGGTGACGACGTGCCCGCCCTGTCCGGGCTGGACCCCGAGCTGTTGGCGGCGGTGCGCGAGGCCGCGGCGGCAGCGCTGGAGGAGGACGGGATCGGCACGGTGGTGACCAGCGGCTGGCGAAGCGAGCGCTACCAGCGGTTCCTGCGGGACGCGGCGGTGGAGGTGTACGGGAGCGAGGAGGAGGCGGCCCGGTGGGTGGCCTCCCCGGAGGACTCGTCCCATGTCACGGGGGCGGCGGTGGACGTGGGCCGCACCGACGCGGCGTACTGGTTCGCCCGGCACGGGGCGCGGTTCGGCCTCTGCCAGACCTACGCCAACGAGGTGTGGCACTACGAGCTCGCGGTGGAGCCCGGCGGGACCTGCCCGGCGCCGCTGGAGGACGCCTCGGCGGAGTGAGCCGGACCGGGCACCCCCGAGGGGGCGGGGGTGCCCGGCGGTCTCAGCGCTGCCCCCAGGTGACGGCGGCGGCCGGGCCGACCCGGTTGTCGCCGGGCTCCCAGTCGGCACCGCCGCCCGGGGACACCCGGACCAGCTTCCATTCGGTGTCGGGGCCGAGGGCGACCCGGCCCGACCACTGCGGGTAGGTGGACGCGTCGGTGCTCAGCGGGGCGCCGTCGGCCGGGTTCCAGGACCCCAGCTCGGGCGTGGAACCGACCACGTACACCTCCTGCCCGGGCACGGTCTCGACGGTCGCGGTGAGGGTGTCGGGGTCACCGGGCTCACCCGGGTCGCCGCCACCGCAGTCCTGCTCGCACTCGCCGCCCACGTGCAGTGCCAGGGCGCCGTCGGCGGGGACGGTCGCGCTGATCCGGCCGCCGGAGACGGTGGCCCCGCCGGGACCGGAGGCGTTGTCGTACTCGCCGTCGGGGAGCGAGGTGGGGGCGGTCAGCGTCCAGGGGTCGCCGGAGGCGTTGAAGGCGGCGAACCCGGCCTCGCCCCGGTCGAAGGCCACACGGGAGGAGCCGTCGCGGAGCCGCTCGGTGATCCCGGTGCCGCCCACAGCGGCGCGGAACGCGACCATGCCGCTGACGGCCTCGTTGCGGTGCTCGCAGACCCACTCGGCGCTGGAGCAGTCGCTGTCCGCGGTGATCCACCCCGCCGGATTGCCGTCCTGGCCGCCGGTGCTGGGCGGCCCCTCGGTCACGTTGCCCTCGAAGTCGTAGCTCGACATCACCACGGGGGTGCCGTAGGGGTGCGCGAGCATGAAGGCGGTGGCGAGGTAGTAGCGGCCGCCGTCCACGTAGGTGAGGGTCGGCTCGTAGCGCTGGGTGTCGTGGTTGTCGACGAAGACCACGGCCTCGTCGGAGGTGAGCCCGCCGTGGTCGGGCATGTCGGTGAGGCCCGCGATGTCACCGTTGGCGAAGCCCGAGGCGACCGAGCGCTTGTAGTCGAAGTTGGTCACCTGGCCGTAGGGCGTGTAGGCGGTGTAGGGGATGGTCTGGTCGCCGTAGACCTCGTGGAAGACCCTCGGGGCGCCGCCGAAGCCGGGCACCTCGTCCAGGGCCCCGATGATGGCGCCCATGTCGTCCTCGGGGACGTGCTTGGAGGCGTCCACCCGGAACCCGCCCACGCCCATGGCGACCAGCCCGTTGAGGTAGCGGACGATCTGGTCGCGGACGTGCGGGGAGCCCGTGTCCAGGTCGGCCAGGTCGAGGAGCTGGCAGTTCTGCACCTCGTCCTTGTCGTTCCAGTTCTCGATGGTGTCGTAGCAGGGGCCGAAGTCGCCGTAGGAGTAGGCGGCCGTGCCGTCGCCGAACAGGTCGGGGTACTCGTAGCGCTCCCATTCGGTACCGGCGCTGCCGGTGGAGGGGCCGTCGCTGGGGCCGGTCATGTGGTTGACGACGGCGTCCACGTAGATGCGCACGCCGTTGTCGGCGCACGTGGAGACCATCTCCTGGAAGTCCTCGGCGGTGCCCCTGCGGGTGTTGTCGACGCGGTAGGAGACCGGCTGGTAGTCCTGCCACCACGGGTAGTTGCCGCCCTCGGAGAAGGGGACGACGACGTGTTCCTGGGGCGGGGAGACCTGGACCCCGCCGTATCCGGCGGGGCCGAGGAAGTCGGCGCACTCGGCGGCGACGGAGTCCCAGTTCCACTGGAAGAGGTGGACGATGGTGTCGGCGTTGCCGTTCTGGGCGGGGACGGGGTCCTGGGCGGAGACGGGGGCGGCGTCGTGGGAGGCGGCCGGTCCGGGGACCGCCAGCAGGGCGGCTCCCATCAGGGCCGCCCCGGCGAGGGCGCCGATACGGGGTGTTCTCATGTGCGCTCCTTGGGGGGAGGTGCCGCGGGGCCACGCTGCCCCGCCGCATTCTCTTGCAGTTTCCGCAAGAGTTTGCATTGAGGTGACGAAGGTAACAGAACGCCCTTCGCCTGTGAACACCCCATGAACAGCCCGTCACCCCGCAAGGAAGCGGAAACGCGCCTCTGATCTGGACGTCAGCGCCTGCAAGATTTTTCTCGAACATGAAAGCCGGGGACGGCCCGGAACGTGTTCCGGACCGCCCCCGGCGGACCCGCGCGGGCGGGTCGGGCGGAAGGCTCGGGCGGCGCCTACCAGAAGACCGCCAGACCGATGTTGACGATGGCGAGCACACCGGCGATGATCGCCAGGTTCTTCGCGGGCTTGCGCAGATTGAGCACACCGACGACCACGACGGACAGGGCGATGACGAGCTTCACGCCGATCTTGACGTGGTTGAGTTCGGTGATGTCGCCCATCTCGGCCACGCCGACCAGCAACAGGCCCGTGACGAACTGGAGCAGGGCGCTGTGCAGCAGCACCTTGGTCGCCTTGACGTTGTCGGTCATCAGCTGCATGAGGAAACCGGCGATGATCCCGGCCAGGCCGATCATGTGGAGGAACACGAGCGCGGAGTAAAGGAAGTCCATACCCCCAGACTACTACGCGTTGTAGTTCTTCCCTCCGTCTTACTGACGCCCTGACGTAACAAATCGGACACCGGGTGCGGCGTCAGGTTCTGCGGGCGGCTCCCCACTGACGCCACAGCAGCCAGACCAGCAGCATCAGCACTCCCACACCCGCCGCGCGGACCAGGCCATCCCGGTCGACCAGCGCCCCCACCCGGGAGGCCACCGTGTGGTCGCCGACCACCAGGGTGTCACTCGCGCAGGCGACCGGTTCGGCGTCCCGGTCCACCAGCAGGCAGGCCGTGCTCACCACCCGCTCCCCCGGTTCGGCGTCCTCGGGAACCAGGACGCGCACGGTGTACAGGCCCTCTCCGCCCTCGGGCAGGTCCACCAGCCAGTTGGCCACGCCCTCCTCCACGATCCCGCCCTGGCCGACCTCCCCGACCACCAGGGGTTCGGGGACGTGCTGGGCGAGCAGGCCCCTCTCGACCGGGTCCCCTCCCCCGTTGACCACGGTGGCCCGGTAGACCACCTCGTCCCCGGGCAGCGGTGCCGGGTCCGCCCCGGACAACGACAGGCCCACCGTGCCCGTGTCACCGGCCCCGCCGCCGTCCGCGACGGCCGGAGCGGCGCACAGCACGGCGACGACCAACCCCGCCGCGACCCCTGCGACCCTTCGCCCGCACGCGTCCCGCCGATCGGTCCCGCAAGCGACCCGTGTCATCCCACGACCTCCTGAGATCCGCCATCAGTGCTGGCCGGAGCACCTCCGAGAGGAGAGGCCCAGCCTCCACACACTTGCCCGGCCCGAGCCACCGGAGTCAAGGAAGCGCCGGGGCGTTTGGCGAATCGGCGACACCCGGGAGGGCTCTTAGGGCGGTTCTCGCCCCTCTTAGGGCGTCGTCCGACGCTTTGGCGTCCGATCCACTGATTCCTCCCGATGCGCCGACCGGGTTCTCAGCCGGATCGTGGAAGCCGTCGGGCGGGACACGGGTCCCGCCGCAGAGCCCAAGGACAACACCGTGTTCCACCCCGACCCGCTCCTCACGAACGACCGCGCCCGCTCCGAGGCCGCCGCACGCCGCAGTGAACAGCTCACGGCGGCGCGCCAGGCCAGGGCCGAGGCCCGCGCCCGGGCCCGCGAGAAGGCCGCCGAGCGCCGCCGCCGAACCTCCTGACCCCGCCCCGCACCCCCACCATCGACCACCACGGAACGGACACCGACATGCCACTCGACGACCTGCGTACCGCCACCGCCCACGCGCTCAGCCGGGAGCGGCTCCGCCAGGCCGAGCTCCGCCGCCGGGCCCGCCGCCAGCGTGAGGACCGAAGGGCCGGAAGCGACCGGGAACGCCCGCGGCCGGGGCGAGCATAATGGGCGGTATGCCCCTGTTCAGCGACACCAGCCCCGTCTTCGTCGGGCGCCGCAGGCACCTCCGCCTCCTGGCCGACCAGGCCCAGCGCGTACGCACCGGACCGCCGGAGATCCTGTTGGTCGGCGGTGACGCGGGGGTGGGCAAGAGCAGGCTGGTCACCGAGTTCGCCGCCACCCGTCCCGCCGGGACGGTGTTCGTCGGAGCCTGCCTGCAACTCGGTGTGGACGGCCTGTCCTACGCGCCCTTCACCGCCGTGCTCCGCCAGATCCTGCGCGAACGCGGTCCGGCCCCCTTCGCCACGGCCGCGCCGGGAGGGGTGGGCGAGTTCGCCCGGCTCCTCCCCGAACTGGGTGAGCCGTCGTCGGACCGCCAGGAGAACCGGGGCATCCTCTTCGAGCAGCTCCTGCGGCTGCTGGACCAGGTCACCGGGGACGACGGGATCACCGTGGTCCTGGAGGACCTCCACTGGGCCGACGGCGCCACCCGGGACCTCCTCGTGTTCCTGGCCCGCAACCTCAGCCGCCCCGGCACCCAGGTCGTCGCCACCTACCGCAGTGACGACCTGCACCGGTCCCATCCGCTACGACGCCTGCTACCCGAGCTGGAGCGCCTGCCCGGTGTGGGCCGGATCGTACTGGAGCCGTTCACCCGTGAGGAGGTGCGCCTCCAGGCCACCGCCATCCGTGGTGAGGAACTGGGGCGCGACGCCCTGGACACGCTCTTCCGGCGCAGCGAGGGCGTTCCGTTGTTCGTGGAGGCACTGGCCTCCGCCGAGTCCTGTCCCGATGACGACGACCCCGACCTGCCCGACCACTTCCGCGACCTGCTCCTGGAACCGGTCCACCGCTTCGACGAGACCACCCTGAACGTCCTGCGGGTGGCGGCGGTGGGAGCCGTGGCCGACGGCATCGAGCACGAGGTGCTCCACCGCGCGGCCGGGCTGCCCGAGAAGGAGTTGGAGGCCGCGCTGAACGTCCTGGTGGACGCCAACGTGCTGCGCCCCCAGCGCACCGGGTACCGCTTCCGGCACGCGCTGTTGCGCGACGCCGTGCACGAGGAGATCCTGCCCGGACCGCACTCCCGGCTGCACCTGCGGTTCGCCCAGCTCATCGACGAGCGCCCCGACGCCGTACCCGTCGACCGCCGCGCCTCCGAACAGGCGCACCACTACCAGGCGGCGCAGGACCTGCCGCGGGCGATGCAGGCGGCCTGGTGGGCGGCGATCCAGGCGAGGAAGACGCTCGCCTTCGCGGAGCGGCTGACCATGCTGGAGCGCGTTCTGTCCCTGTGGGACCGGGTTCCCGACCCCAGCGACAGGGTGCAGGGGCTCAGCTGGGCCGAGGTGGTGAGCCGGGCCGCGAACGCGGCGCTCTCGGCCCACCGCAACCGGCGCGCGCTGGAGCTGGTCGACGAGGCGCTGGCGACCCTGCCCGAGGAGCCCGAGGACGCCGCGACCCGTGCCACCCGGGCGGTACTTCTGCGCCAGCGCGGTGAGGCCCGCGCCTACGACGTGCGGGGAAGCGGAATCCCCGACCTGGTCCGTGCCCTGGAGCTCCATCCGGCGGACATGCCGGGGTACGGCGAGCTTCTGGCGATCCTGGCCCGGGAGTGCGCCCTGGCCCGCGAGGACCGGACCGACACCCCCAACCGGAGAATCCTGCACGAGCTCGCCGCGTCCGGAAGGAGCCCCCTCGCCCTGGCGGAGATGGCGATCGCGGCCGCCGGAAGCGACTCCCCCACCGATCGGATCGCCACCGCGGACGCTCTGATCACCCTGGGCGGCGCCTTCATGCAGGAGGGCGACGCCGAGCGCGGGCGCCCCCTGCTGGAACGGGGGATCGAAGCCGCCAAGGAGCTGGCCGAGCCCTACCTGGAGGCGCGCGGGGCGGGCAATCTCAGCCATTTCCTCCGCGAGATCGGTCAGCACGAGGACGGGCTACGGGTGCTGGAGGAGTCCCTGGCCCGGCACGAGGCCCTGGGCTGGACCCCGGTACGCAAGGCGTTCAACTACCAGAACCGGGCCGAGATCCTCCTGGAGATGGGTGACCTGCCCGGGACCCGCGCGTTGTTCCGGAACAACCGCGTCCGTGACCAGTGGGACCACAAGAACGTCTACTTCATCCAGGCGGTGGAGGCCAGGGCCGCCGCCGCGATGGGCGACGTCGCGGCGGCGCGGGCCGGGGCGGGCCCCCGGGGCGACCGTTCCATGCTGGAGGCGCACCGTATGAACGTCGTGCAGCTGGGGTGCATGGCGATGTTGGACGCCGCACTGGCCGAGGGGGACCTGGCCGAAGCCCTGTCGCTGTCCCTGGAGGTGGCCGAACGCGTGGCCCTGGAGCGCTCCCCCGGGTATTCGTGGCCGCTGATGGAACAGATGGCCGTGGCCGTGCTCCTGGGCCGGGAACAGGGGCGCGTGGCACCCGACGGAGCGCCGGAGATCGTCGAGCGGGCCCGGACCGTGGCCGGACTGGTCCGGGCAACGGCGGAGAGGCTCCAGGTCAGTGGCGCCGTACGTCCCGCGTACGCGGCGTCGGTACGGGCGCTGCTCGCCGAGGCGGAAGGGGCCGTGCCCGAGGAACTCGCCGCGCTGTGGGCCGAGGCGGTGGCCCGGTGGGAGGCCACGCCCCTGCGGCTGTACCTGGCCCGGGCGCGACTGCGCGAGGCGGAGGCGCTGGTCGGTGTAGGGGACCGCGCCCGCGCCGTGGACCTCGTCCGCCTGGCCCACGCGGTCGCCGCCGAGTGCGGTGCGTCACCCTTGGCCCGCGCCGCCGAGGACCTCGCCCGCAGGCTCGGCGCGGGGCTGGCGGGCGACACGGTGCCGCCTCCGGCGCCCGCCGGGCTGACCGCGCGCGAGACGGAGGTGCTGCGCCTGCTGGCCACGGGCGCGACCAACGCGGCGATCGCGGAGGCGCTGTTCATCAGCCCGAAGACGGCGAGCGTGCACGTGTCCAACATCCTCGGCAAGCTCGGTGCGCCCAACCGCGCCACCGCCGGGGCGCGCGCCCGGGAACTCGGCCTGTCGGGGACCGTCCCGAACCCCCTCTCCCAACGGTCATAATGCCTGTGCGGGGAGGACCGGGCAGGCGTCTTGGCGTGTGCGGAAATACCCCGGAAATATCCGCACGGCAGACTGGCCCCGGGACACCGTCCCGGGTGCCCGCGCGCGTGCGCGGACCGGGCCGGGACCGACCGGCATCGAGGAGGGTTGATCGTGAATCGACAGCAGGAATTCGTGCTCCGCACGTTGGAGGAGCGTGACATCCGGTTCGTGAGGCTGTGGTTCACCGACGTGCTCGGGTACCTCAAGTCCGTGGCGGTGGCGCCCGCCGAACTGGAGGCGGCCTTCTCCGAGGGCATCGGGTTCGACGGCTCGGCGATCGAGGGCTTCGCCCGCGTGTACGAGGCCGACATGCTCGCCCAGCCCGACCCCTCCACCTTCCAGGTCCTGCCCTGGCGCAACGAACCGCACGGCACCGCGCGCATGTACTGCGACATCCTCATGCCCGACGGGTCGCCGTCCCCGGCGGACCCCCGGCACGTGCTCAAGCGCCAGCTGGGCAAGGCCTCCGACCTCGGGTTCACGTTCTACACGCACCCCGAGATCGAGTTCTACCTGTTGAAGAAGTTCCCCGAGCACGGGGAGTTCCCCGAGCCCAACGACTCGGGCGGTTACTTCGACCACACCCCGCACAACAGCGCCCACGACTTCCGCCGCAACGCGATCAACATGCTGGAGGCCATGGGGATCTCGGTGGAGTTCAGCCACCACGAGGGCGGGCCGGGCCAGCAGGAGATCGACCTGCGGTACGCGGACGCGCTGACCACCGCCGACAACATCATGACCTTCCGTCTGGTGATGAAGGAGGTGGCCATGGAGCAGGGCGTGTACGCCACCTTCATGCCCAAGCCCTTCACCCAGTACCCGGGGTCGGGCATGCACACGCACCTGTCGCTGTTCGAGGGCGACCGCAACGCCTTCTACGAGCCCGGTGCCGAGTACCAGCTCTCGAAGGTGGGGCGCGGGTTCATAGCGGGTCTGCTGCGGCACGCCGACGAGATCGCGGCCGTCACCAACCAGTGGGTGAACTCGTACAAGCGGATCTGGGACGACCCGGCCGCCTCGGCGGGGATGGGCGGGGAGGCTCCGGCCTACATCTGCTGGGGGCACAACAACCGTTCGGCGCTGGTCCGCGTACCGATGTACAAGCCGGGCAAGTCGAACTCCAGCCGGATCGAGATCCGTTCACTGGACAGTTCCGCCAACCCGTACCTGGCGTACGCGGTCATCCTGGCGGCCGGGCTGAAGGGGATCGAGGAGGGCTACGAGCTGCCGCCGGGCGCCGAGGACGACGTGTGGGCGCTGACCGACGCGGAGCGCCGCGCCCTGGGGATCAGGCCGCTCCCGCAGAGCCTGGACGAGGCGCTGCGTCTGATGGAGAACAGTGAGCTGGTCGCCGAGACGCTGGGCGAGCACGTCTTCGACTTCTTCCTGCGCAACAAGAAGGCGGAGTGGAACTCCTACCGCCGCCAGGTGACTCCGTACGAGCTCCAGAGGTACCTGCCGACGCTCTGACCCGGATCGGCTCGCACCCGAGCTTCACAGAAGGGGATATTCCCGGAATCGGTGACAAGCGCGTCACGTACCCCGGGGGGTATAATTCCTACCATACCTGTCGACATCCCTTCTCCCCTTCTGGAGTCAGACACCCATGAGCGTTTCCGTCGACGCAGCCACCGTCAGAGCCCGGCTCGACAGCGGGTCCGCCCCGCTCCTGGTGGATGTGCGCACCCCGGCCGAGTTCGAGGGCGCGCACATCCCCGGGGCGGTCAACCTCCCGCTGGGCGAGCTGGACCACCACGCCGGGCGCGTGGCCCGGGACGCCTCGGAGCCGATCGTCCTGGTGTGCCAGTCCGGCCCCCGGGCGGAACGGGCCCGGCTGAGGCTGGCTGCCGCCGGGCTGGACGACGCCGTGGTGCTCACCGGCGGGATGAACGCCTGGGCGGCCGCCGACGGGCCCTCGGTGCACGGGCCCGAGCGCTGGGCCCTGGACCGCCAGGTGCGCCTGGTCGCCGGGACGGTCGTCCTGGTGGCGGCGCTGTTGAGCCTGGTGTGGACCCCCGCCGTGTTCGTGGCGGCGTTCGTGGGCGCCGGGCTGGCCTTCGCCGGGATCACCAACACCTGCGCGATGGTCCACCTGCTCTCGAAGCTCCCCTACAACCGGCCGACCGAGCGGGTCGACGTCGAGGCCTCCCTGGCGCGGATCAGCCGGGCGGGTTCGCGGGCCTGACCCGTCCGTCGTCCCGGAGCGCCACCCTCCCGAGGACTCCGCTGGCCAGACCGGCCGCCGCGAGCGCCGTGAGTGCGACCGGCAGACTCGTGGCGGCCGCGATCGCGCCGACGGCGAGCGGCCCTCCGGCGTCCCCGACCTCCCTGCCGAGTTCGGCGTTGCCCATCGTGCGGCCCAGCCGCTCCTCCGGCGTGTTCTCGGCCAGGTGCGCGAAGGCGAGCGGGGTGACGCTCCCGACCATGAGTCCGATGGCCACGGCCGCCACGGTCAGCGTCACCGGGTTCGGGGCCAGTGCCAGCACGACCAGGGCGGCCGCGGCCGCGCCGAGTCCGGCCGCGCCCCCGTCGCGCGCGGTGATCCGGCCCCGGTCGTGCCCGCGTCCGACGACGGGCTGCGCGACCGTCGACACCAGCGCCAGCAGGGTGACCGCCGCCGCACCGGCCAGGGGGTGCAGGTCGAGCCGCACGGCCAGGAGTGGCAGGAAGCCGACCGCGACGCCGAGGATCGCCGTGGTGGAGGCGAGCAGGAGGGTGGGGACCAGGAACCCCCGCTCCGTGGTCTGCCGGACGAGGTCGGCGACGGTGTAGCGGGGCCGTGGCACCACCGGCAGCACGGGGAGGGCGACCAGCGTCCACACGGCAGCCGCCGCGGCCAGCACGGCCAGGGCCAGGTAGAGGGCCTGGATGCCCCACACGTGGGCCAGCGCCACGCCGCAGAGCGGGCCGAGCACGTAGCCGAGGCTCTTCCAGGCCCCGTAGCGGCCGAAGGAACGCCCCAGCCGCTCCCTGCCCGCCAACCGGGCGACCGCCGCCGACGACGCGGGGGAGAACGCGGAGGCCGCCGCCCCTGCCCGAGCCGGGCCAGGCCGAGGACGAGCGGCGTGGGCGCCGCCAGGGCCAGCAGTGACGCCGCCGAGAAGGCGACCAGGCCGCCGAAGATGACCGGGCGGACCCCGACCCGGTCGCTGAGGGCGCCGAAGAGCGGTTTGAGGATCACCTCCGACACGTCGTACAGGGCCAGCATGAGCCCGAGGCCCAGCAGGGACAGGCCGATGTCGTCGCTCTGGGTTCCCAGGACCCCGGCGACGCCGTGGGCGCCGAAGGCCGTGGTGAACCCGGCGAGGTAGAGCGGTGCGACCGACCACACCGAGGGAGAACGTGTCACGACGCTGACTGTAACACCTGTTACTCGACTCTGGTCGCACGCGGCCCCTGCCAGCACGGGCCGGTGTTACCGTCGGGGCTGTGACAGACGAAGCGGTGCGATGGATACTCGCGGTGGTCCAGGTCCCGGCCAAGCCCTCCCGGCACCGGGTCGCGGTGTGGCGCGAGCTGCGGCGCGCGGGAGCGGTGCCCGTCTCCCAGGGCACCTGGGCGCTGCCCTCGGCGGAGGCCTTCCGCCCCGCCGTGGACCGCGCGGCCGAGCTGGCGGAGGAGGGCGGCGGCCGGGTGGCCGTCTACGACGTCGAACCCCGTGACGCCGACGCCCGCGCCCTCGTCGAGGACGCCTTCCGCGCCGCCCGGGTCGAGGAGTGGGGCGAGTTCGCCACCGACTGCGTCCGGTTCGAGGCCGAGATCGCGAAGGAGATCGCCAAGGAGAAGTTCACCTTCGCCGAACTGGAGGAGGAGGAACAGAGCCTGGAACGCCTGCGCCGCTGGTTCCGCGACCTCCGACGGCGCGACGTCCTCGCCCTGCCCGAGGCCCGGGAGGCAGCCGATCGGCTGCGCGCGTGCGCCGACGCCCTGGAGGGGTACGCCGAGCTCGTGTACGCGGCCATGCACGGCGACACCCAGGGCGCGGTCGAGCCGCCGACCCCCTGACCGGTGCGTCGGGCGGCCGGGCTTCGGGACGACCGGTCGGGCTCGGTCCGGGGTCAGACCAGGCCGAGTTCGCGGCCCCGGGCCACCGCCGCCGTACGGTTGGCCGCTCCCAGCTTGCCCATCGCGTTGCTCAGGTGCACGCTCACCGTCTTCGCGGAGATGAACAGCGCCTCCCCCACCTCGCGGTTGCTCGCGCCCTTGGCCACCTCCACCAGCACCTCCACCTCACGCGGTGTCAGACCCGCGGGCGGGACCGCTGAGGGCCCCGAACCGAGGGCGGCGCGCATCTCCTCCACCAGGACGCGGACGGTGTACACGTCGAACTCGGCCAGCCCGGCCTCCGCCCGGCGCAGCAGGTCACGGGCGCGCGCGCTGTCGCCGCCGTCGTGCGCGGCCCAGAAGGCCCCGAACAGGCAGTGCCCCCGGTTCAGCCCCAGGGCCCGTTCCGCCAGCGGCAGGGCCCGTTCCCAGTGCTCCAGCGCCCGCGCGGAATCCTCCTCCAGGAAGCCCAGGCTGGCGTGGCGGTTCAGGGCGCCCTCCGGCGAGGTCGGCCAGTCGTCCCGTTCCAGTGCGGAGCGGAGCGCCGCCGCCAGCTCCTCGGCCACCTCCCGGTCCCCTTCTCCGGCCCGGCGGCGCAGCCGCCACACCGCCATCGCCATCATGGACAGCCCGCCGGCGCTGAACCGGACCCGCGAGAGCATGCCGATCTCGCGCTCCCCCTCCAGGACCGTCCGGGCCGCCTCCACCCAGTGCTCCCCCGGCCCGAAGAGCAGGAGCAGGACGCGCGTGTAGTAGGGCGGCATGTACTCCACCCAGGTGGCGGTCTCCCGGGGCAGCAGCCTGGCGAACTCCTCCAGGGCGCGTCGGCTGGTCTCCCAGTCGCCCTCCAGGGCGGCGAGTTGGGCGACCACGCTCTGACGCCGCGCACCGGCCAGATCGCGGCCCACCGCGGACGCGTGCAGTCTCTCCCTCGCCTCGTCCAGCCGCCCCAGGTTCATGAGCGCGCTGACCAGACCGTTGACCAGCCAGCTCCCCTGGCTGCGGGCCAACCCCAGCTCGGCACTGCGGGCCAGGGCCTCCTCCGAGCTGGCCCGCCACTCCTCGTACTCGAACCGGCTGCTGTGGTTGCTGCCGAGGTTGTTCAGTCCGCGCATCTCCACCTGCACGTAGCCGCGTTCCCGCGCGATCCGGACCCCCTCGCGCAGGAGCTCCAGGGCCTCCTCCGACCCCGTGTGGTGGAGCAGGCTGCCCAGGGTGACGAGCGCGTCGGCCTCGCTGGCCCGGTCCCCGCTGGCCCGTGCCTGGTCGATGGCGGCGCGGGCGAACCGCTCCGCTCCGGCGTCGCTGCCCCGCAGCATGAGCACCGCCGCCGTCGTCGCGCTCACCACGGCCCGCTCCGGGTGGTCGTCGGGAACCAGGGCGGCGGCGGCCCTCAGGTCGTCCAGCGCCTCGATCCGCCCCAGCTCCTTGTAGGAGAGCCCGCGCGTGACCAGGAGGCGGGCGACCAGCTCGGGTTCGGCCGCGGGGTCCAGGTCGGCCAGGGCCTCACCGGCGTGTTCGACCGCCCGGCGGTGGTCCCCCGCGACCTGCGCGGCACCGCACACCGTGAGCAGGAGTTCCCCGTGGGTGCGGCCGATCAGCCCGGAGGGGTCGGGCAGCAGCTCCCACAGCTCCAGCACGCGTTCGAGCAGCGCCAGCCGCTCGGGGTGGGCGCTGGCGGCCCGCGCGTACCGCGCCGCCTCCCAGGCGGCGGTCAGCGCCCGGGGGTGGTCGTGCGCGGAGTAGGCGTGGTGGGCGAGCTGGACGACGGCCTCGGTCCCGGCCGGTCCCGGCACCCCGGCCTCCAGGGCGGTCGCGTAGCGCCGGTGGGCCCGCACCCTCTGTCCCGGAAGCAGGTCACCCTTGACCGCCTCGGCGAGCAGTGCGTGCCGGAACACGTACCCGGTGTCGGTGGCGCCCAGCACCCGGGCGTCGACCGCCTCGCGCAGCGCCTCGTCGAGGTCGTCCTCACCGACTCCGGAGGCCTCCGCCACCTCGGCGAGCAGTGCGTGGTCGACCCGGTCCCCGGCCACCGAAGCCAGCCCGAGGACCTTACGGGTGGTGGCGGTGAGGGGCTCGACACGGCGCATGAGGAGTTCGCGGGGGCCGTCGGGGACCCCGCCGTCGGGCGCCGCGAGGAAGGACTCCACGAACAGGGGGTTGCCGCCACTGCGCTCCAACAGGAGCTCCAGGGCGTCGGAGTCGGGCACCGACCCGCTGAGCGCGGCGGCCTGCGCGGCGACGGCCTCCCGGTCGAGCGGGGCCAGGTCCAGCCGGGTGACCCGGGGCAGCCGCTCCAGTTCGGGCAGGGCGCGGCGCAGGGGGTGGGCGCGGTGCAGGTCGTCGGAGCGTACCGAGACCACCAGGTGCACCGGGGCGGAGCCGAGGTTGCGCAGGAGAAAGACGAGCAGGTCGCGGGTGGAGGCGTCCGCCCAGTGCAGGTCCTCGACCACCAGGCTGAGGCCGTCCGGTTCCGCGCGCTCCTCCAGGAAGGTCAGCACCGCCTCGAACAACCGGGCCCGGTCGTGGTCGCCGGAGCCCGCACGCCCGGCGGGGTCGGCCACCTGACCGGGCAGGAGGCGGCCGAGCTCGCTCCCGGCGGCCGGGAGCGGGCCGCCCTCCCTGACCAGCTGGCGCAGGAGCGCGGTGAAGGGCGCGAAGGCGATGCCCTCGGCCCCCAGTTCCAGGCAGGCGCCCAGGGCCCGGTGGCGCAGGGGCGTGCGCTCCAGGTACTCCTCCAGGAGCCGTGACTTGCCGATCCCCGCGTCACCGCAGAGCAGGACCGTTCGGGCCCCCTCGGAGCGGGCCCGGGCGGCGTCGGAGAGGAGGTGGTCGACCTGGTGTCGGCGGCCGACGAGCGCTGAGGGGGACATGCGCCCCAGTATGCCCCGGTCAGAGCAGACCGAGTTCCCTGGCCCGCGCCACCGCCGCCGTCCGGTTGGCCACCCCCAGCTTGCCCATCGCGTTGCTCAGGTGCACACTCACCGTCTTCGCCGAGATGAACAACGCCTCCCCCACCTCACGGTTGCTCGCGCCCTTGGCCACCTCCGCCACCACCTCCACCTCACGCCGAGTCAGGCCCGCGGGCGTGGCCGGGGGCGCGGACACGGCCTCCGCCACGGTCCGGCGCAGGTCCTCGACCTCCCGGCGCAGCGCCAGCGCCGTCCCCCGGCCCAGGAGCGACTCCGCGCGCTCCAGCAGCGCCCCGGCCCGGGCGGGGTCGTCCAGGTCGAAGGCCACCTGCACGGCGGTGATCAGCGACCGCAGGCGGAGCCCCCGGTCACCCGCGCGTTCACAGACGCGCGCCGCCTCGGTCAGGTGCGCCAGCGCCTCGGCGGGGTCCTCGGCCAGGTACCCCTCGGTCAGTCGTCGGCCCAGCGCCTCCAGCGGGGAGACCCGGCCGCGATCGTGTTCCAGGGCCGTCCTCAACCGGGCGGAGAGCAGGTCGGCCCACCGCCGCGCCTCGGGGCCGCCCGCGCGGCGCAGCCGGAACACCAGGTTGCCCACGGCCGAGAGCCCGTTGAAGGGGAACCGTCCGGGGTCCAGCATCCCGATGTCGTCGTGCGCGCGTTCCACCACCCGGGCGGCCTCGACCAGCTCCCCCCGGAAGAGCAGCAGGGCGAACCGCGTGTAGTAGTGGTTGAGGTAGTCGACCGGTGAGGCGGTCTCCCGGGGCAGGAACCGGGTGAACTCCTCCAGGGCCTCCTCCGCGCGCTCCCAGCGCCCCTGGATGACGTGGTGCTGGGCGACCAGGCTCAGCCGGTAGGCCTGCTGGCGGGACTCCCCGTGGGGGAGCCGGTCCAGGAGCTCCTCGGCCTCGTCCAGGCGTCCCAGGGCGCAGAGCAGGGCGGCCGCCATCGCGCCGCAGCCCACCCCCTGACTGCGCGACACCCCGAGTTCGGCGCAGCGTTCCCGGCCCCGCTGGGCCGCCCGGAGCGCCTCCTCCAGCCGCAGCTCGTTGTCGAGGTGGGCGGCCAGGTTGCGCCAGGCCCGCACCTCGAGGCGCACCAGGCCCGACCGCTGGGCGAGGTCGATCGCCCGGCGCAGCATGGCCAGGACCGCCTCCCCCTCGACGTCCCCGTCCGCCGTCCCGCGTGAGCGACTCCGGGCGGGCCGCCATCCGATGGGGTCGTCCACCACCCCGCTGACCTCGCCGAGCAGGTTGGCCAGGGTCATCAGGGCGTCCGCCTCGCTGGCCCGGTCACCGGTGCGCCGGGCCGAGACCAGCGCCACCCGCGCCGCTTGTTCGGCCTCGTCGAACCGGCCCAGCCGCATGAGGACGGTCGCGCTGGTGGCGTCCAGGGCGGGGCGCCGGGGGTGGTCGTGGTCCAGGTACCGGGAGGCCGCGCGGAGGTCGTCCAGCGCGTCGGCGCGCCCCTCGTCGTTGCGAATCCTCCCCCGCACCATGAGCAACTCCCCGACCAGATCGGGGTGCGTGTCCGGATCGGTGACGCGCAGCCCGGCGGTGGCGTGCGCGACGGCGCGGCGCAGACTCCCCGAGACGTGCGCGGACTGGCTGGCGCGGCGCAGGAGCTCCCCGTGCGTCAGCCCGAGGATCTCCTCGGCGTCGGGGACCAGCTCCCACAGCTCCAGCACGCGTTCGAGCAGGGCCAGGAGTTCGGGGTGGGCCGCGGTGGCCTCTGCGTGCTCGGCCGCGGCCCGGGCGGCGGTGAGCGCCCGGGGGTGGTCGTGGACGGCGTGGGCGTGCCGCGCGAGTTGGGCCGCGGCCTCGCCGGAGACCACGCCGGACCCGGTCCGGGCGAGGACGTCGACGTAGGCGCGGTGCGCCCGGACGCGTTCCCCGGGCAGCAGGTCCGCGTAGACCGCCTCGGCCAGGAGCGCGTGCCGGAAGGCGTACCCGGTGCCGGTCGCGCGGAGCACCCGGGCGTCGACGGCGGGGCGCAGGGCGCGGTCGAGGTCGGCGCCGCCGATCCCCGTACCGGAGGCGACGGCGGCGAGCAGGTCGTGTTCCACACGCACCCCCGCGGCGGAGGCCAGTCCCAGGACGGTGCGGGTGGCCTCGGGCAGGGCCTCGACCGCACGCAGCAGGAGTTCGCGGGGACCGTCCGGCAGGGCCGTGCCCAGGGGTCCCGGGTCGGCGAGCAGTGATTCCACGAACAGGGGGTTGCCGCCGCTGCGCGCGTGCAGCAGGTCCGAGTCGGTGCCGGAGTCGAGACGGCCCAGCGCGGCGGCCTGGGCGGCGACCTCGTCCCGGGTGAGCGGCGCGAGGTCGAGCCGCCCCACCCCCGGCAGGCGTTCGATCTCGGGGAGCAGGCGCCGCAGCGGGTGTGTGCGGTGCAAATCGTCGGCGCGTACGGACACCACCAGGTGGAGGGGGACGGAGCCGAGGTTGCGCAGGAGGAAGACGAGCAGGTCGCGGGTGGAGGCGTCCGCCCAGTGCAGGTCCTCGACCACCAGGCTGAGGCCGTCCGGTTCCGCGCGCCCCTCCAGGAAGGTCAGCACCGCCTCGAACAACCGGGCCCGGCTGTCCTCGGTGGCCTCGGGGGCCGGGCCCAGGCCCGGGACCAGCCGGGCCAGCTCGCCGCCGGCCGCGCGTCGGGCCCCGGTGTCGCGGACCAGATGGCGCAGCACGGCCGCGAAGGGGGCGAAGGCGACCCCCTCGGTCCCCATCTCCAGGCAGCCCCCGACCGCGCCCAGGCCCAGCGGGGCGCGCTCCAGGTACTCCGCGATGAGCCGGGTCTTGCCGATCCCGGCGTCGCCCACCACCAGGGTGGTGCGCGCGGCGCCTTCCCGAGCCCGGGCCGCCTCGGACAGGAGGCGGTCCAGGTGCGGTCGGCGGCCGACGAAGGCGGAGAGGGAGGGGGAGAGGGAGGGGGACATACGCCCAGTATGCCCCGGCGCAGGGCAGTGGTCCGGGTCAGCACAGACCCAGTTCGCGCCCCCGCGCCACGGCGGCGGTGCGGTTGCGCACCCCGAGTTTGGCCATGAGGTTGGTGACGTGCACGCTCACCGTCTTCGCCGAGATGAACAGCGCCCTCCCCACCTCACCGTTGCTCGACCCCCGGGCCACCTCGGCGAGCACCTCCAGCTCGCGCGGGGTGAGCGGCGACGAGGGCCCGGCGTCCGGGGTCGGGCACCTCTGCGCCCCCACGGGGAGCGCGGCCGGTTCCGTGGCGGGGCCCGCCGCTCCGGGCGCGTCGGGATCGGGCAGGCCGTGCCGGACCCGCAGCGCGCGGGTCCGCCGCTCGAACAGGGTGATGCCGTGCCGGACCGCCAGACGGTGGACGGCGGCCGTGTGTTCGGCGGTGCGGTCGCGGCGACCCGCCCGCAGGGCCGCCTCCGCCGCGCCCAGCCGGTACTCGCCTGCGACGACGACGTGACCGGTGGGCGCGACCGCCTCCACGGCCGCCTCGAACAGGGCCAGGGACTCCTCCGGGTCCTCGGCGCGGCAGGCCTCGGCCGCCCACCGCGCCGGGTTGGTGTCGGTGCCTTCCGGGTCCCCGGGCAGCCTCCGCTGGAGTGCGCCGATCTCCTCGGCCAGCCGCCGCTCCTCCTCGCCCGGTTCCCGGGCCAGCCGGGCGGCGACCGACGCGTGCCCGACCACGGTGGACCGGTACAGGCCGTGGGCGATGGGCGAGGGGGAGCGGTCCGACACGGCCCTGACGAGCAGGTCCCGGGTGAGCCGTCCGGCGTCCAGGAGGCGGCCCTCGTGCACGGCCAGCTGCTGGAGCACCACGTACACCGGCAGGTACTCCACCGGCGAGCTCACGTGCTCGGGCAGTACCCGGCGGAACTCGTCGACGGTGGCTCGGAGCGCCTGCGGGCGCCAGCGGTACAGCTCCAGGTGCATGCGCAGGGTGAGGGCCCGCGCCCACGTCACACCGTCCTCCGTGATCCCGGCCAACAGCTCCTCGCTCTCGGAGAGCCGCCCCTGGTAGAACCGGGTGACCGCCAGCCCGCACGCGAACGCCCCGCCCTGGGTGCGGGTCAGCCCGAACGCCCGGCAGCGCCGCATCCCCTCCTGGGAGACCCGGGCGCTCTCCTCCAGCCGGTCGAGGTTCTTGAGGTGGCCGCTGAGGTTGATCAGCCCGCGGATCTCGGTCGGGACGTCCCCGACCTCCCGGGCCAGGCCGATGCCCTCGGCGAACAGTTCCAGGCCCTCCTCGACGTCGAGCGGTCCGCTGAGGCTGCCCAGGGTGATGAGCGCGTCCGCCTCGCTTCTACGGTCGCCGCGCTCACGCGCGTTGCCCAGGACCCGGCGGGACATCCGGGCCGCCTGGTCGTGGTGCCCGCGCATCATCAGGGTGGCGGCCAGGGTCGAGCCCACCGCCGTCTCTTCGGGGTGGTCGTGGGCGAGCAGCATGAGGGCGTCGGCCAGGTCCTCCATGGCGCCGTCGCGGCCCATCTCCTTGAGCGCACGCCCTCGGGCGTGCCGCAGCCGGGAGACGCGTTCGTGGCTCTCCCTGCGCGCCCCCAGGGGGTCGTGGAACCCCGTGACCCCCAGCTCGTCCAGCCCCTCGGTGGCGTAGCCGACGGCGCGACGCGGTGAACCGGCGACCAGGGACACCCGGGAGGCCCGGACCAGGACCTGGTCCCTGGGGAGTCCCACCCGCTCGGCGGCGTCGGGCACCTGGTCCCACAGTTCCAGCACTCTTTCGAGCAGGGCCAGGTGTTCGGGGTAGGCGTCCACGGCGGCGGCGTGCTCGGCCGCCTCCCAGGCGGCTGCCAGGGCCAGGGGCTGGTCGTGCGCGCAGTGCGCGTGGTGGGCGAGCTGGAGGGCGCGCTCGCTCTCGGGCATGCGCTCCACCCCCTCCTGGAGCGCCTCCGCGTAGCGGCGGTGGGCGCGCACGCGTTCGCCCGGCATGAGATCGGCCAGCAGCGCCTCGGCGAGCAGCGCGTGCCGGAACGCGTAGCCGTCCGCCGTCAGGCGCAGGACCTGGGCGTCGACGGCCGGGCGCAGGGCCGTGTCGAGCTCCTCCTCGCCGGTCCCGGCGCGGTGGGCCACACTGGCCAGGAGCGTGTGCCGGACCCGGGTACCGGCGGCGGCCGCCAGGCCCAGGACGCGGCGGGTGGGTTCGGGCAGGGGGTCGACCGAGGAGAGCAGCAGGTCCCGGGGACCGTCGGGCAGGGGAGCCCCGGCGGGGTCCTGCCCGGCCGCGAGGAACGACTCCACGAAGAGCGGATTGCCGCCGCTGCGCTCGTACAACAGGTCGAGGTCGGCGGAGTCGAGGGGCCGGCCGCGCAGGGCGGCGGCCTGGGCCCCGACCTCGTCGCGGGAGAACGGTTCCAGGTCCAGGCGGCCCACCCCGGGCTGACGTTCGAGTTCGGGGAGCAGGCCACGCAGCGGGTGTGTGCGGTGCAGGTCGTCGGTGCGGACGCTGACGAGCAGGTGGACGGGGGCGGAGCCGAGGTTGCGCAGCAGGAAGACGAGCAGGTCGCGGGTGGAGGCGTCCGCCCAGTGCAGGTCCTCGATCACCAGGGTGAGCCCGGCGGGGGCGGCACGCCCCTCCAGGAAGGTGAGGACCGCCTCGAACAGGCGGGCGCGGCCCTCGCCCGCGACCCCGGCCGCTCCCCCGAGCTCGGGCAGCAGCCGTACGAGGTCGCCGGTGGGGTCGGCGGCGGGCCCGCCCGAGCGGACGAGATCGCGCAGCAGGGCGGTGAAGGGGGCGAAGGGCAGGCCCTCCGCCCCCAGCTCCAGACAGCCGCCCACGGCGGCGGGGGCGTCGGGAACCCGTCGCAGGTGCTCGGTGAGCAGACGGGACTTGCCGACCCCGGCGCCGCCGCAGACCAGGACGGTGCGGGCTCCCTCGGAGACGCTGCGGCGGGCCTCCCGGGCGAGGAGGGACAGGTGGTGGTCGCGACCGACGAAGACGGGAGAGGGCTCGTGGACCTGCATATCGCCCAGTATGGCCGCTGACGCGTCAGCCGTGCCCAAAGGCCTAGGAGGTGCGCGCCTCCCGGTCGTCCTCCTCGTGGCTGGGAGGGTCCCCGGGCATCCATACCCACACCACGACCAGGCCGAGCAGTCCGAAGCACAACGAGACCAGAGCGGCCAGGTGCAGACCCGCCACGAAGGCCTCCTTGGCCGGGGCGACCAGCGCCTCGCCCGCCGGACCCAGTCGCTGGACCAGCGTCATGGTCGCCTCGATGGACTCGGCGGCCGTCTGCACGTCCTTCGGGCTCACGTCGTGGGACCGTTCCGCCACCGCGTTCAGGTCGCCCTCCATGTCCGCCCGGTAGCGGATCGAGATGACCGCTCCCAGGACCGCCACCCCCATGGCGGTGGCGATCTGGCGCGCGGTGTTCTGCACCGCCGAGCCCGCTCCGGCCTTCCCCGGCGGCACGGACGACATGATCGCGTTGGTGGCGGGGGTGAGGACCACGGCCATCGCGGAGGTCTGGAGGAAGAAGAACGTGATGATCATGTACAGCGGAGTGTCCACCCGGATCTGGGTGTAGAAGGCGAAACTGCAGCACACGGTCGCCACCCCCGCCAGGGCGAGGGCCCGGGGCCCCACCAGCCGGACCAGGGTGGGGCTGAGCGGGGCGAAGATCATCTGCCCCAGAGCGGCGGGCAGCACCAGCAGGCCCGCGACGAACGGCGGGAACTCGCGCACGCTCTGCCAGTAGAAGCTGAGGAAGAAGATGATCCCCGCCATGCTGAAGAACAGCACCATGATCGTGGCGACGGACACGCTGAATCGCGGGTCGCGAAAGAACCGCACGTCCAGCGAGGGGTCGGTGGTGCGCGACTCGTGGAAGACGAACAGCGCCAGGATCGCGACGCCCAGCAGAAGCGCGCCGTACACGTCCCAGTCCGTGAGCGAGGCCCGCTGCCCCGCCGTGATGATCCCGTACACGACCAGGACCAGGCCCGGGATGGACAGCAGCACGCCCAGCACGTCCGGCCGACCCGCGTCCTCGTTCCTCGACTCCGGGATGAGCACGAACATCAGCGCCAACCCGAGGAGTACGAAGGGCACGTTGACCAGGAAGATCGAACCCCACCAGAAGTTCTCCAACAGGAGACCGCCCGCCGACGGCCCGATCGCCATCGCCAGACCCACCGCGCCCGCCCAGAGGCCGATCGCGCGCGCCCGCTCCTCCGGCGGGAACACGTTGGTGATCACCGACAGGGTCTGCGGCATGACCATGGCGGCTCCGAACCCCATGGCCGCGCGCGCGGCGACGAGCTGCTCCGGGTTCTGCGAGTAGGCGGTCAGCGCTGACGCGGCACCGAACACCGTCAACCCGGCCACCAGCATCCGGCGCCTCCCCCACCGGTCACCCAGCACACCGGAGGTGAACAGCAGACCGGCGAAGACCAGTGTGTAGGCGTTGATCGCCCACGCCAGCTGGGCCTGGCTGGCGCCCACCCCCCGCTGCGGGTCGGAGAGGGTCTTGAGGGCGACGTTCAGGATCGTGTTGTCGGCCACGATCACCAGCAGGCAGATGATGAGGACCGCCAGCCCGCCCCACCTGCGCCGATACGCTGTCTGCTGGTCCACGAACACCCTCTTCCGCCGCTCCGCCCGGTGACGCGGTCATGCTAACCAGCCGGGGCCGGAGCCGCCGGGCGAACCGCAGCGGACCGGCCGAACGCGTACCGAAAACGGGGGCCGGAAACAGTCCCGTCCCGGGGGAGGACGCCGCGGCCGTCCCGTGCGATGATGCTTGCGTGCGCCCCCGCGCCACCGTTCCCACCGCACCGGCTCCGCCGGGTGGACAGGGACACGGCGGGCGGGGACGGGACGGGGAACATCCCGCCCCGGCACACCGTTCCCTCCGGGGAGCCCCTCCCTTCGGGGAACCGCGCGCGAGCGCACGACACCAGTTTTCGTCCACAGGTCCGGGGACACCCCCAGCGGGTGCTTCGAGACAACGGAGGAAGAACCACCATGAGCACCACAGCCCAGACCCCCTCCGCCGGGAACGCCCTGTACGGCGGGGTCACCAACCGGCGTGTCACCATCCGCGACCTGGCCCTGGCCAAGCGGCGCGGCGAGCGGTGGCCCATGCTGACCGCCTACGACGCCCTCACCTCCCGCATCTTCGACGAGGCGGGCATCCCCGTCCTGCTCGTCGGCGACTCCGCCGCCAACGTCGTCTACGGCTACGACTCGACCGTCCCGGTGACGGTGGACGAGCTGATCCCGCTCACCGCCGCCGTCACCCGCTCCACCAAGCGTGCGCTGGTCGTGGCCGACCTGCCCTTCGGCTCCTACCAGGGCTCCCCCCAGCAGGCGCTGGAGGCGGCCTCCCGGTTCATGAAGGAGGGCAACGCCCAGGCCGTGAAGCTGGAGGGCGGCCACGCCGTCGCACCCCAGGTGGAGCTGCTCACCTCGGCGGGCGTCCCGGTCATGGGGCACGTCGGCCTCACCCCGCAGTCCGTCAACACCCTGGGCGGCTACCGGGTGCAGGGCCGGGGCGAGGCCGCCGCGAGCCTGCTCAAGGACGCCAAGGAGCTGGAGCGCGCGGGCGCGTTCTCGGTGGTGCTGGAGGCCGTACCGGCCGAGCTGGCCGCCGAGGTGACCGAGCAGCTGGAGATCCCGACCATCGGGATCGGCGCCGGACCGTCCACCGACGCCCAGGTGCTCGTGTGGCAGGACATGGCCGGGCTGAGCCCCCGGGTGGCGAAGTTCGTCAAGACCTACGCCAACCTGGCCGAGACGCTGCGCGAGGCCGCCACGGACTACGCGTCCGAGGTCGTCGGCGGGAGCTTCCCCGCCGAGGAGCACACCTACGCCAGCTGATCCGGTGACGGGGCGGTCTCCGGTCGCGCCGGAGGCCGCTCCATCCCCCGCGCCCCCCGCCCGAAGGCGGGCAGGCACACCGCCGCCAGGTAGAGGACCGCACCGCCGACCAGCACCGGGGCCACCCCGTACAGGCCGATCAGCACTCCGATGCCCGGGGCCGCCACCGGGGCACCGACCCGGGTGAGCGCCCCGACCATGGACGTGCCCCGGCCGACCAGGCGCGCGGGCAGGCGCTCGAAGATCACGGCGGACAGGATCGGGTTGATCAGCCCGCCGCCGACCCCGGAGACCGCCCACACCATCACGACCGCCCAGAGCGGGACGTCCAGGGCCAGGACGAGGAAGCGGGGCGGGCCGCCCATCACCATCGCGGCGAGGAAGACGGCGCGGCGGGGCAGGCGGTGGCCGACCGCCACCGCCAGCAGGGACCCCAGGACCGACGCTCCGCCCAGGGCTCCCGCCACCAGCCCCACCGCCTGCGGACCCCAGCCTCCCTCGGACGCCCACACCGGCAGGGCCAGGCTCATGACCGCCACGTCCACGACGTTGGTCACCATGATCATCACGACCAGGGTGCGCAGCGGCAGGTCGCCCCAGACCGCCCGCCAGCCCGCGTGCAACCGGGTCAGGTAGCCGTCGCCCTCCTCGGGGTCCGGTCCGCTCCTCCCCCGCTCCTCCACGTCACGGGGCAGGAGGAGGAGCGTCACGAGGGCGGCCAGCACCATGAGCGCCGCGTTCACGTACAGGGCGGTGAGCGCGCCCAGGGCGGCCACCACCGCGCCGGCGGCGACCGGACCCACCGTCATGGAGAGCCGGTCGACCGTGCCGGTGAGCCCGGTGACGCGTTCCAGCCGCACGCCCGAGGCGGCCGCCACGAACGGTGACAGCGAGACCTTGGCCGCCTCCGAAGGGCCGGTGGCCAGCCCGATCACGGTGACCAGGAGCAGCAGGACCGGGAAGGGCAGCAGCCCGGCGGAGAAGAGAAGGGGCACCACCGCGAGCGCGGCGGCGGCCAGCAGGTCCACCCTGATACTCACCGCCCGCTGCCCCACGCGGTCCAGGAGCGGGCCGACGAACAGCCGGGCCAGGGTGTAGGCGCCCAGCTCGAAGAGGGTGACCAGACCCATGTGGGCGGGGCTTCCGGTGGTCTCCAGCACGAACCACGGCAGGGCGATCATGGCCAGCCTGGTTCCCGTGTAGGCGAACGTCTGGGAGGCGACGAGCGCGGCGACCGGTCTCACGGGGACTCCTGGGGGGAAGGGGAGGCGGGGAGGGGAGGCGGGGAGGGGATGCGGGGATGCGGGGCGCTACGGGGTCGGTGAGGGAAGGGGACCCGGCGCGGGCGGGATCAGGGGGCCGGGGTCACGGACCGCACTCCTGGAGCCGGACCCGTCACAGGGCCCGTGAGGCGCCGGAGGGTGGCGCCTCGTCCGAGGTCGTGGCGACGTCCTCGGGTACGGCCTCGTCCGAGGCCGGGTCCGGGTCGGCTCCGGGAAAGGCGGCCAACTGGACGCGGACGGTGCGCTCCCCCGCCTCACCCGTTCCGCCCTCGGCCGTGTGCCGGTCGAGCACCTCGACCAGCTCCGCGCGCAGGCGTTCCATCTGTCCGAGGGTCAGGCGCAGCGTGCGGTCCGACATGAGCTGGGCCTCGCGCCACCCCTCGGGCTGGGCCGACCACTCGTTGACCGCCGCGCGCAGGCGTTCGGTCCACCCCGCGGCGATGGCGTGCCGCAGCGCGGTGGTGAGTTCGGGGGCCTCCGTGTCCAGGCGCTCCGGGAGGCGGAAGCCGCTGTGGTCCGCGCGCCACCAGCGCTCGCGACTGGTACCCAGCGCCGGGTCCTCGCTGATGAACCCGTAGGCCTCCAGCTGGCGCAGGTGGTAGCTGGCCGAGGCCGAGGAGACGCCCAGCCTCTCGGCGACGGCCTTGCCGGTGGCGGGGGACTTCTGGAGCAGCTGGTAGACGCGCATGCGCAGGGGGTGGGCCAGGCCCCGCAGGGAGCGGGCGTCCAGGACGGCGGCGTTCTCGAAGGGGTCCGGAACGCCCCCGCCGTGGGATCGGGGGGTGTCGTCGTGTTCGTCAGTGGTGGGGTTCATACCCGCACCCTAGACGCCCAACATCTCTTGGGCAAGATGTCTTGGCCAAGAGATGTTGGGCATGAGGTGGCGGACAGGAGACGACCGGCGGGCGGCACTGGGAGGTGTCGGCCGCGACGCGCTGGGCAGGAGTGTGGGGCCGGGCGCCGGGTCGGGACCCCGGGGAGCAGCCAGAAACCGAACGGGGCTCGGTAGTACAGTGTCCGCACACCGAGCACCGACGCGGGCCGGTTCCGGCCCGCCGGGAGGACAGCACATGCGCATCGCGATGCCGCTCCAGTACGCGGGTGAGCCCAAGGACGCCGTCGAGCAGGTGGTCGAACTGGAGAGGGCCGGGCTGGACACGGTGTGGGTCGCCGAGGCCTACGGGTACGACAGCCCCACCCTCATGGGATACCTGGCCGCCCGCACCGAACGGGTCACCATCGGCTCGGCCATCCTGCCGATGTACACCCGCACCCCCGCCCTGGTCGCGATGACCGCCGCCGGGCTCGACTACCTCTCCGACGGGCGCGCCGTCCTCGGCCTGGGCGCCAGCGGTCCACAGGTGATCGAGGGCTTCCACGGAATCCCCTACACCAAGCCGCTCGCCCGCACCCGCGAGACCATCGAGATCTGCCGCAAGGTGTGGGCCCGCGAGGAGCGCCTCACCCACGAAGGAGGGGTCTTCCAGCTTCCGCTGCCCCCCGAGCTGGGCACCGGCCTGGGCAAACCGCTGAAGATCATCAACCACCCGGTGCGGCCGCGCATCCCCATCCACGTCGCCTCACTCGGCGAGAGGAACGTGGAGATGACCGCCGAGATCGCCGACGGGTGGCTGCCGCACCTGTTCATCCCGGAGAAGGCCGAGACCGTGTGGGGCGCGTCCCTGGCCAGGGGAAGGGCGAACCGTGACCCCGGACTGGGCGAACTGGAGATCTCCGCGGGCGGGCTCCTGGCCATCGGCGAGGACGAGGGGACCCGCGCGCTCGCCGACCTCACACGGCCCCTCATCGCCCTGTACGTCGGCGGCATGGGCGCCAAGGGAAAGAACTTCTACAACACGGTGGCCCGCAGGTACGGCTACGAGGAGGCCGCGGAGAGAATCCAGGACCTGTACCTGGCCGGGAAGAAGGACGAGGCCGCCGCCGCGGTCCCGGACGAGTTCGTGGAACTGACCAACCTCGTCGGCCCCGAGTCCCACGTGCGCGAACGCGTGGAGGCCTTCCGCGCCGCCGGAGTCACCCAGCTCAACGTGACCCCGGTCGGCGAGAACCCCGCCCGGCTCATCGAGAAGGTCAAGGAGTGGGCCGCCTGACGGCCCGACGGGTCACAGGCCGGTGATGCGCAGACCGGCGTGCGTCTTGTAGCGCCGGTTGACCGCGATCAGGTTGGCGGTGAGGGCCTCGACCTGGTGGGCGTTGCGCAGACGCCCGCCGAACACGCCCCGCACCCCGGGGATGCGCTCCGCGAGCGCGCGCACGGTGTCCGTGGCCTCGCGGTCCTCACCCAACACCAGCACGTCCAGGTCGATCCTCTCGACCTCCGGGTCCAGGAGGAGCTTCGCGGACACGTGGTGGAACGCGGCGGTGACCCGGCTGCCCGGCAGGACCTCGGCGGCCTGCTGGGCTGCGCTGCCCTCGGGGACGTCCAGGGCGAAGGGGCCCTTCTTGTCGAAACCCAGCGGGTTCACGCAGTCCACCACGATCTTGCCCGCCAGGCGGTCGGCCAGCGACACCAGGAGCTCGCGGTGACCCTCCCACGGCACGGCCACGATCACGACGTCCGCGCGCTCGGCCGCGTCCGTGTTGGCCAGCCCCCGCACGTCGACCCGGGTCGACTCGGCCTCCACGAGGCCCTCCGCCACCCCGGCCGCGCGCTCGGCGCTCCGTGAACCCACGAGGACGGTGAGCCCGGACAGCGCGAAGCGCCGGGCCAGCCCGCGCCCCTGGTCTCCGGTCCCGCCCAGAACCGCGATGGTGGTGTCCGCGCCCTGCCGAGTGTCGGTGTCGTGTTCGCTCATGGGCCGATCCTGTCAGAACGGGCCCCGAGGGGGAACGCGCAGGGCCGGTGTGCCCGGCCCCGCGTCCCGTCAGGTGTCAGGCCCGCACAGTGTCGCGCCCGTCAGCCGCTGCCCTCGTTCTCGTCCTGCTCGTCCCAGGCCTCGTTGCGTTCGGCCGCGATGCGCAGCGCCCGCGCCGCCGTGGCCTCGTCGTCGTAGGGTCCGAGCCGCTCGGAGTTGGGACATCCCGCGCCGTGTTCCACCGCGCGGTGGCGGAGGCAGTACCACCAACCGTCCTGCTGGGCGTCGCTCACGACCAACCACCTCTCGTCGTTCCGGGTACGAGGGGCACCTACCCTCCACCGGGCGCTCCTCACCCCCGCCCACGAACTACAATCAGTGCTCATGACTACTCCGCTGGTTCCTGGGCGCATCTCGCCCCAACGTTCGGTCCCCTCGCACATCGTCCGGCCGGAGTACGTGGGTCAGAAGCGTCCGGTGGAGGGTGTCCTGGGCGACATCCAGACCCCGGAGACCATCGAGCGGATCAGGGTCGCGGGGCGCATCGCCGCCCAGGCCCTGGAAGAGGTCGGCAAGAACGTCCAGCCCGGAGTGACCACGGACGAACTCGACCGGATCGGCCACGAGTTCCTGCTGGACCACGGCGCCTACCCCAGCACCCTGGGGTACAAGGGCTACCCGAAGTCGCTGTGCTCCTCGCTCAACGAGGTCATCTGCCACGGCATCCCCGACGACACGGTGGTCCGCGACGGCGACATCGTGAACATCGACATCACCGCCTACAAGGACGGCGTGCACGGCGACACCAACGCCACGTTCCTCTCCGGTGACGTCTCCGAGGAGAACCGCCTCCTCGTCGAGCGCACCCGTGAGGCCACGACGCGCGCCATCAGGGCCTGCCGCCCCGGGCGCCAGCTCAACGTGATCGGGCGGGTCATCGAGTCGTACGCGAAGCGGTTCGGCTACGGGGTCGTGCGGGACTTCACCGGCCACGGCGTGGGCCCGGAGTTCCACTCCGGTCTGGTGGTGCCGCACTACGACGACCCGCGCGCCACCACGGTGATGGAGCCGGGCATGACCTTCACGATCGAACCCATGATCACCCTGGGCGGTGTGGAGTACGACATGTGGGACGACGGGTGGACCGCGGTCACCGCCGACCGGAAGTGGACCGCGCAGTTCGAGCACACGCTGGTCATCACCGACTCCGGCGCGGAGATCCTCACCCTGCCGTAGACACAGCCCCGGGTCGGTCGACCGTACGCCGGTCGGGCGGCCCGGGTACACGGGGCCCGCACACCGTCAGACAACCGGACTCATCAGGACCCCGGTTCGCGGTCGTGCGCGGTCGTTTTCCCGCTGTGCGGGTTCCCACGCCCGCCTCCCGACGCGAGCTTGGCCAGCTTTCCCCCAAGCCCCGCCTTCCCGTGCGCTGGAGCGCTGTCGTGGGCTTTGGCCTCGGAGTTTCGGCCTACGTCCTGTTCCTCGGAGTTGCGGACGAGGCGGAAGCCGCTCCCCGGTTTCACGAGATCCTGGGGTGACATCCCGTGACGCTTGGCCTCTGCGATCACCACTTTCTCGGCCTTACGCAGGATTCGGTGGGGATCGAGAACCTCTCCGTCCGGGCCGAGCTCGACGAGTCCCACCAGCGCGCTCTGATGGCCCGGACCGTCGGCGGGCGGCAGGAACACGTCACCGGGGAGTTCTTCAGGCATCTGCCACGTGACCACCCCGTAGTTCGATTCGGGTAGACGTCGCAGCGCGAGCATCCCGTCCGGGAAGCGGACCTTCGGGTTCCTACGATCATCGACCAGATACTCGGGAGGATGTTCCGCTTGGTGGTCGCTCCGAGCGTGCAGGAGTGCCGCGAGAAGCGTGCCGAAACGCGCGGGTGACAGGGGTGATTCGTCGCCTCCGCCACGGCGCCCGTACTCCCGGAGCACCGAGTCGGGCTCGCTTCCCATGCCATACAAGGACCCCCTGTGGGGAGCGAATCTCCCCAGACTACTGTGATAGACACTCGGCGAAATGGGCCGAGTCGTCCTGTCCCTCAAGCGCTCTTGGTATGCAGAGATCTCCTCTTGGGGAACACCGACGATCGAGTACTCATCGGGCTTTTTCAACTTCTGTCCAGCAAAACGAGGCAGCGGGGTCACGAGATGATGCACCATCCTCCTCATCTTCTCGTATTCTCCCCGGAACCCTTCCAGCTCCTCCGCTTCTGCTGAACTCAGACCAGGATGTGATGCAAAGGAGCGGTAGATGGAATCCGTTTTCGAGAAGATCCCGGCACCCCCTCCACCGGGACGGGCTCGCCATATAGGGGAATCGCCGCGCGCGGACGCGCGATACGATGCGACACCGCCACCCGGGGAGGAGGGCGGCGTTGTTCGAGCGCTGGTCACCACCGGCTCAGGGCGCGGAGATCCTCACCATGCGGACTCGAGGTTCGTATCGGTCGAGCGTTCGTTGGCCGGGCGGCCCGGGTGCAGGAGGACTGCTGCGGTATCCTCACCCAAGGCCCGGCTCCGAGCCGCGGGAGTCCGGCCTCTTCGCACCCGAACTGTTCGAAGCACTGCTGGCCAATCGGGACAAATGGTCGCCCGTCCGGCTGCTCTTCTGTGCCGTGTCACCGCCTCGGTGCCCGTTTTGACTGGACGCCTGGACCTGTTCCCGTCTCCCGGCCTGAGCGTTCTTGCGGTCTTCCACCTTGGCGGGTTCCACCGCCCCCAGGGGATCGACGTCGCTCTCGCTGACCGGCCAAATCTGGCCCGTCTTCTCATCCACCGAGGGGTGAACGAGGTAGGGAGAGTTTTCCAGGCGGCCAATCTCGGTCGGCGCGACGCCCTGCCTCTCCGCTTCGGCAAGAAGCAGCTTCTCGGCCCTGTGCAGGATACGGTCCGTTCCGAGAGGCTTACGGGTGTTCTCGTCCAACGGCATGGTACCCAGCAGCACGGTTTTGTATCTCGGAACCCCCGTGCCATCGTCGGGAAGCTCGTCCAGAGTCTGCGCGGTCACCAGCGCGAAACCCGCGTTCTCGAAGACCTGCGTTCTGAGCATACCCGTCGGGATACGGACTGATGGGTTCTTTCGCTCATCAACCAGATAGTGGCCGGATATCTGAGGACTGACCTCAGTAATGTGGCATGCCTTTTGAGATTTGAGGAGAGCAGGAACAATGAGCCCCTGGAAGCGGCGGAGTGGGAAGGGAGACTTGAGGTCCTGGAAAGACCGCATCACTGATGCTGAATCAACGCCCATGTCCTCCAGTGAGGATTCCCGCGGGTAGCACTTCGCCACAGCCCGTTCCACATCACTGCTGGACTCCTCACCCCAACCCCGCTCACCCATATTCCAATACCAGTTGTTCTCGTCCAAGGTACGATGACGCGGCCTCCGAGTACGGCCTTTCCCATCCTTCAGCCCTTTTCCCGAAGGAGAGTTGGGCACAACCACCAGATCATCGACTCGGGCCCTGTCCTCCTGGTACCTGCTCCTGGCCTCTGCCACCTCTCCCTCGATGTCACTGTAATCACCATGAAAGCGAGGAAGGGCACCGAAAGCCGCGTCAGCTATTCTGTAGTATTCGCGAACCTTATCCACACCAAGGCGGCGTGCATACTGATGCAGAAGACCACTCATCTCAGTGAGGCTCTTTAGGGAAGCCCTTACTTCTTCATTGCTGTAGCCACCAGCCCAGAAGCGTTCCTCGACAGCCGAGGGGATGTTCTTCAACCCTCCCTCCAACGCGGCCTGCCGCTCGAGGGTGAACTCCCGATAGCGAAACTTATTTTCGCCTCGCCCACTGTCGACCCCGCCCTCCGATTCTCTGGACGGTTCACCCCAGATCTCGTGCGAACTCAGAATTCTTCTACGCATAGTGGAAAGCTTGTCATTCTTAACCCCGAGGATGTCCTTGGCGTCTCCCAGCCCGAAAATGTCGAACTGAGGCTCAGATCCCGGGTCACCGCTCTCCCGAACCGCCGCCACCACATACTCACCAGGCTCCCCTGGAATCGGCTCGAAGAAGACGGCTGAACCGAGCTCGCGAGCGCGCCGCCTCAGGGCCCGCGGCACCCGACTTTCCGGGAAATCGAGGAACCGTATGCCCCTCCCCCTGATCCTGGCATTCTTCAGGGCCTCCGCGACACGATCACGAAGACGAGACGGTGAAGCATCGTATTCGTCCGACGCTTCTCGCCCGATGGAACGCATTCCTTGACCCTGCGCAGGCAATTCGGCAATGACCATAAGATCCTCCCTGGTAGGTCACCGACCACCAGCGTAGCAGCGCAGCGAATCACGAACCATACGCATACCTAACGTCATGACAATGACGACCACCGACAGCAGAGGAAGCGATTCATGGGATCATCACTTCGAAATAAGAGGTGATTTCCTCATGTTGGCAGGGGTGCTCCATTACCCATTATGGAGACGCACCACCCGAGCCTGACAGACCACTCTTCGCAGGGGGCACTTCACGGCGGAGAAGGACGTCCGCTCCACCTGGGCATGGGCTCCGGGAGCGAGGACCGCCCCGAGCGGGCCGCACAGGAGTACGGCGACGCCTTCCGAGGGGCGCCGCCGTCTGGGCGGGCGGGATCACAGGCCCCACCCCGGCTTCTCGGGCAGGGCACACGCCCTCCAGTCGGAGGCCTGGTGGGGCCCGCACGCGGCCGGGGCGGTCAGGTCGGCCGGGGCAGTCCCCGAGTTTCGTGTGTCGGATCGGGAACACACAGTGACGACACGGCATCCTATGCTGTGCGGGATTCGCGCCACCGCGAACTCGGACACCCCGGCATCGGCGACCCCGGGTACACCGCGTTCGCGTCCGGGGCGACCGGTCGACCACCTGACGCCCCCCTCTTCAGGACCCTGGCCGCCGACGGGCGCCGGGGCCCTCACTCGCGCGGCGCCCACGGAGCCGACGGCCCGTAACGGCACCCGGCCCCCACGAGCCGGGCCCCGCCACGTGGGGGCCGCACCGGTGAGCTCCGGACACCGGGCCCCACCACGGATTCGGCACCGAACGGGCGAGGAAAACCCGGAAAACCCCTGCGTCAGGAGCGCTGTTGTGGATTGACTGATCCCCGACACCATCAACCCACCGTCACGTCCCATCTACACACAGGAACCAAGCCATGGCGATGTTCGTCCACCTGACCCCCCGCGCCAACATCTCCCGGGTCCGGAGGTCCGGTCCGGACACCGCCACAGGGCCCGGAGGCACACCCGGGGTGTACTGCTTCCCCGTGCTCCCGTCCTACACCGTGACCCACCAGTGGCTGCGCGAGCTGACCGGCCACCACGGCCCACGCGGCCTGGTCGGTGTGTACCTGACCCTGGCCGACGAGCAACCGGTCACCGTGGGTCACTACGATGACAGCGACGGGCCCCGACGCATGGGGGCGGCGGAGGCCGTTCGCATCGTCGCCGGACTCCCCGAGCCCCGGGGTTGGGAGGTCTTCATACCTCGACGAGTGGGCCGCAGTGAGGTCCACCGCATCCGAGAGGTCCGCCGACTGGCCGAGACCCGCCCCCATCCGCGCGACGCCCCCCTGCCGATCGACCTCGTCGCCGACGCCTGCGAACGCCGGGACACGGCGGCGCTGCGCGAGGCCCTGGCCCTGATCGGGAGGCGGCGGCGCGGGCCCCTCGACCGGATAGCCTCCCTGACCGGCCACCCCGAGCCCCTGGTGCGCGCCACCCTCGCCGAGACCATCGCGGACTGGACCGTCCCCGGGGTGGACGCGCTCCTGTCCCGCATGACCCGGGACCCGGACCACAAGGTGCGCGAGGCGGCCGTGCTGGCGTTGGAGACGCGCGCGACTCCGCGTGTGGGGCGCTGGCCCGCCGACGGGCGGTGGGTGGTTCCGTAGGCGGACACCAGGCGGACCCACACGCGGAGGCGGACCCGTGCACCCGGTCAGGCCCTGACGGAATCCCCGCGGGGACGACACTCGGGCGTTTCATCCGATCATGGGAGGAACTGTCGGGCGCACACGCTGACGTTCGCGGGGTACCGCGGACGCGGGAGCGCCACCCGGACCGGACGGCGCCCCTCCAGCGGGGCCGCACAGGGTCTCCCCTTCTCCGGCGCGGAAGGCTAGGGTCTGCTGGATGAAGATCCTCATCTCCGCGGACATGGAGGGCGCCACCGGCGTCACCTGGCCCGCCGACTGCGAGCCCGGGACCGAGCAGTGGCAGCGCTGCCGTTCCCTGTTCACCAGCGACGTCAACGCCGCGATCGGCGGGTTGTTCGAGGGCGGCGCCACCGAGGTGCTCGTCAACGAGGCCCACTCCACCATGCGCAACCTGCTCCTGGAGCGGTTGGACGACCGGGCCACGATGATCACCGGGCGCCACAAGGAACTCTCCATGGTGGAGGGCGTCCAGTCGGGGGACGTCGACGGGATCGTCTTCCTCGGATACCACTGCGCGGCGGGCGAGGACGGCGTGCTCGCCCACACCTACCTGCCGAACGCGCTCACCGGGGTGTGGCTGGACGGCCACGTGGCGAGCGAGGGCTACCTGAACGCGGCGGTCGTCGCGGAGTACGGCACCCCCGTGATCCTGGTGACCGGAGACGACCTGGCCTGCGCGGACGCGGCCCGGTACGCGCCCTCGGCTCCGACGGTGGCGGTCAAGGACCACGTGAGCCGGTACGCGGCCCGGTGCCGTACGCCCGCGCGGACGGCCGCGGACATCCGTGAGGCGGCGCGGGGCGCGGTGGCCCTGGCGGGGCGGGGCGAGGCGGTGGAGCGCTCGCCGAAGACGCTGGAGGTCGAGGTTGACTCCGCGCAGCTGGCGCAGGCGGCCGCGATCGTGCCCGGGGTGACGCGTACGGCCCCGCGACGCGTCGAGTACACGTCACCCGACGCCTACGAGATGATCCGGACGTTCAAGGCCGTCTGCACCCTGGTCTCGAACGCCATGGAGAAGGACTACGGGTGACTTGCGCTCGCGCGGGATCGCGAGCCGGTAGAACTGACTGAAGTGAACGACCCCCGCACCCTGAGAGAGGCCGAGCCCGTGGGCCACACCAACACCTCCCTGACGGACAGAGAGACCGCGCTGTCCGAGGCGGGAGAGGACGCCGTCCACCTGACCCGGGAACTGATCCGGCGGGACTCCACCAACCACGGACGGGGCGTGGGCGACGAGCGCGCCGCCGCCGAGTTCGCGGCCGAGGCCCTCGGGGAGGCCGGGCTGTCGCCGGTGGTCCTCGAGTCCGCCGACCGGCGCGCGAACGTGGTGGTGCGCGTGCCCGGGACCGATCCGGACGCGCGGGCCCTGCTGGTGCACGGGCACCTGGACGTGGTGCCCGCGGACGGGCACGACTGGACGTTCCCGCCGTTCGCCGGGGAGATCGCGGACTGTCCGGTGACCGGTGTCCCCTCGCTGTGGGGACGAGGCGCGGTGGACATGAAGAACACGGTGGGAATGGTGACCGCCGTGGTCCGGTACTGGGCGCGGACGGGCCTGCGTCCCCGACGCGACATCGTGCTGGCGTTCGTGGCGGACGAGGAGGACAGTGCCGCCTACGGTGCCGACTACCTCGTGCGCGGTCACGCGGACCTGTTCGAGGGCTGCGCGGTGGCGATCGGCGAGGGCGGCGGCCACACCGTGCACGCGCGGACCACCGTGGGCGACCCGGTGCGGCTGTACCCGATCGGCGCGGCCGAGCGGGGCAGCGCCTGGCTGACGCTGCGTGCCCACGGGACGGCCGGGCACGGTTCGCGGCCGCCGCGCGACAACGCGGTGGGCGCGCTGGCGGCGGCGGTGGCCCGTGTCGACCAGCACCGTTGGCCGCTGCACCTGACCCCGGTCACCGAGGAGGCGATCGACGCGATCGCGCGGGCGCTGGAGGTGGAGCGCGTACCGGGCGACACCGCGACCAACGAGGCCGTGGACGCCCTGGTGGCGAAGTTCGGCACGGCGGCGCCGCTGGTGTCGGCGACGGTGCGCAACAGCGCCGCCCCGACGATGCTCTCGGCCGGGTACAAGGTGAACGTGGTGCCGGGTACGGCGACGGCGGGTGTGGACGGCCGCGTCCTTCCCGGGGGCCGGGAGCGGTTCGAGGAGACGATGGACGCGCTGACCGGCGACCGTGTGGAGTGGGAGTACGCGCACGGTTCTCCGCCGGTGGAGGCCCCGGTGGACTCGCCCGCCTTCGACGCGTTGCGCGCGGCGGTCCTGGCGCACGATCCGGAGGGTCTGGTGGTGCCGGTGTGTCTGGGCGGGGGGACGGACGCGAAGGTGTTCGCGCGGCTGGGGATCGACTGCTACGGCTTCTCCCCCATGCGGCTGCCCGGGGGCGTCGACTACCCGGGCCTGCTGCACGGGGTGGACGAGCGGGTGCCGTTGGAGGGGCTCCGGTTCGGAGTGCGCGTGCTGGACAGCTTCCTGCGCGCGTGAGCGGGCACGGACGAGGGGATGGGGACCAACGTGGGTGAGTCGGTGACCGAGGTGCGCGGCGGGGGCCCCGAGCCCCTGGAGGAGTCCCGGAGGGCGCGGGCTCTGACCCGCCCGCCGAGGCTGCGGGTGGGTGACCGGGTGCGCCTGGTCGCTCCGTGCAGCCCGGTTCCGGAGCAGCAGCTGGACGCGGCGGTGGAGGTGCTGCGCGGGTGGGGTCTGGAGGTCGAGCTGGCCCCGCACGTGCGCGACCGCCATCCGGTGCTGCCGTACCTGGCGGGTGAGGACCGGGACCGGGCCGGGGACCTCCAGGCGGCGTGGTGTGATCCCGGTGTACGGGCGGTGTTCTGCGCGCGCGGCGGTGACGGCGCGCACCGGATGCTGGACCACCTGGACTTCGGGGCGATGCGGGGGGCCGCGCCCAAGGCGTTGGTCGGGTTCAGCGACATCACCGCGCTGCACGAGGCGTTCGCCGTGGAACTGGGTGTGGCGACGGTGCACGGCCCGGTGGTGGGGACCCGCTACTTCGTGGGTGACGACGTGGCGCAGCGGGAGCTGCGCACCACGTTGTTCTCCCCGGAGCTGCGCACGCTGCTGACGTCGCCGGACACGCGGGCCCTGGTGCCGGGCCGGGCGTCGGGGGTGACCTTCGGCGGGAACCTGAGCCTGCTCAACGACGGTCTGGCCACGCCGCACAGCCGGTTGTCGGCGGCGGGCGGCATCCTGGTGCTGGAGGACGTCAACGAGGACGCGGCCCGGTTGGACCGGATGCTCACCCACCTGCTGCGGACCGGGTGGATGGACGGTGTGGCCGGGGTGGCCCTGGGTACGTGGACGGACTGTCCGCCCGACCTGAAGGTCGTCGCCGAGCTGATGCGGGACCGTCTGGAGCCGTTGGGGGTCCCGGTGCTGTGGGGTCTGGACTTCGGGCACTGCGCCGCACAGCTCACCGTGCCGTTGGGGGTTCCGGCGGTGTTGGACGCCGACGGCGGGACCCTGGAGCTGAAGCTCCCCGGCCTGGTGTGACCCCGCGCGGGGCGGCCGGTGGGGGTTTCGGGCGAACCCCCACCGGCCCTCAGGGACCCCCACCGGCCCTCAGGGAAGGGTGAGTACCACCGGACCGTCCTCGGTGACGGCCACGGTGTGTTCGCAGTGGGCGGCCCTGGTGCCGTCGTCGCTGAGCACGGTCCATCCGTCGTCGCCGTGCGCGTAGCCGTCGGAGCCGCCGCGGACCAGCATGGGTTCGATCGCCACGACCAGCCCCGGGGTCAGCCGGTACCCACGGCCGGGGCGTCCGTCATTGGCGATGTCGGGCGCCTCGTGCATGGTGCGTCCGATGCCGTGTCCGCCGTGGTCGGCGGTGAGCCCGTACCCGGCGGCGCGGGCCTCGGTCGCGATGGCGTGTCCGATGTCGCCCACGCGGTCGCCGGGCCGCGCGGCGGCGATGCCCCGGGCCAGGGCTGCCTCGGTGGCGGTGATCAGCGCGAGGTCGGCCGGGTCGGCCTCGCCCACCACGAAGCTGACGGCGGCGTCGGCGGACCAGCCGCGCAGCCGCGCCCCGCAGTCCAGGCTGACCAGGTCGCCGTCGCGCAGGACCCGGTCGCCGGGGACCCCGTGGACGATCTCGTCGTTGACGCTCACGCAGGCCACCCCGGGGAAGGGCGTGGGCGCCCACGCCGGTTGGTAGCCCAGGAAGAGCGGCTCGGCGCCCGCTTCGGTGATCACCTCGGCGGCGGCGCGGTCGAGGTCGGCGGTGGTGCGGCCCGGTGCGGCGGCCGCGCGGCCGGCGGCGAGCGCTCGGGCGACGACGCGTCCGGCCTCGCGCATGAGGGCGATCTCCTCGGGGGTCTTGATCTCGACCACGTGTTTCCCTTTCCGGGACGGTGTTTCCGGGACGGTGTGCGAATGACTATACCGGTATTTCTATACGACTCCGAGCGGGCGGGATAGACTCGGCGCATGGTTCGAGAACCGCTGTCCGAAGAGCAGATCGCACGCGGCCGCGCCCTGGGCGCCCTCCTGCGCGAGGCGCGCGGCGACCGCACCATGGTGGACGTGGCCCGCCACGCGGGGATCTCCGTGGAGACCCTGCGCAAGATCGAGGGCGGCCGCATCCCCACCCCGGCCTTCTTCACCGTCGCGGCCGTCGCGGCCACCCTCGGCCTCTCCCTGGACACCCTGCTGAACGGTGTCGACGCCGCGCCGGTCCCCACCGCCGTACCCGCCCCCGCACCGGTCCCCCTGCGCGGCATCGCCGTCTGACCGCCTCCGGTCGACGGATGCCGGGACTCCGGCACGGCGTGCGCACGCGGACCGTTCAACTCCCGCCGAGGACGGTCCCCTCTCCACGGAGAACCTCCACCAGTCGGCCCCCCAGCGGCGAGACCGTGTCCGCCGCCCTGAGTCCGGCTTCGACACGCCCCTCTTCCAGACACCACTCCCACCACCGGTCCAGCGAAGCGGGGTCCGGGCCCCGGACGTGGTCCGCGACCGTCAGCACCGGCCAGTCCCAGGCCCAGCCCTGCGCCGCGACCTTCGCCCCGTGGACGACGGGGTCCACCGCGAGCGCGGGCACACCGTTGCGCAGGGCAAGGGCGAGACCGTGCAGGCGAGTGGTCACCACGAGGTCGGTGCGGCGCACCAGGCCGTCGAACTGACGGGGGTCCGCGCAGTGCCTCCAGTCGGCTCGGTCGAGTCGGGTGTCGAGGGACACACGGGCGCAGTCCTTGGAGACCAACCACGCGCCCAAGGTGTGGTGGACCCGGTCATGAGCCGCGCGGGCACCGTACTCGGGCTGCCCCGGCGCGAGGATCACCCCGACGACCGGAAGCTCCCGCCCCCTCCTCGGAGCGCCGGGCGCCAGATCGCGCTCGGGCCGTGCCCCCGTTCCGTCCCGGGGCAGGACCGTGTCGAAGCCGAGGAAGGCGGGATCGCCCGGGTCCACCACGGAGACGCCCACCGCGACGCGTCGGCACCGCGGGAACCGCCGGTGCAGGTCGCGTACCTGCTCACCGCTGACCGGCCCGCAGACGAAGACCAGCGCGGAGTAGTCACGCCGCTCCGCCTCGTTCAAGGAGAGGCCCCCGGGTCTGAAGACGGGGCTCCACGCGACGTCGTGCCCGATTCCGGCCGACCGCAGCGCGGCGCCCACCGCCTCGGCAGCGCCGACGTCGCCCGCTGTGGCCTCCCCGTGCAGGAAGGAGAACCACCCCGCCACCAGGACGCGCCCGGGGGGCGGCCGCCCCCGGTCGTGACCGTCCACCACACCCGCTTCCCTTTCCCGCACTCCACCACCTCCGTCCTGGTCAGTGAATACCGTTCTCGTTCGACCACAAACAGTCGAAGGAGAAGTTCCGCCTGCCACCCCCTACGTTGGGACCCACACACCCGTGACCCGGGCGTGTACTCGGCAGCCCTCCGGCGCGGAGTGGTAACAGGTGAGGGTCGCGTCAACGACGACCACAGGGGGAGCACATGAGCGAACAGGCTCTGTTGAAACTGGACGAGGCCGAACTGCGCGGCCTGCTCGACGGGCGGTGGGCCCACGTACGCGAGCGCGCCCGCGACGTCATCCGCGGCGAGGAGTTCGCCCCGGTGTACGGCCTGTCGGTGGAGGACCACCGCGCCCGCACCCTCCGCCAGCTCATGGCGCTGGCCGAGACCGGCGTGCCCGCCTACGGCTTCCCCGAGTCCGTGGGGGGCACCGACGACATCGGCGCCTCGGTGGTGGCCTTCGAGATGCTCGTCGCGGACATGTCCCTCATGGTGAAGATGGGTGTGCAGTTCGGCCTGTTCGGCGGCGCCATCCGGGCCCTGGGCACCGAATCCCACCACCGCCGGTACCTGCCCGACGTCATGACGGTGGCGCTGCCCGGCTGCTTCGCGATGACCGAGACCGGACACGGCTCGGACGTGCAGCGGCTGCGCACCACCGCCACCTACGACCCCGAGGCCGGGGAGTTCGTGGTCCACACCCCCGACGAGGCCGCGCGCAAGGACTACATCGGCAACGCCGCGCGCGACGGCCGCATGGCCGTGGTCTTCGCCCAGCTGCGCACCCCCAACTCCGGGGGCGGGCTCGACGAGCACGGCGTGCACGCGCTGATGGTGCCGATCCGGGACGCCGGGGGCGCTCCGATGCCCGGGGTGACCATCGAGGACTGCGGCCCCAAGGCCGGACTCAACGGTGTGGACAACGGCCGCCTGTGGTTCGACGGGGTGCGCGTGCCCCGCACCGACCTGCTCAACCGCTACGGCGACGTGGCCGCGGACGGCACCTACTCCAGTCCCGTCGAGAACCCCAACCGCCGGTTCTTCACCATGCTGGGCACGCTGATCCGGGGCCGCATCAGTGTGGCGGGCGGCGCGGGCACCGCCACGAAGGCGTCGCTGGCGATCGCGATCCGCTACGCCGACACCCGCCGCCAGTTCACCCGTCCGGCCACGGACTCCCAGCCGGAGCGGGAGGTGCGCGTGCTCGACTACCTGGCGCACCAGCGCAAGCTCCTGCCCGCGCTGGCCCGCACCTACGGCCTGCACTTCGCCCAGGAGGAGCTGGTCACCCGCCTGCACGAGCTGTCGCGGTCCGCGGAGCGCGACGAGCACGCCCAGCGCGAGCTGGAGTCGCGGGCCGCCGGGCTCAAGGCCGTCGCCACCTGGCACGCAACCGAGACCATCCAGACCTGCCGCGAGGCGTGTGGCGGCGCCGGCTACCTGTCGGAGAACCGCATTCCGCAGCTCAAGGCGGACTCGGACATCTTCACCACGTTCGAGGGCGACAACACGGTCCTGTTGCAGCAGCTCACCAAGGCGCTGCTGACCAACTTCAAGGACTCCTTCGGCGACCTCGACCAGCTGGGCCTGGCCCGGTTCATGGCGGGGAAGGTGTTCGAGACGGTCATCGAGCGCACCGCCGCGATCCCGCTGATCGACAGGCTGGTCGCCGCGTCACCGGGCCGGGAGGGGAGCCTGTACAACCGGGGTTGGCACCTGGAGCTGCTGGAGGACCGCGAGAAGCACGTCATCGAGGGTCTCGCGGGACGGCTGCGGCGGGCCGGAAAGGACGGCGGCGACGCGTTCGAGGCGTTCAACGCGGCCCAGGACCACGTGCTCGCGGCCGGTCGGGCGCACATGGACCGGATCGTGCTGGAGGCGTTCGTGGCGGGCATCGACCGCTGCGGCGACCAGTCCACGGCCAAGCTGCTCAACCGGCTGTGCGACCTGTACGTGCTGTCGGTGATCGAGGAGGACCGGGCGTGGTTCCTGGAGCACGAGCGGCTCTCCACGGCCCGTACCAAGGCGGTCACCTCCGCCGTGAACGACCTGTGCCGGGGGCTGCGTCCGTACGCGGTTCAGCTCGTCGACGCGTTCGGCCTGCGTGACGAGTGGCTGGGCGCGCCGATCGCGCTGGGCGCCGAGCACCGGCGCCAGGAGGAGCAGCTGGCCGCCGGCCGGGAGGCCTGACCGGCCCACCCCTCCCCTCACCCCGTAGGCTGGTCGGCGTTGACCACACGGGGTGAGGGGTGCGGGAATGTCGGCCATCCGCTTGCTGGTGCTCGGGGCGGTCCGGCTCCACGGGCGGGCCCACGGCTACCAGGTCCGCAACGACCTGGAGGCGTGGGGCGCGCACGAGTGGTCGAACGCCAAGCCCGGATCGGTCTACCACGCGCTCAAGCAAATGGCCCGGCAGGGACTGCTGGTGGCGCACGAGGTCGCGCCGTCCACCGCCGGGGGGCCGCCCCGGGTGGAGTACGAGATCACCGGTCGTGGCGCCGACGCGTACTTCGCCCTGCTCCGTTCCGCGCTGTCGTCGCACGACACCCGGCCGGACGTGCTCGCCGCGGGGCTGGGCTTCGCCGTGGACCTGCCCCGGGAGGAGGTCCTCGTCCTGCTGCGAAGGCGGCTGGCGGGGCTCGAGCGCTGGCGGTCCGAGGTGGTGCGGTACTACGACCCCGACCGGGGCCCGGAACCGCTGGGGCACATCGGCGAGGTCATGGACCTGTGGGTGCACACCTCGGACTCCGAGACCGCGTGGACCCGGGGGCTGGTCGCGCGGATCGAGGGCGGCGCGTACACGTTCTCCGGTGAGGGGGGCACCCCCTTCGCGGGGGTGCTGGCGCCCGACACCGGGGGCTGACCCCCGGTGCCGGGTGCCCCGTCCTCACCCCCGGAGGCCGTCGCCGTCCCGCCACTCCTCCAGGTGCAGCGCGTGGTCCAGTTCCCGTTCGACCCGCTGGCGCTCCTCCTCCGTGAGCTCCACCGCCGCGAGCTCGGCCCGCCAGGTCCGTGCCTGGTCCGGGTCGTCCAGGGCCAGCGACAGTTCGACCAGGGTGGCGTGGGCCAGGGCCCGGTCCACGGCGGTGGCGGTCGCGGCGTGCCTGCGCAGGGCGGACTTCAGGTGGCGGTAGGCGGCGCGGTCGTCGTTCTTGAACTCGCGGTAGATCCGCGCCTGGTCACGTGCCTTGGCGACGCCCTCCAGTTCGGACGAGCCGCCGTAGTCCAGGCCCTCGGGCTCGTCGCGCCGGATGAAGATGAGGCTGTTCCCGGAGGGGTCCATCAGGGTGAAGCGGCTGGCGCCGGGCCGCAGCCGCGTGACACGCGGCAGGCCCCGGGAGAGCACCTTGCCGTGGGCCGCGCGCATGGCCGCGGTGACGGCCTCGTGGTAGGGGGCCACGGCGTCGACCATCACCAGCGCTCCGCCGGTGTTCTCCTCCGCGATGTCGAGGTTCTTGGGCGCGGCGCTGTAGTTGAGCTCGAACCCGCTCCACCGGAACGCCAGGTAGACGTAGGGCTTCAGCTGCTTCCAGGTGACCTCGAAGCCGAGTGACTCGTAGAACTCGAGCGTGGCCTGGGGGTCGTGGGTGTGCAGGCCGGGCACGGTGGTCTCGTTGGGGCGCATGGTCTCCGTCATCCCTCCACAGTACTAGTCAAACTTGACTAGATGCCAGGGGATCGCCCCGCGCCCTTCCCCCGCCGACCCGACCGGACTAACATGAACCAACCTCATGTTAGGTGGGTCACACCGTGCGCACACCCCCGGCGCCGCCCCGCGCCCTCGCCGAACCCACACGCGACGTCCGCGCCCTGTGGGTGGCCGGGATCAGCCTGGCCAACCTCGGCATGTGGATGGCCTTCTTCGGCCCCCTCCAGGTCCTGCTGCCCGAACAGATCAGCCGGGTCAGCCCCACCGACAAGGAGACCGCCCTGGCCTGGGTCACCGGGATCGGCGCGGCCATGGCCATGGTCGCCACCCCGCTGGCCGGAGCGCTGTCGGACCGCACCACCGGCCCCCTGGGCCGCCGACGGCCCTGGGTCCTGGCCGGTGCCCTGCTCGGCGGTGTCGGGCTGGTCGTCCTCGGCGCGCAGGAGAGCGTCGGCGGCGTCCTGCTGGGCTGGGCTTTCGTGCAGACCGCGCTGTCCTGCCTGAACGCCACCCTGCTCGCCGCCGTCCCGGACCACGTGCCCCGAAGCCAGCGCGGGGCGGTCTCCGGATGGATCGGCATCCCCCAGTCGGCGGGGGTGGTCGCGGCCGTCCTCCTGGTCACCGTGGTCGTCACCGAGATCTCGCCCGGGTACGCGCTCCTGGGCGTGCTCACCCTCGTGTGCGCGCTGCCCTTCGCCCTGCTCTCCCCCGACCCCCCGCTGCCGCGTGCGGCCCGACCGCCCTGGCGCGACCTCGTCCGGAGCCTGTGGGTCTCCCCCCGCCGCCACCCGGACTTCGCGTGGGCCTTCCTCACCCGGTTCCTCATCGGCACCGGCAACGCGATGTTCGTCCTCTACCTGCTCTACTTCCTGCGCGACGCCGTGGGCTACGAGGAGCTGTTCCCCGGCTCCTCCGCCACGGACGGGCTGCTCACGCTCATCCTCGTGTACACGACGGCGGTCGTGGCCACCACCGTGGTCGCCGGGATGGTCTCGGACCGGATCGGGCGGCGCCGCGGCCTGGTCGCCCTCGCCGGGGCCGTGATGGGACTGCCCGCGTTCGCGCTGGCCCTGTCCCCCACCTGGGGCACCGTGCTGGTGTGCGCGGTGGTCCTCGGCGTGGGGTTCGGCGTCTTCCTCTCGGTGGACAACGCGCTGGTCACCGAGGTGCTCCCGACCGCCGAGGGACGGGCCAAGGACCTCGGCATCGTCAACATCGCGAGCACCGGCCCGCAGGTGGTGGCCCCCGCGCTCGCCGGTCCGGTGGTCGTCCACTTCGGCGGCTACCCGGTGCTGTACACGATCTGCGGGATCGTCTCCCTGCTGGGAGCGGCCGCCGTCTGGGGCGTTCGGGGCGTGCGCTGAGAAACGAACCCCGCCCGCCTCTGGCGTCACACGGCCTCAGGGGTGACCATGGGGGCATGGACGAGCGCGAGACCTGGAACCTGCTGGTCAGAGAGTTGAGCGAGGGCGCCGAGACCGTGGTCCGGCCCAGCGGCATCGGCGCTCCGGTGACCTACCGGGCCGCCGGACGGGCCGAGGTGCTGCCCGGCGAGCGCGGGGTACGGATCGTCTGCTTCCGGGGCCGGGAACTGGAGGAGTCCCTGGTGCTGCACCTGGACCCGCCCGCCCTGACGGCACTCCTGCGCGACCTGGTCGAGGACGCGGTGACCGCGTTCGGCACCCGGCGCGACGGCGGCCTGGTCGAGGCCTTCGACCTGCTCATGCTGCACCTCCAGGAGACGGTGGACACCGCACGGCCCGGAGAGGTGCACCTGGTCCCGGCCCGGGGCGGGTTCGACTCCCTGAGGGAACCGCCGGTCAGTCCGTGACGGCGTCCAGGGTGCCGCTGTCGGCGCGGGTGTGCGAAGGGGTCTCCTCACCGCGCTGACGGGCCGGTTCCCACCACCACCAGTGCGTCTCGGGCACCCAGGCGGGAACCGCCTCGACGGTGGCCGGACTGGCGTCGGCGGCCACCGCCTCCAGGGCGTCGTCGATCCGGGGCAGCGCCTCCAGATCGATGGGCCGCAGGAAGCGGTCCAGGGGAACGAACGCGTCGCCGAGGATCTGGATCATGGACCGGCGCCAGCAGGCCGGGCGGTAGCCCTCGTGCCGACCGTGCTCGGCGGCGGTCTGGCTGCGCACCACGTACAGGCTGAGCCGGACCGGGTTGTTACCGCTCACGAGGAGCTCGGCCAGGGTCGCGTTGAAGTTCTGCCCGGCCGGTGATCCGCGCTCGGCCTCGGTCGTGGCCTGATAGAGCTCGAACAACCGCGCGAACGCGGTGTCCATCAGCGCGTCGCGGTCCCTGCCGCGCGCGGCGCTCTCCGAGAACGCGTCCACCGCCCGTCTGGCCAGGTCGGGGAGGTCCCTACCCGCATCCGCACCCACCGGTCCACCATCCCGTCCGCAGCACTGTCGTGAGGAGGCGCCGGGGTGGGTTCCCCCGACCACCGGCCTCGATCATAATCGCCCGCCACTCCGGGGTGGTAGGCGCTCACCGTACGAACCTACCGGCTGGTCTCCAGGGCCTGGTCGAGCATCGCGGCCCACTGCCGGACGATCCGTCGACGGCGGGGTCCGTCGTCGGTCAGGAGGTTGGCCAGGCCCAGGCCCCGGGCGAGGTCGAGGGTGGCCTGGACCGCCTCCCGGGTGCCGGGCACGGACTCGTCGGCGCCGAGCAGCTCCACCGCCGCCCGGTGCACCTCGCGTCCCACCTGTTCCTCCAGGGGGATGACGCGCTCCCGCAGCGCGGGGTCGCTGGCGGCCCCGGCCCACAGCTGGAGGGCGGCGTTGAACCCGGAGCCGCTGAACGCGTCCACCACCATCTGCACCACCGCCTCCGTGCGCCCGGGGCCTCCGGCGACGGCCTCGGCCCTGCGCCGCAGTTCGGCGCCCCGGACGTCCACCATGTGCCGCAGCGCGGCGAGCAGCAGGTCCTCGCGGGTGGGGAAGTGGTGCTGGGCGGCGCCCCGGGACACCCCGGCGCGCTCGGCGACCGCTCCCACGGTCGCCCCCGCCACGCCGCGCGCGGCCAGGCACTCCACCGCCGCGTCGAGCAGCCGGGCCCGGGTGGCCCGGCTGCGTTCCTGTCTCGGCTCCCGGTCGGATGCCGTCTCCACCGCGCCCTCTTCTCTCCCGTGTCAGTACGACTTGGGCAGCCCGAGGGACTGCTGGGCCACGTAGTTGAGGACCATCTCCCGGCTCACCGGGGCGATCCGGGCCAGGCGGGCGGCCGCGATCGCCGAACCCAGCCCGTACCCGCTGGCCAGTCCGTTGCCGCCGAGGGTCTGCACCGCCTGGTCGACCGACCGCACGCACGCCTCGGCGGCGGCGTACTTGGCCATGTTGGCCGCCTCACCGGCGCCCGCGTCGTCGCCGGAATCGTAGCGGAGCGCCGCGTGCTGGGTCATCAGCCGGGCCTGCTCCGTCTCGATCTTCACCTGGGCCAGCGGGTGGGCCAGCCCCTGGTGGGAACCGATGGGGCGGTCGCGCCACACGGTCCGCTCCTTGGCGTAGGCCACGGCCTTGTCGAGGGCGTGGCGGGCGCTGCCCGTGGCCAGGGACGCCGCCATGATGCGTTCGGGGTTGAGCCCGGCGAAGAGCTGGAGGAGCCCGGCCTCGGGGTCGCCGACCAGGGCGTCGGCGGGCAACCGTACGTCGTCGAGGAACAGCTGGTACTGGTGGTCGGGGCTGACCAGGTCCATCTCGATGCGCTGGGAGGTGAATCCGGGGGTGCCGACGGGGACGGCGAACAGGGCGGCGGAGAGGCGGCCGGTGTCCTCGTCCTGGACCCGCCCGACGACGAGGACGGCCTCCGCGACGTCCACCCCGGAGATGAAGGTCTTGCGTCCGTTGAGCACCCAGCCGTCGCCGTCGCGGCGCGCGGTGGTGGTGATGCGGTGGGAGTTGGACCCGGCGTCGGGTTCGGTGATGGCGAAGGCCATGATGGTGGTTCCGGCGGCCAGGCCGGGCAACCAGCGCCGACGCTGCTCGGGGGTGCCGAAGCGGGACAGCACGGTGCCGCAGATGGCCGGGGAGACCACCATCATCAGGGTGGGGCAGCCCGCCGCGCTGAACTCCTCCAGGACGGCGGCCAGGTCGCCGATGCCGCCGCCCCCGCCCCCGTACTCCTCGGGGATGTTGACACCGAGGTAGCCCAGGCCGCCCGCCTCCTCCCACAGCTCGGTGAGGTAGGCGCCCTCCTTCGCCCTGGCCCGGTAGTACTCGGAGCCGTACTTCGCGGCCAGGTCCGCGACGGCGGCGCGCAGTTCGACGCGTTCGGGGGGTTCGTTGAAGGTCATGGCACCAGTCACTGATCAGGCCCTTCGTTGTCGGTGTGGTCGAGGACGGCCAGCGGTGCCCCTGCGGGGACCCGGTCCCCGGCGGCGACCGGAAGCTCCCGTACGGTCCCTGCGGCGGGCGCGGTGACGCGGTGCTCCATCTTCATCGCCTCCATGCGCAGCAGGGTCTGGCCGGGCGCGACCCGCTCCCCCACGGCGACCTCCACGGAGGTGACCGTGCCGGGCAGGGGCGCGGGCAGGACACCGGGGTCGACGGCGGCCTCGGGGGCGGGGAGCGGGTCCACGGGGGTGAGGACGACCGCTCCCAAGGACGAGTCCACGTACACGTCGGTGCCGGACCCGTCCCGGCTCCCGGCCCGGTCCACGTCGAAGGCGTGCCGGAGCCCGTCGACCTCCAGGACCACGCGTTGCGGCGCGGCCGAGAGCACCCGCACCCCCTCCCGTTCGGGCAGGTGGGTGCCGCGCACGGACCTGAACGACGTGGTGGTCTCGCGGCCCTCGGGCGTGGTGTGGCGGCGCCGGTGCGGGGCCGAGGGCAGGTTGCGCCACCCGGCCGGGACCCCCGCGGGGAGCACGCCGCTCCCTCGGGCGGCCTCCACGGCGGCGAGGGAGGCGGCGAGCGCGGACAGGTCCTCGGCGGTGTGGTCGGCGAGGGGGCGGGCGAGCCCGGCGAGCCGGTCGCCGGTCAGGAACCCGGTGTGCAGCCCCTCTGGCCTGCGGTCGGCGTGCGCGAGGTCGGGGTGGCGCAGGGCGCGGACGAGCAGGTCCCGGTTGGTGCCCACCCCGTGAAGGCGGGCGCGGGCCAGGGCGGCGGAGAGACGGCGCAGGGCGTCGCGGCGGTCCCTGCCGTAGGCGACGACCTTGGCCAGCATGGGGTCGAAGTCGGTGCCGACGGTGTCGCCCGCCTCCACCCCGTGGTCGAGGCGGACTCCCGGCTCGGCGAGCGGGGCGAAGCGGGAGCGGGCGTCGGGGACCTCGAAGGCGCGCAGCGTGCCGGTGCGGGGCCGCCAGTCGTCAAGGGGGTCCTCGGCGTACAGCCGGGCCTCCACGGCGTGGCCGCGCGGGGCGGGCGGCCCGGTGTCGGGCAGGGGCTCGCCCTCGGCGACGCGCAGCTGCCACTCCACGAGGTCGAGGCCGGTGACGCACTCGGTGACCGGGTGTTCGACCTGGAGTCGGGTGTTCATCTCCAGGAAGACGGGGTCTCCCCAGCCGTGTTCGGTGACGGGGACCAGGAACTCGGCGGTCCCGGCCCCGGTGTAGCCGATGGCGGCGGCGAGGTCGCGTGCGGCCGCGTGCAGTCGGCGGCGGATGGGCTCCGGCAGTCCGGGCGCTGGAGCCTCCTCCAGGACCTTCTGGTGGCGGCGCTGAACGGAGCAGTCGCGTTCGCCCACGGCCCAGACCGTGCCGTGCTGGTCGGCCAGGACCTGAACCTCGACGTGGCGGCCGCGTTCCACGTAGGGCTCGCAGAACACGGCGGGGTCGCCGAAGGCCGAGGCCGCCTCGCTCCGCGCGGACGCGGTCTCGGCCGCGAGGGAGTCGAGGTCGCGGACCACGCGCATGCCGCGTCCTCCGCCTCCCGAGACGGCCTTGACGAGGACGGGGAGGTGGTCGGCGCGGACGTCGGCGGGGTCGAGGGCGTCGGCGACCGGCACCCCGGCGTCGCGGGCGACCTCCTTGGCGAGGGTCTTGGAACCCATCCGCTCGACCGCCTCGGCGGAGGGCCCCACCCAGGTGAGTCCCGCAGCGGTGACGGCGCGGGCGAAGTCGGCGTTCTCGGACAGGAAGCCGTACCCGGGGTGGACGGCGTCGGCACCGGCGGTGCGGGCGGCGGCCACGAGGGCACCGGGGTCGAGGTAGGCGTCCACGGGGCCGCCCCCGTCCGGAACGGGCAGGCGGACGGCGGTGTCGGCCTCGCGCACGTGGGCGGCGTTCTCCTCTCCGGGGGCGTGCACGGCGACGGCGGACACCCCCAGGGCCCGGCAGGTGCGGATGATCCGGCGGGCGATCTCGCCGCGGTTGGCGATCAGCAGTGTGCCGACGGGCCGGATGGGCGCGGTGGAGGGGCCGGGTACCCGGGGGTCGGTGGGCGGGGCGGGCGACGCGGCGGGGGCGGCGGGTTCGGTGGGGGTCATGGTCCTCCCCTTCTCACATTCGGAAGACACCGAAGCGGTCGGTGCCGCGGACCGGTGCGTTGCTGGCGAAGGACAGGCACAGCCCGAGGACGGTGCGGGTGTCACGGGGATCGATGACGCCGTCGTCGTAGACCCGCCCGGACAGGAACATCGGCAGGGACTCGGCCTCGATCTGGTTCTCCACCAGCTCGCGCATGGCGGCGTCCTGGTCGTCGTCGTAGGGCTGGCCCTTCTTGGCGGCCGAGGCGCGGGCGACGATCGAGACGACCTCGGCGAGCTGTCTGGGGCCCATGACGGCCGAGCGGGCGCTCGGCCAGGAGAAGAGGAAGCGGGGGTCGTAGGCGCGACCGCACATGCCGTAGTGCCCGGCCCCGTAGGAGGCGCCGATGAGCACCGAGAAGTGCGGCACGGTGCTGTTGGAGACGGCGTTGATCATCATCGAGCCGTGCTTGATGATCCCGCCCTGCTCGTACTCGGCGCCCACCATGTACCCGGTGGTGTTGTGCAGGAACACGAGCGGGGTGTGGGAGCGGTTGGCGAGCTGGATGAACTGGGCGGCCTTTTGCGCCTCGGCGCTGAACAGCACCCCGTTGTCGTTGGCCAGGACGCCGACCGGGTACCCGTGCAGGGTGGCCCAGCCGGTCACCAGACCGGGTCCGTAGGAGGGTTTGAACTCGTCGAACTCGGAGCCGTCCACCACCCGTGCGATGACCTCGCGGGGGTCCACAGGGACCTTGAGGTCGGGCGGCATGATCCCGAGGAGCTCCTCTGCGGGCAGGAGGGGTTCGCGGACCGCGCGCGCCGGGGCGGGCCCGGCCTTGACGTGGTTGAGGCGGGCCACGACGCGGCGGCCGATCCGGATCGCGTCGCGCTCGTCCTCGGCGAGGTGGTCGGCCAGCCCGGAGACCTCGGCGTGCATGCGGGCACCGCCGAGGGACTCGTCGTCGCTCTCCTCCCCCGTGGCGGCCTTGACCAGCGGAGGTCCCCCGAGGAAGACCTTGGCGCGGTCCCGCACCATGACCACGTGGTCGCTCATGCCGGGGATGTAGGCGCCGCCCGCCGTCGAGTTGCCGAAGACCAGGGCGACGGTGGGGATACCGGCGGCGGAGAGCCGGGTGAGGTGGCGGAACGTGCCGCCGCCGGGGATGAAGATCTCCTTCTGGGTGGGCAGGTCGGCTCCGCCCGACTCCACGAGGCTGATCATGGGCATCCGGTTGCGTTCGGCGATCTCCCCGGCCCGCTGGGACTTGCGCAGGGTCCACGGGTTGCTGGAGCCACCGCGCACGGTGGGGTCGTTGGCGACGATCACGCACTCCACGCCCGAGACCACGCCCACACCGGTGACGACGCTGGCCCCCACGTGGAAGTCGCTGCCCCACGCGGCCAGGGGCGAGAGTTCGAGGAAGGGACTGCCCTCGTCCAGGAGGAGTTCGATCCGTTCCCTGGCCAGGAGACCGCCGCGGGAGCGGTGCCGTTCCACGTAGCGTTCGCCGCCCCCGGCCAGGGCGCGGGCGTGCTCCGTGTCCAGCTCGGCCAGTTTGGCGGTCATGGTGTCCCTGGCCTCGGCGTAGGCCGGGCTCCGGGTGTCGAGTGCGGAGGTCAGGACGCTCATGGGCCCTCCTCGGGCAGCGGGGCGGGCGCGCGGGTCGCGGCCAACAACGACTCGGGGAGTGGTAGTCGACGGGCGCGCAACCACTCGCCGAGCCCCTTGGCCTGGGGGTCGAGCCCCTCACGGCGGGCCGTTCCGGGGGCGAGGAGCCCCTCGATCCAGAAGTTGGCGGCGCGCAGGCCGGGCAGCAGGTGGCGGGTGACGGGCAGGTCGGCGGTCTCGGGGAGAAGCTCGCGCAGGGCGTCGGCGGTGAGGGTGTGGGCCAGCCACCGCCAGCCCTCGTCGGTGGTGGCCCACACGCCGACGTTGGCGTCGGCGCCCTTGTCGCCGCTGCGCGCGCCCACGACCAGGCCGAGCGGTGCCGTGCGTGTGGGGCCCGCGGGCGGGGGTTGCGGAAGCGGGGGCTCGGGGACCTCGGTGAGCGTCCTGGTGCGGACGGGGTGTTCGACGCGTTCGCGCACGCCGTCGGGGGTGATGACGGTGTGTTCGACCTCGGTCGCGGGCACCAGCGCGTGGGTGACCGTGACTCCGTCCGGGCGGGCGTCGCGGGGCGGCGCGCTGATGTGGAACCCGGCGTAGCTTCCCAGGGCGAGTTCGACGGCGGCGGCGCCGAAGCGGCGGCCGATGACGGCCGGGTCGTGGTCGCGTGCGACCGCGCGCAGGCGGGCGGTGGCGTCGTCCTGGGTGTCGCCGTGGGGGTCGCGGGCGGGAACGAACTCGAACCGGAGGTCGGCGGGTCCCCGGTCGTCGAGGGCCGCGCGCAACTGCCGCTCGGCCTGGGCCGCCTTGGCGGGCGCGTCCAGGCCGGTGACGAGGAACTCGACCTCGTTGCGGAAGCCGCTGATCCCGGTCAGGCCGACCTTGAGGTCCGGGGGCGGCGCCTCCCCCTCGACCCCGCTGATCCGCACCCGGTCCTCGGCCTCCTGGTCGAGGCGGACGGTGTCCAGGCGGGTCGTGACGTCGGGCCCGGGGTAGCGGGCGCCCCGGATCTCGTAGACGAGCTGGGCGGTGACGGTGCCCACGGTGACCGCGCCGCCGGTGCGGGCGTGCTTGGTGATGACCGAGGTGCCGTCGGCGAAGACCTCGGCGATCGGGAACCCCGGGTGGTCGGGGTCACGGCCGTGGAGTTCGTGCGCCAGGGCGTAGTTGCCGCCGGTGGCCTGGGTACCGCACTCGATGACGTGCCCGGCGGCGGTGGCCCCGGCGAGGGCGTCGAGGTCGTCCCGGGTCCAGCCGAAGTGGGCGATGGCCGGGCCCACCGTGAGGGAGGCGTCCGTGACACGACCGGTGACCACGATGTCCGCCCCGGCGTCGAGGCAGCGGGCGATACCGAAGGCGCCCAGGTAGGCGTTGGCGGTGAGGGGGGTGCCGAGATTGAGCTCCTCGGCGCGGAACAGGAGGTCGTCGCCGGTGACGCAGGCGATGCGGGGCTCGAAGCCGAGGCTGTCGGCGAGCTCGGTGAGGCGGTCGGCCAGCCCGCGCGGGTTGAGGCCGCCCGCGTTGGTGACCACGCGGACCCGGCGTTCCATGACGGTGGCCAGGCTCGCGCGCATCTGTCGCAGGAAGGTGCGGGCGTAGCCCCGATCGGGGTCGGCGAGCTGGTCCCGGCCGAGGATGGCCATGGTGAGTTCGGCCAGGTAGTCACCGGTGAGGACGTCGACGGGTCCTTCGGTGAGCATCTCGTGGACGGCCGCGAGCCGGTCGCCGTAGAAACCGGAGGCGTTCCCGATCCGCAGAGGAGGGGCTGCTGTAGCGGTCATGGGAACGAGGGTGACACCGGACACACAAAAGAACAAGCACCTCTGATTGTTTTTCCGGCGAACGGCACTCTCGGGCGAAATGGCCGGAACCGGCCGCATTCGACCGGTTACGGAGACCGAAACCGGGACGAACGCGGGGTATTTTGGCGCGCGTGAGTACCTCCTCAGAAGACACCGCGTCCCCCAGCACCCCTGACGTGACCCCCACGTCCCCGGAGACCCCCGAGGCCGCCGCGCCGACCACACCGGACACCTCCCTGCCCCCGGCCCGTGCCGTCGGCTCTGAGGCCTCCGAGGCCTTCCTCGACGGGCGGCCCGCACGCCGCCGGGACTCCCTCTTCGGCCCGGCGACCTTCGGCGTGGCGGGCGTCCTGCTGCTCGCCACCACCCTGCTCTCCACCCAGCTGATCGGGATCTTCAACACCCAGACCCTGATCGGCGCCCAGGGCACGCTCGGACCCGCGGTCCAGGGCGAACTGACCGGTGCCGGACTGTTCTCGGCGCTGGCCGTGCTGTCCGCCGCCACGGCCCTGTTCCGGTCCCGCCCCGACACGCGCCCGTGGATCTTCCACCTGGCCGCCGCGACCGTGCTGGTGGGGGTGCTCCTCGTCGCGCTCACGGTCCTGTCGTACGCGCTGCTGACCCCGCCCGTCGCCGCCGGCTGAACGGAAATTGGCGGTATCCCTGGTCTGAGCTGGTGATTCTTAGGTCCCGCTTATCCGTGTGCGCGGGTACGTTGGCCGCGTGAGTACCGCACCGGAAGACAACGACAGGCCCGAGAACACCACGAGCACCGGGGAGGGCTCGCCGCAGCCGAAGTTCGAGCCGGGGGTCACCGCGGACACCGGCACGGCGGAGACCGCCGACAGCGCGGAGGACGGGTTCACCGGGGCCGAGCACGGCGAGGAGTACGCGTTCGTCGCCGTGGAGCCCGAGCCGCGCCCCGGCGGCGGCTTCTCCACCGAGACGCTGAGCATCGTCGGCGTGGCCCTGCTCGCCGTCACCATCTCCTCAGGCCAGCTCCTGGAGCTCCTCACCAGCATGATCATGCTCGGCGGGCAGCCGATCGACGCCGGGCAGATCCGGTCCATCGAGGCCCAGCTGTGGATGGGCGGGGCGGTGGCGCTGCTGACCGTGCTCGCCTCGGCCCTGGCCCTGACCCTGCTCAACGCGGGGAGCCGATCATGGGCGCGCTGGACCGCCACGGCGACGCTGGTGGTCGGCGTCCTGTTCGTGCTCGTCGCGGCCGCCGCGTTCCTGCTCGTCCCGGACGCCGCGCCGCAGCAGATGCTTCCGCCCATGCCGAACTAGAGCCGAACTAGGGGCCGCGCCCGGGCGCGGCCCCCGGTCCGGACGGGTCAGGAGATCCGGTCGATGACGATCGGCCCCGGCGCGGCACCGGCGTCGGCGCCGATGCCGACCGCGCCCTCCAGGGCCTGGAGGGCGCGGTCGAAGCGCTCCGGCTCGTCCGCGTGCAGGGTGAACAGCGGCTCGCCCTCGGCGACCCGCTCCCCCGGCTTGGCATGCAGGGTGACTCCCGCGCCGAAGGAGACCGCGTCCTCCTTGCGGGCCCGGCCCGCGCCCAGCCGCCACGCCGCCAGTCCCACCTGGTAGGCGTCCAGCCGGGTGACCGTCCCGCCGACCGGGGCCGGCACCACCCGCCGCTCGGCGGCCACCGGCAGCGGCGCGTCCGGGTCACCTCCCTGAGCGCGCACCAGCGCCTTCCAGGACTCCAGCGCACTGCCGTCGCGCAGTGCCTCGGCCGGGTCCTTCACCCCGTTCTCACCGGGCGTCATCCCGGCGGCGGCGAGCATCTCCCGGGCCAACGCCACGGTGAGCTCCACGACGTCGGCGGGCCCTCCGCCCGAGAGCACCTCCACCGACTCCGCGACCTCCAGCGCGTTGCCGACCTGACGGCCCAGGGGTGTGGCCATGTCGGTGAGCAGGGCGACGGTGCGCACACCGTGGTCGTTGCCGATGTCCACCATGGTGCGGGCCAGCTCGCGGGCGGAGTCCGCGTCCTTCATGAACGCGCCCGACCCCACCTTGACGTCGAGCACCAGGGCCGCGGTGCCCTCCGCGAGCTTCTTGCTCATGATGGAGGCGGCGATCAGCGGGATCGACTCCACGGTGCCGGTCACGTCGCGCAGCGCGTACAGCTTGCGGTCGGCGGGCGCCAGCCCGCTCCCGGCCGCGCAGATCACCCCGCCGGTCTCGGTGATGACCGCCCGCATCTCCTCGGTGGACAGCGACGCCCGCCAGCCGGGGATCGACTCCAGCTTGTCGAGGGTGCCGCCCGTGTGGCCGAGCCCCCGACCGGACAGCTGCGGGACGGCCGCGCCGCAGGCCGCCACGGTGGGGGTGAGCGGCAGGGTGATCTTGTCACCCACCCCGCCGGTGGAGTGCTTGTCGGTGGTGGGGCGGGCCAGGTCGGTGAAGTCCAGACGTTCGCCGGAGGCGAGCATCGCCTCGGTCCAGCGGCCGACCTCGCCGCGGTCCATGCCGCGCAGGAAGATCGCCATCGCCAGCGCCGCCATCTGCTCCTCGGCCACCTCGCCGCGCGTGTAGGCCCCGATCACCCAGTCGATCTGCTCCGGGGAGAGCCGCCCCCCGTCGCGCTTGGCGCGGATGATCTCGATGACGTCCATGTCCTGTTCCTTCCGTCGTGAAGAGGTGGTGCGCAACGACGTCTCCCCGGCCGCCGTGGACCGGCGACCGGGGAGACGATCGTGGTTGCTGCGCCCGTCAGGCGAGGTGCTGCGGCCCGAAGGCCTGGGGCAGGACGCGCTCCATGGGCCAGATGCCCTCGGGCGTGTCCACCAGCAGGTCCGGCCCGCCGTGCTCGTACAGGAGCTGACGGCAGCGCCCGCACGGCATCAGGGTCTCACCCCGCCCGTCCACGCAGGCGAAGGCCACCAGGCGGCCGCCCCCGGAGGCGTGCAGGGCGCTGACCAGACCGCACTCGGCGCACAGGCCCACACCGTAGGAGGCGTTCTCCACGTTGCAGCCGCTCACGGTCCGGCCGTCGTCGACCAGCGCCGCCGCGCCCACCGGGTAGTTCGAGTAGGGCGCGTAGGCGTGGCGCATGGCCTCCCGGGCGGCCTCGCGCAGGGCCTCCCAGTCCGTCTCGCGGAGTTCGCTCATGACCGGCTCGCCCTCCACTGCTTGCCGACTCCGGCGGGCGCGCGCAACCGTTGCGACGCCAACGAGAGCACCAGCAGGGTCGCGATGTGCGGGCTGTAGGTGGCCAGCTCACGCGGCAGCGAGTCGGTGCTGAAGTACCAGAACAGCAGGAACGAGGCCACTCCGACTGCCAGAGCGGTAAGGCCCGCGGTCCGCTTCTCGGTCTTCCACATCGCTACGAGCGCGGCAGCGAGACCCGACAACGTCAGCACGACATAGACGGTGGTCAGCGAGACGTCGCCCATGACGAGGTCCGTGAAGGAACTCGTCCAGTAGGCCAGCGCGCCGACCACACTCAGCCCGACGGAGACCAGCGCCAGCGGGGAGTCTCCTCTGTTCCAGGTACTCCACAGAGCCAGAGCCAGACCCACCAGCAGAAGGAGTGCCGAGACCGGATAGCACACGTCGGCCTGGGCGGCCAACGGACCAGCCGCAGCGAGGGCGTACACCAGCGCACCGATCACGACGACCACGGAACCGACCCGGCCGAGGAGGGTCGCGCGCGTGCTCCACAGGGTCCAGGCCAGTAGCGCCGCCACCAGGAGCAGAAGCATCGCGTGGATGGCCGCGCCACCACCGCGGAGCTGGAGGGCGTCGGTGTACCCGAACAGCCCGGCCCCCATGATCAGCCCACCCGGACGCCAGTTACCGAAGATCATCGCGGCGAGTCCGATGTACCCGCGACCACCGGTCTGTCCCTCTTGATAGATGCTCGCGGCGACCAGGGAGAGAAACGCACCGCCCATTCCCGCCAGTCCACCAGAAATGATGACCGCGGTGTACTTGAGACGATAGACCGCCACTCCGAGGGACTCCGCGGCGTCAGGATTCTCCCCGACCGAACGCAGCCGCAGACCAAAGGCGGTCTTCCACAGCACCAGATAGGTCAGCGGAACCATCAGCAGCGCCAGGAGGGTGAACGCCGACATCCTGGTGGTCAACCCGATCGCCATGGCCGCGAGGTCGCTGGCCAAGAACACGCCGCTGGCCGCCAGGGGCTGGAGCAGATCGGGGATGACCGGCATGTTCAGTACCGGGAAGTTGGGAGTGGCTGGCGACTGAGCGGCCCCGGCACCGGCCACGTCCGCGTAGACCAGGATCGACAGATAGCGCATCGCGCCGAGCATGAGGATGTTGATCGCGACACCGGACACGATCTGGTCCACCGCGAAGGTGACCGTGGTGACCGCGTGCAGTAGTCCGCCAGCCATCCCCGCCAAGATGCCCGCGAGAAGGCCGATCCACGGATTCCCGGTGCTCCAGGCGAAGTAGGCGCCGAACCAGGTTCCCAGGATCATCATGCCTTCGAGGCCGATGTTGATGATGCCCGCGCGTTCGGCCCACAGCCCTCCGAGGGCTGCCAGACCGATCGGGACCGCGAAGGTGAGCGTGGTGCGAATGGTACCCGCGTCGGTCAGCATGTCTTGGCCGGTGATGACACGCAGGCCGGCCAGGGAAACGAGCACCGCGGCGAAGAGGGTGAGGACGCGCCAACGAGCCCACCCCCTGGGACGCAACGGCGGTTTCACTGATTCCTTGACGTTCAGTTCCTGGCTCACTTCGCCTCCCCGCTGGACTCGACGGTCCTGCCGAGCTGCTTACCGATCTGCTGTTGCTGGTAGCGACGGCCCCAGCGGTGCACGACCTCGTAGACCACGACGACCGTGAGGACGATGGTGGCCTGCGCGATGACGGCGATCTCCTGCGGGATTCCGTCGAAGGGCAGGATGCCCGCCGCCTGGTCCAAGAAGGCCCAGAGCAAGGCGGCAAAGACGATGCCGACCGGATGGTTTCGGCCCAGGAGCGCGATCGCGATGCCGATGAAGCCGATACCAGCGGGGAAGTCGAGGGCGTAGTAGTGCGAGTGCCCGAGCAGCTGGGGCAGACCCACCAGTCCGGCGAGCATGCCCGAGAAGAGCATGGACAGGAAGACCATCTTCTTCACGTTCACGCCGCTGGCCTCGGCGGCGGACTGCGACTGGCCGGTGGCCCGCAGCTCGAATCCGAACCGGGTGCGGTTGAGCATCAACCAGTAGAGAACGCCGACCGCGGCGGCGAGGACGATCAGGCCATAGATCTCCCTCTCGGAGCCGAGGAAGGTCGCGGGGATTCCCGGTACCCATGCCGACTCCGGCATGGGCGGAGTACCGATGTTGTTGGTGCTGATCTCGACCGCGAGACGGTTGGTGCTCAAGAGGTAGGCGGTGATACCAGTGGCGATGGAGTTGAGCATGATCGTGGAGATCACCTCGGACACACCTCGCGCCACCTTGAGGTATCCGGCGATACCCGCCCACACACCACCGACCACGACGGCGGTGACGATGATGACGATCTGGCTGAGCACAGGGGGGAGCATGACGTAACCCCCCACCGCGGCAGCCAACAGCGCGGCGAGCCGGTACTGGCCGTCCACGCCGATGTTGAAGAGCCCCATCTTGAATCCGAGCGCCACTGCCACCGCGGCCAGGTAGAACGTGATGCTGTTGTTGATGATCTGCACCAGGCTGTCCGGCCGGGTGCCGAACTCCGCCATCCGACCAAAGGTCTGGAACGGTGCGATTCCGCTGAAGTAGAGCACCGCGGCGGTGACGGCGACCGCGATCACGGCCGCGGTCAGCACCGCGGCGAAGGACAACGCCATCATCGCCGCGAGACGGTGGAAGAGCACGAACGCGAGCAGTGCTCCGATCACGGCGCCGAGCGCGGCCGCGACGGGCTCGAGCAACTGGAGGTCGAGCACCCAGGCAGAGACCAAACCGCCCGCGAGCGCCAGGATCAACGACATCGGGACGACGAGGACGTTGTGGAGGGGGGTGCCCTCTTCCTTGGTACCGTCGGCGCCCACACGGGTCCGGTCCGGGGTGTACGGCGCCAACACCGCCACCAGACCGAAGGAGAGGGTCACACCGATGAGGAGTGCCGCCCACCACAGCAGGAACACGTCGAGGACGACGGTGGTCACACCTCCCACGAGGACGGCGAGAAGGACCACGATCGGTGTGGCGACGGTACGGCGTCCGGAGTTACTCACGCGCCGTCCTCGCTCTCGTCTTGAGGGGTGCCTTGAGCACCGCTGCCACCTTCTGTGTGTGCCACCGCCCCGTCCAGGCCGGCGCCGGTCATGGCGGAGCCGAGCTGTTCGGGGGTGACGCTGGTCGGGTCGGCCTCCGCGACCAGGCGGCCGCGCAGGATGACGTGGAGCGTGTCGGACATGCCGATGAGTTCGTCGAGGTCGGCGGAGATGAGCAGGACGGCCAGGCCGGCCGCTCGGGCCTCGCGCAGCTGTTCCCAGATGGCCGACTGGGCGCCGACGTCCACACCCCGGGTGGGGTGGGCGGCGACCAGGAAGCGGGGGTTCCCGCTCATCTCCCGGCCGATGATGAACTTCTGCTGGTTGCCCCCGGACAGCGCGTCGGCGACGACGTCGATGTTGGGGGTGCGCACGTCGTACTCGGCGACGATCCGCTCGGAGTCGGCGCGGGCGCCGGTCCGGTCGATCCAGGCGCCGTTGACGCTGGGTGTGCGGGTCTGGTGGCCCAGGATGCGGTTCTCCCACAGCGGGGAGTCGAGCAGGATGCCGTGCCGGTGGCGGTCCTCGGGGATGTAGCCGACACCCGCCTCCCGGATGCGCAGCGTGGACCACGTGGTGGTGTCGTCCCCGCCGAGGGAGATGCTGCCGGAGGCGACCCGCCGCATCCCCATGATGGCCTCGATGAGCTCGGACTGGCCGTTGCCCTCGACACCGGCGATGCCGACGATCTCGCCCTCGCGGATGTCCAGGGTGACGCCGTCGACGACGGATCGGCCCTCGGGAGAGAGAACGGTGATCCCGTTGAGGGACAGCACGACCCGGTCCGTCACCGTGGACTCGCGCAGCTCGGGGACGGGGAGCTCGCCGCCGACCATGAGTGTGGCCAGCTCTCGGGCGGTGGTGGTGCGCGGGTCGGCGGTGGCCACGGTGGTGCCGCGCCGGATCACGGTGATGTCGTCGGCGACCGACAGGACCTCGTCGAGCTTGTGCGAGATGAAGATGACCGTGAGGCCCTCGCGCTTGAGCACGCGCAGGTTGTCGAAGAGCTCGTCGACCTCCTGCGGCACCAGCACGGCCGTGGGCTCGTCCAGGATGATGGTCTCGGCGCCCCGGTAGAGCACCTTCAGGATCTCCACGCGCTGGCGGTCACCGACGCCCAGGTTCTCCATGAGGCGGTCCGGCTCGACACCGAGACCGTACTGGGCGGAGAGCTCCCGGATGCGGGCGCGGGCCCTGCGGCCGATGCCGTGCCTGCGCTCGGCGCCCAGAACGACGTTCTCCAGCACCGTGAGGTTGTCGGCCAGCATGAAGTGCTGGTGCACCATGCCGATGCCGTGCTTGATGGCGTCGGAGGGCGAGTGGAAGCGCACCTCCTGGCCCCGGATGCGGATGGTGCCCTCGTCCGGCCGGTGCATGCCGTACAGGGTCTTCATCAGCGTGGACTTACCCGCCCCGTTCTCGCCGACGATGGCGTGCACGGTACCGGGAGCCACGGAGATGTCGATGTCGTGGTTGGCCACGACGCCGGGGAAACGCTTCGTGATCCCGCGCAGCTCAACGGCGAGAGGCCCTGAGGCCTCATCGCCCGATGGCGTGCTGCTCATCTTTCTCCTCGTGAAAACAGCAACGTGGTGTACGGGACCTGTGCGGTCGTGTCCGGACACCATCGTCACGGAAAACGGCAACCGGGACGGCACCGGAAGGGGTCTGCTCCGCTTCCGGCACCGTCCTGGGGCACATCGCAGCCTGGGCCGCGATGAGGCGCAACCTTGTCAAACGGCAGCTACGGCTGGGTCGGAACCTCGATGTCGCCGTCGATGATCTCCTGCTTGATCGCTTCGAGCTCCTCCTGGATCGGCTCGATGGCCTCCTCGTTGGAGAGCGTGTAGTCAACGCCGCCCTGGCTGAGGTCGAACCTCTGGACGCCGGTCTGCGGAGAACCGTCGACCACGGACTTGATCATCTCGAAGACAGCGAGGTCGACCTGCTTGATGGCGGAGGTCAGGACATGCGGCTTCTGGTCCTCTTCGGCGTTCAGGTACTGGTCGCTGTCGACACCGATGAAGGTGAAGTCGTTCTCGACCGAGGCCTCGAGGACTCCGATTCCAGCGGAGCCGGCGGCGTGGTAGATCACGTCGGCGCCGCGATCGTACTGGGCCTGGGCCCCCTGGAGCCCCTTGGCCGTGTCGCTGAAGCCGCTCATGTCCGGAGGCTGGCTCAGGTAGTCGACCTCGACGTTGATGTCCTCGTTGATGTGCGCGACGCCCGCGACGTATCCGGCCTCGAACTTGCGAATCAGCGGGGTCTCGACTCCGCCAACGAAACCGACATGGTCCTCCTCCGTGGTCAGGGCGGCAGCAGCGCCGGCCAGGAAGGAGGCCTGCTCCTCAGAGAAGACCAGGCTCGTGACATTCGGGAACTCGTCCTCGTCGATCTCGGAGTCGACGATCGCGAAGTTGGTGTCCGGGAAGTCCCCGGCCACCGCCTCCATGGGCTCCTGGTAGGCGAACCCGACACCGATGATGACGTCGAAGCCCTCACGAGCCATGTTCGCGAGGCGATCCTGCTTGTCGGAGTCGGCCTCGTTCTCCGCGGGCTCGAAGTCGGTGATCTCGACACCGAGTTCCTCAGCCGCCTGCGTCAGACCCCGATAGGCGGAGTCGTTGAACGAGCGGTCACCCTTGCCACCAACGTCGAAGGCCAGACCAACGCTGATCCCGTCGCTGTCGCCGCCTTCGGCAGCGCTGTCATCGGCCGCGTTGTCGCACGCGGTGAGTGCCAGCACGCCCGCGGCGGCGACCGCCGCGAACTTGGCTGCGTTGCTGCGCTTCACTTGAAAGTCTCCCCTTCGCCCTCTCAGCGGACCGCATTCCGCGCGGGACCGACCTGAGTTCTGCAGCCGGACGATATCCGCTGGCCGAATGTACATCTAACGAACAGCCGGAGTTGTTATGAAGGCGAGAGCAGAGCGACACGGGGCCTTACCGGGAAGTTACCAAGAGCACACCCGGCCGGGGCAACCTTCCTCCTTATCGCTGTTTTTGACCTCCGGTTCTCCCGACGAATCCGGCAGTGCGACCGTGTGTGTCGCAACCCTTACCGTCGGTCACGTTCGCCTGTTGGGGCCCAGCCGGTCTAGACCGGACTGGCCCACGGCGCGTGAGCTCGGACTCACCCCTCCAGGAACTCCGCCACAGCCTGCTTGAAGACACGCGAGGAGACGGCGTTGGCGTGGTCGCGTCCGGGCACCTCCACGAAGGCGCCTCCGCAACGCTCGGCGAGCCCTGCGGCACCCTCGGCGACGGTGTCCCTGGCCCCGGCGACCAGGAGCATCGGGCCCCCCGTGGGACGGGGTTCCTCCTGGAAGGGCCGGGACGCCTGGCCCCGGACACAGGCGGCGAGCGCCGCGGCGTCGTTGCCCGGGAGCCCGACCACGGTCCGGTACACGTGATCGAAGGGGGTGTCGCCCGTGCCCGGTTCGGCGGTGTCCAGACCCGCCAGGGCGTTGGCGGGGCCGAAGCCGCCCAGGACCGTCCGGCGCACCCGGTCGGGGGCGGTGAGCGCGAGTTCCCAGGCGATCCGGGAACCCATCGAGTAGCCGACGACGTCGACCCGCTCCACCTCCAGCCGGTCGAGGAGGGCGAGGACGTCGGCGACGAAGTGTTCGGGCAGGTAGAGCCCGCTGTCGGTGGGCTTGTCACTGCCCCCGTGCCCGCGCAGGTCGGGTCCGATCACCCGGCGCCCGGCGGTGTCGAGGGCGCGCGGCCACCCGGCCGCGCTCCAATTCATCTCGAAGTTGGTCCCGAAACCGTGCAGCAGAAGCACCGGTACGGGGTCGCCGGGGGCCTGCGACGGCAAATCCGCATAACGGATTGTCACGTCTCCGACGGGATTCGCGTTCATGAATCCATTCCGTTCTCGTGCCGGGGGTGGGTTTTACCGGAAGCGGGCGAGGACCCATTCAGATGTTCCTATAAACGGAATGACCCGAAGGGTCGCTCCGTTCGTGTCGACATCCGAACGGGCCCTCGCCCCGAGCGTGTCAGTCCGTCGGCGGCCTGAGCCGGACCCGACGCTTGGGCGCGGCGTCCTCGGAGGGGACCCGTCCGACGATTCCGGCCTGCGGTGCCTTCTCCTCGACCTCCACCGCGAAGGTCACCAGGGGTGCGCCCACCGGGACGACCTGGTCCTCCTCGGCGTGCAGTTCGACCACGCGACCGGCCTTGGGCGAGGGGATGACCACGGCGGACTTGGTGGTCTCCACCTCGACCAGCGGGTCGTTGCGGCCGATGGTGTCCCCGACCGCCACCTGCCACTCAAGGACGGTCGCCTCGACCAGGCCCTCACCCAGGTCGGGGAGGGTGAAGGTGATGTTCTCTTCTGCCATGCGGGCTAGTACTCCAGGGTTCGCTGGACCGCGAGCAGGACGCGGTCGATCGTCGGCAGGTACTGGTTCTCCAACGGTCCGGCCGGGTAGGGGACGTCGAACCCCGTGACCCGCTGGACCGGGGCGGCCAGCTCCCGGAAACAGTTCTCGGTGACCAGGGCGGCCACCTCGGCGCCCAGGCCCGCGGTGAGCGGCGCCTCGTGCACGACGACGGCGCGCTTGGTGCGGCCGACCGAGGCGGCCAGTCCGGCGGCGTCGATGGGCTTGAGCCAGCGCAGGTCGAGGACCTCCAGTTCCACACCGTCCTCTGCGGCGAGCTCGGCCACCTGGACGCAGCGGTGCACCATGGCGCCCCAGGCGATGAGGGTGGCGTGGCGGCCGGGGCGCACGATGCGGCTGGTTCCGATGGGGTCGGTGGGCTCGCCCAACCGGACCGGGCGACGGTCCCAGTAGCGCGCCTTGGGCTCCATGTACACGACCGGGTCGTCCGAGCGCACGGACTGGAGCAGCAGGCTGTAGGCCTCGGCCGGGTCGGAGGGCGCGACGACCTTCAGCCCCGGGGTGTGGGCGAAGAGCGCCTCCAGGCTCTCGCCGTGGTGCTCCGGGGCCTGGATACCGCCGAAGGACGGCAGTCGCAGGGTGATCGGCATGGGCGCCGCGCCACGGGTGCGGTAGTTCATGCGCGCCACCTGGTTGACGATCTGGTCGACGGCCGGATACGCGAATCCGTCGAACTGGAGCTCGGGGACCGGCCGCCAGCCGTTCATCGCCAGACCGACCGCCATGCCCATGATGGCCGACTCCGCCAGGGGGGTGTCGAAGACGCGCTGGTCGCCGAACTCCTTCTGGAGCCCGTCAGTGACGCGGAAGACACCGCCGAGGGCGCCCACGTCCTCCCCGAAGACGAGGACGTCGGGGTCCTCCTCCAGCAGGACGCGCAGGGCGCGGTTGATCGCCTGCTGCATGGACAGTTCGACCGCCGGGGACTCCACCGGGGCGTCGGCGCGTTCGATCAGCTCGGTCACAGCTCGACCTCTTCCTGCCAGGTGCGGTGCTGCCGGGCCAGCTCCTCGGTGGTCTCCCGGAAGACGTGGGTGAACAGCTCGGAGCCGTGCGGCTCGGGGGCCTCGGCCACTCCGTCGCGGATCTCCTCGGCACGCTTGGCGGCCTCGGCGTCGACGGCGGCCAGCTCGGTCTCGTCGGCGTGTCCGGCCTCGACGATCGCGGCGCGGAGGAGGTCGAGGGGGTCGCGTCGGCGCCAGGGCTCGGCCTCGGTCTCGTCCCGGTAACGGCCGGGGTCGTCGGAGGTGGAGTGGGGTTCGACGCGGTAGGTGAGGGCCTCGATGACGGTGGGGCCGCCACCGGTGCGGGCGCGCTCGACCGCCTCCGCGGTGGCGGTGTACACGGCACCGACGTCGTTGCCGTCCACGAGGACCCCGGCCATGCCGTATCCCTCGGCCCGCGCGGCGACGGAGCCGCCCGCGACCTGGCGCTCGTTGGGTACCGACAGGGCCCACTGGTTGTTCTGGCAGAGGAAGACGACGGGGGCGGTGAAGACGCCCGCGAAGTTCATGGCCTCGTGCACGTCGCCCTCGGAGCTGGCGCCGTCGCCGAAGTAGGCCATGGCGACGCCGTCGCCGCCGCGGAGCCGCTCTCCGACCGCCCATCCGACCGCGTGGGGGACGGGGCCGCCCACGACCGCGTTGATCGCGCCGAAGCGGGACTCCATGACGTCGTAGAGGCCGCCGTGCCACAGGGCGCGGTGGGTGGACATGTAGCCGACCATCTCGACGCCGTAGGCGAGGGCGGAGGCCATCTCGCGGTAGGTGGGGAAGACGAAGTCGCGGGTGGGGTCGAGCGCGCTGGCGCTGCCCACCTGGGCGGCCTCCTGGCCGCGCACGGAGACGTAGGCGGGGAAGACGCCCTGGCGCTGGAGGGCGATGGCCTCCGTGTCCAGGTCGCGGGCGGTGCGCATGGTGCGGTACAGCTCGCGGGTGAGTTCGGGGCGCAGGTGCTCCACGGTGATGGGGCCCTGTCCCTCGGGCTCTGGGGTCGGCATGTCGAGCGGCTCCCAACGTGGCCCTGCGCGCGTGGTGGCGCGACCCGGGCTCGGGGTGGTCACGGTCTGCCCTTGATTCTCCGCACAACTGGACAGTTCCGCTAGATATGACCGTACAGTCGATACGATCACGAACGTTGAACCCTGTTTGGTTCGCAATCGTCCAGGATCAGACCTCTCGAACGAGCGAAAACGACACGCAGTGCCAAACATCACGAATCACCATCAACACCACCATCCTCCCGCCCCACCGCGAGGCGCCCCGGAGGCCACGCACAGGAGTCGTCGTATGCCCGAACCGTCACGACAAATAGGCCGGAAATGGGTACCAAACCAAGAATTTCTGGCGGAATCTGGCACATCGGGTGTAGTTAGTGCCCAGTCAGGGAAACCCTCGACCTACCGCGTGCGTCAACCATGAGTACAGTCGGAACTTCTCCGCCACTCCCCCGTTTGGCGGTTCGCACAAGAGGTCCGGTCGCACGAATCCCCCCGCCCCCCACACCGACCCGAACACCACGGAACGTGCGTCCGACATCTCCCGACCGGTTTTTCCGAGCTTCCTGTCAATGACGACAGCACGGAGCAGAGCCCTGCGACAAGAGCACACGAGGAGCACGCACATGGCCATGGGCGAACAGCACAGGAACGGCCGGCGGCCGGACACGACCGACCAGACCATTCTGAGCGCGCTCGCCAAGGACGCCCGGACCGGCATCACCGAGATCGCCGCGCTGGCCAACGTCTCCCGAGCCACGGCCTACAACCGCATCAAGCGCCTCACCGACGAGGGGGTCATCCGCGGCTACTCCGTGGTGACGGACCACTCCAAGATGGGGCTGGGCGTCACCGCGCTGGTCCTCATCTCCGGCAGCCAGCCCGACTGGCGGGCCAACCGGGAGATCCTCTCGTCCTACCCCGAGATCGAGTACTGCTGGTACGTGGTGGGGTCGGCCGACATCGTGCTGCTGGTCCGCGTCGCCAACACCAACCAGCTGCGCGACCTGATCCTCAGCCGACTCCAGTCCCTCCCCGGTGTGACGTCCACCCAGACGCTCACCGTCATCGACGAGGTCGTCCACCGGCCGGTCGTGGAACCCGCCGAGGGGAGCGAGTAGCACCGGACCCGCCCCGGTTCAGCCCCCGACCACCCCGGCGACCGCCGCCATCAGCTCGGACAGCAGTTCCAAGCCGCGCGCGCGGCTGGCAGCGACGTCGCCCCCGACCTCCGACACCACCTCGGCGTAGGCCTTCAGTTTGGGCTCGGTCCCGGAGGGGCGCAGCGTGACCCGCCCCCGCGTCCCCCCTCCGAGCTCGAAGCGCACGGCGTCCGTCGGCGGCAGACCCCCGTGGCCGTCGGCGAAGTCCACGACCCCCGTCACCCTCAGGGGGCCGAACGCGGCGGGCGGTTGCGCGCGCAGCCGCCGCATCGCCGCCCCGATCTCCGCGAGGTCGGTCACCCGGACCGACAGCTGGTCGCTCAGGTGCAGACCGTACCTGCGGGCCTGGTCGTCGAGGAGGTCGACCAGCGTGCGCCCCCGGTCCTTCGCCTCGGCGGCCAGCGCCAACGCCACGAGAGCCGCGCTGATGCCGTCCTTGTCCGCCACCGGACGGCTGTCGTCGCCCCCCACGCAGTAGCCCAGGGCCTCCTCATAGGAGAACACCCGGTTCTCGCCCGGCCGCCCCGCCCGGGCCAGCCACTTGAACCCGGTCAGGGTCTCCTCGTAGCGCACCCCCCGGTCGCGGGCGATCGCGCCGAGCAGGCTGGAGGAGACGATCGAGGTGGCCACCACCCGGTCCGCGCCGCCCGTGTGGTCGAGGACGTACTCGGCGAGCAGGCCGCCCACCTCGTTGCCGGTCAGCAGCCCGTACCCGGGCACCGCCAATGCCAGCCGGTCGGCGTCCGGATCGTTGGCCACCACCAGGTCGGCGCCCTGGGCCTCCCCCGCCGCCAGGGCCAGGTCCATCGCCCCCGGCTCCTCCGGGTTGGGGAAGGCGACCGTCGGGAAGTCGGGGTCGGGGTCGAACTGCTCGGCCACCACCCGGGGCGGGGCGAACCCGGCCCGGCCGACCGCCTCCAGCAGCACGCGGCCGCCCACACCGTGCAGGGGCGTGTAGGCCACCGACAGCTCACGTGGGCCGTCCGGGACCAGCGCGGTGACCGCGTCCAGGTAGGCGGCCACCGCCTCCTCGCCCAGGACCTCCCAGTCCTCGCCGAGGGGGAGCGCGCCGACCGGCCCCACCGCGTCGATGGCGACGGAGATCTCGGCGTCCACCGGGGAGACGATCTGACTGCCCGCGTCGTCGCCGGACCCGCCCGTGTACACCTTGTACCCGTTGTCCTGGGGCGGGTTGTGGCTGGCGGTCACCACGATTCCCGCGTCCGCGCCCAGCCGCCGCAGGGTGTGGGCGAGCACCGGGGTGGGCAGCGGGCCGGGCAACAGGGAGACCCGGTGCCCGGCCCCGGTGAGGACGGCGGCGCTGTCCCGCGCGAAGTCGGCGGACCGGTGCCGGGCGTCGTACCCGATCACCACGTGTGCGGGCCCCTCCCCCAGCCACGCCGCGATCCCGGCGGCGGCCCGCATGACCACCACCCGGTTCATCCGGTTGGGTCCGGCCCCCAGCGCTCCGCGCAGCCCCGCCGTCCCGAACTCCAGACGGCCGGAGAAGCGGTCGGCGAGGTCGGCCAGGGCCTGCCCGTCGCCGACCTCGACCCGGGCCAGGAGGTCACCCAGTTCACCGCGCGTCGCGGGGTCGGGGTCCTGGTCGAGCCAGTCCCCGGCCTGGCGGAGGAGGGCGGAGTCGGTCATGGGGATCTCCCGTCCGGAGGTCGGTTGGTGGCGGTGGCGGCCCTGCCGGGCCGGGGGGGTTCACGTCATCTGGCGGCTCAGAAGCGCCGCACGATGTCCGCGAGCAGGCGGCCCACCGTGGCGGCGGAGTCGCGGCCGGTGGCGAGGACGTCCTCGTGGTCGAGGTTGGCACCTTCCAGACCGGCGGCGATGTTGGTGACCAGGGACATCCCCAACACCCGGGCACCGGCCTCGCGGGCGGCGATGGCCTCCAGGACCGTGGACATACCGACCAGGTCGGCGCCCATGGCGCGGAGCATGCGCACCTCGGCCGGGGTCTCGAAGTGCGGTCCGGGCATGGCCGCGTACACGCCCTCGGGCAGGTCCGGGGCGACCTCGCGGGCCAGGGCGCGCAGCTCCGGGGTGTAGGTCCGGGTCAGGTCGACGAAGGTCGCGCCGGTCAGCGGCGAGCGCGCGGTCATGTTGAGGTGGTCGGCGATCAGCACCGGAGAGCCCACCGCGTAGTCGGGGTTGATGCCCCCCGCGGCGTTGGTGAGCACGATGGTCCCGGCGCCCGCCGCGACGGCCGTGCGGACGTTGTGCACGACCGCGTCGGTGCCGTGGCCCTCGTACAGGTGGGTGCGGCCGAGGAAGGCGAGCACGTTCCGGTCGCCGTCCGCGATGCTGCGCAGCGTGCCGCTGTGGCCCTCCACCGCCGGGGGCAGGAAGCCGGGCAGCTCGGACGTGGCGAACTCGTGCTTGGAGTCGCCGAGCAGGTCGGCGGCGGGCGCCCAGCCGGACCCCATCACCAGGGCCACGTCGTAGCTGTCCACACCGGTACGCGCGCGCAGCTCGGCGGCGGCCTCTTCGGCGGCGGCCTGGGGTGTGCGAGTCACTGGGTGTCTCCGTTCATCTGGACCGCTGGCGCGGTTCGGGGTGGGGTGCGGGCTCCAGGGGGCGCGACATCACTTCCTGGGGGCCCGCGTCGCCGGGCACGACCGTGCCGGTGAAGTCGAAGCCGGAGGCCTTGTAGACGCGCTGCGCCGGCAGGTTGCCCCGGTTGACGCAGAGCACGGCCTCCCTGGCGTGCGGGGCGACCTCGCGGACCAGCCCGTCCAGGAGGGGGGCGGAGCACGACGCCCGGCCCACGCCGCGGCCCTGCCATTGTGGCGTGACGTAGTAGGCGCGCAGCAGTACGGCACGCTCCGGCGCGTCGACCAGCTCCGAGCGGATCACGCGGTCGAGCACGCCGAATCCCGCGCAGGCCTCGCGCGCCCGTTCGGGGCCGACCACCGGCCCCTCCAGGGCCACGACCGCGTAGGGGAAGCGCTCGGGGTCGCCGTCGGCGTCGGGCAGGGTCCGTGCGGGCAGCCCGGTGAAGCGCGACTGCTCCGGCGGCAGCCGGTGCGAGAGCGCGGCCTCCCTGAGCAGGTCCGCCTCGGCCGTCCCCGTGTCCAGCCGGACCAGCCGGACCTGGGAGGTGTCCCAGAGTCCGGCGGCCCGTCTGCGCGATCCACGCCACCGGGTCACCGGGGCTCCGGGAGCTGGGGGACAGGGTGGTAACCGGTTTCGACCGGCCGGGTCAACACGAACTGCGTGCCGTGCTCACCCGCGTCGTGGCGGCGGCCGTTCGGGGTGAACCCGGCGGCCCGGTAGGTGCGTTCGCCCATGTCGTTGCCGTCGTTGACGCACAGGGCGATCTCGGTGGCGTCGGGGGCGATCGCCGCCACCAGCAGGTCGAGCAGTGGCGCGGAGCAGGCGGCGCGGCCGATCCCCTTCCCTTGGTGTTCGAGGGCGATGTAGAACGCGCGCAGCTGAACGGCGCGTTCCGGGTCGTCGACGAGGGTACGGAGCTGGCCGACCCGGTCGATGACCCCGAAGCCCACGCAGGCGCGCAGGACGGTGGCTCGGTCGGTCAGGGGACCGTCGTTGAGTACGACGGCGTAGGGATGGCGTGCGGGGTCCTGGTCGGCGCGGGGCAGGGTGTGCACCGCCTCGTCGATGAACCGGCGCTGGTCGGGGGCGACCCGCTGGCGGGGCAGGACCTCGCGCAGCAGGGCCACCTCGGGGGTGGTGCGGTCCAGGCGCACGAGGCGCAGTCCGGGCACGCGCTCGGGGGCGCCTGGCCCGGTGGTTGGGGGCTCGGCCTGTTCGGGGGTGTTCGCTGACACCGTTCCTCCACTCGGCTGTCGGGCCGTTCCCGCCCCCGGAAGGTGGGGGCGGGCCGGACCGTCAGTCTTACACCCCGACCGGATGCCAGACCGTCTTGGTCTCCAGGAAGGGCGACAACCGGGAGGTCCCGGGGTCGGTGTCGAGCCAGGCGTCCTCTCCCCCGGTCGCTTCGGGGCCGGGGCGCAGCACCCGGGTGAGGCTGGTGGCCGCGGTCCGCTCGAACTCCACCGCGTGCCCGCCCGCACCGGTGAGGTCGAGGGCGTTGACGTCGGCGTGCGAGGCCAGGTGCGGACCGATCTCCCCCGCGCTCCCGGTGAGCAGGTTGACGACGCCTCCGGGCAGGTCGGAGGTGGCGAGGACCTCGGCCAGCTCGATCGCCGCCAGGGGCGCGGCCTCGGAGGTGACCACCACGGCCGTGTTGCCGGTGGCGATCACCGGGGCGAGGACCGAGGTGAGCCCGAGCAGCGGGGCGCCCTGGGGCGCGAACACCGCGACCACGCCGGTGGGTTCGGGGGCGGAGTGGTTGTAGTAGGGGCCGGAGACCGGGTTGGCGCCGCCGAGCACCTGGGCGAACTTGTCGGTCCAGCCCGCGTAGTACACCCAGCGGTCGACGGCGGCGGACACGGTGCGGTCGGCCTCGGCGGGGGTCGCGCCCAGGGCCTCGACGAGGCGGGCGGCGAACTGCGCGCGCCGCCCCTCCATGACCTCGGCGACCCGGTACAGGATCTGGCCCCGGTTGTAGGCGGTGCGCCCGGACCAGCCGCCGAAGGCCTTGCGGGCGGCCGTGACGGCGTCGCGCGCGTCCTTGCGTGAGGCCTGGGAGGCGTTGGCCAGGTGGGTGCCGTCGGCTGAGGTCACCGGGTAGCTCCTGCCGGACTCCGATCGGGGGAAGGCCCCGCCGAGGTAGAGCTTGTAGGTCTTGCGGACCGCGATCCGGGCCGGGGCGGGTGCCCCCTCCCCGGAACCGGCGCCCTTCTTCTTGTTGCCGCGCCGCTCAGCCAAGGTAGGCCTCCAAACCGTGGCGGCCGCCCTCGCGGCCGTATCCCGACTCCTTGTAGCCGCCGAAGGGGCTGGTCGGGTCGAACTTGTTGAACGTGTTGGACCAGATGACGCCGGCGCGCAGGCGCTCGGCGGTCCACAGCATGCGGGAGCCCTTCTCGGTCCACACTCCCGCCGAGAGCCCGTAGGGCGTGTTGTTGGCCTTGGCCACCGCCTCCTCGGGGGTGCGGAAGGTCAGGACCGACAGCACGGGGCCGAAGATCTCCTCACGGGCCACCCGGTGCGCCTGGCTGACGCCGGTGAGCACGGTGGGCGCGAACCAGTACCCGCTGGCGGGCAGGTCGCAGGCGGGCGACCAGCGCTCGACGTTCTCCTCGTCGGCGGTGGCGGTGAGCTCGCGGACCCGTTCCAGCTGGGCGGCGGAGTTGATGGCGCCGATGTCGGTGTTCTTGTCGAGCGGGTCGCCCAGCCGGAGCTTGGCGACGCGTTCCTTGAGCCGGGGCAGGAACTCCTCGGCGATCGACTCCTGGAGGAGCAGGCGCGAACCGGCGCAGCACACGTGGCCCTGGTTGAAGAAGATGCCGGTGACGACACCCTCCACGGCCTGGTCGAGGGCGGCGTCGTCGTAGACGATGTTGGCGCCCTTGCCGCCCAGTTCGAGGGTGAGCCGCTTGTCGGTCCCGGCCACGGCGCGGGCGATCTCGCGGCCGACCCCGGTGGAGCCGGTGAAGGCGACCTTGTCGGTGCCCGGGTGCTGGACCAGGGCCCGTCCGGTCTCGCCCGCGCCCGTGAGGATGTTGACCACGCCGGGGGGAAGGTCGGCCTCCTGGCAGATCTCCGCGAAGACCAGCGCGCTGAGCGGGGTGGTCTCGGCGGGCTTGAGCACCACGGTGTTGCCGGTGGCCAGCGCCGGGGCGACCTTCCAGGCGAGCATGAGCAGCGGGAAGTTCCAGGGGATGACCTGGGCGGCCACCCCGAGGGAGGCGGGATTCGGGCCCAGTCCGGCGTGGGCGAGCTTGTCGGCCCATCCGGCGTAGTAGAAGAAGTGCGCGGCGACCAGCGGCAGGTCGACGTCGCGGGTCTCCTTGATGGGCTTGCCGTTGTCCATCGTCTCCAGGACTGCCAGTTCGCGTGAGCGCTCCTGGATGATCCTGGCGATGCGGAACAGGTACTTGCCGCGTTCGGCGCCGCTCATGCGGCCCCACACGGTGTCGTGGGCACGGCGGGCGGCGGCGACGGCGCGGTCGACGTCGGCCTCCCCCGCGACGGCCACCCGGGCCAGCTCCTCCTCGTCGGCCGGATTGAGCGTGGTGAGGTACTCACCGCTCTGGGCCGGGGTGAACTCGCCGTCGACGAACAGGTCGTAGGTCTCGCGCAGGCTGACGACGGAGCGGGACTCCGGTGCGGGCGCGTACTCGAAGATCACGGCTCAGTCCTGCGTGTAGTAGTCGGGGCCCGGGTAGGTGCCTGTGGTCAGCCTGGTGCGCTGCATGAGCAGGTCGTTGAGCAGGCTGGAGGCGCCGATGCGGAACAGGTCGGGGGTCAGCCACTCCGGTCCGGCGGTCTCGTTGACCAGGACCAGGTTGCGGAGGGCGTCCTTGGTGGTGCGGATGCCGCCCGCGGGTTTGACGCCGATCCGGCGGCCGGTGGCGGCGTGGTGGTCGCGCACGGCCTCCAGCATGACCAGGGTGACGGGCAGGGTCGCGGCGGGCGCCACCTTGCCGGTGGAGGTCTTGACGAAGTCCCCGCCGGCGCGCATGGCCAGGTGGGAGGCGCGGCGGACGTTGTCGTAGGTGACCAGTTCGCCGGTCTCCAGGATGACCTTGAGGTGGGCGTCGCCGCAGGCCTCCTTGACCGCGACGATCTCCTCGTGGACCTTGAGGTAGTCGCCGGAGAGGAAGGCGCCCCGGTCGATGACCATGTCGATCTCGCTGGCGCCGTCGGCGACCGCTCGCCGGGTGTCGGCGAGTTTGACCTCCAGGGGTGCGCGACCGGCGGGGAAGGCGGTGGCCACCGAGGCCACACCGATCCCGGTGCCGCGCAGGGCCTCCACGGCGACGGAGACCATGTCGGGGTAGACGCAGACCGCGCCCACGTGCGGCACGGTGCGGTCGGCGGGGTCGGGCAGGGCGGCCTTGGCGCACAGGGCCCTGACCTTGCCGGGTGTGTCGGCGCCCTCCAGGGTGGTGAGGTCGACCATGGAGACGGCCAGGTCGATGGCGCGGGCCTTGGCGGTGGTCTTGATCGACCGGGTGGCCAGGTCCTGGGCCCGGGCGCGGGCGCCGACCTCGTCGACTCCCGGGAGGCCGTGCAGGAACGCCCGGAGCGCGCGGTTGGTCGTCGCCTCGGGCACGGATGCGGTGTGGGGCACGGGCACCTACAGCTCGTCGGTTCAACTGGGGCCGTCCGCTGCTGCCTGCGCGAACGGCGTGTCCTCGCTCGACGCGGGGTGGGTGTCCCCCGCCGTCAGGCAGTCACCATAACCCCGGGCCGGTCCGCCGTCAGGCCCGGGCGGGTGCGCGCCCCGAAGGTTGGAGGAGGCTCCAAGAGGCGAAGGCGGCCGACATGGTTCTTTCCTCCAATCAGGGGCGGGGAAAGCCCGGAAAGCGTGGTTCCGGGCGGGCGGAACGGGACCCGCGAGGGCAGCGCGGTCTAGACCGGATGCCCTCCCGAGGGCGCGCCACCCGTACCGGCCCCGGCCTCCCCGGCGGGGGCGCGCGACTACGCTGGGAGGCATGGCGGAGTTCCGGATCAGCAGTGACGACACGCAGGTCGACCTGCGCAGGATGGCCACGGCGTTGGCCGAGTCCCAAGGGTGGGCGCGCGAGGACGTGAGCATCTGGGACAACCGCCGGGGCGAGGTGATCGTGAACATCGACGACTCCCTGCTGCGCAGGCCCGAGGCCGACCCCGAGCACCGGCCCCGGCACACCCCGCACGCCGTGCACGACGCCTGCGAACTGCTGCGCCGGGAGGACCCCTCCCTGCGCGGGGTGGACTTCGCGGCCCTGCGCGACGAGAGCGCCCGGTTCTTCTCGGCGGGGTGGACCCTGGCCGACCTGCGGCACGCCCTGGCCCACCGCCCGGACGGGATGGCGTGGGAGAGCGGCCCGGACTTTCGGGGCGCCCCCTGGTTCGCGCACCGGCTGTCGGCGTGGAAGACCCCGGACGGCGACATCCGGCCCTCCCAGTCGCAGGAGTCGGCACAACTGCGGGTGATCAGCCGGGCCGGGCTGCCCGTGGACATCGGCCTGCCCGAGGACGCCGAGTTGTCGGCCCGCCCCGTCGCCAGCCCGGAGGCGGCGCGCTCGGCCGCCGACGACGCCCGGCGGCTGATCCGGCAGAACACGCGCACCACCACGGACACGCTGGCGCACCGGGACCGCACGTCCGCGCACATCACCCGGCCCGAGGACCGGACCTGAGCGGTTCTCCCCCGCCCGTACCGGTCGCGCGGACCCCCGGACCGGGGGCCGCACCGGGGCACGGGCGGCGGCCCGGGCCTCAGCCCGTGCCCGTCCCGGGGTCCGGACCTTCGGGGTCGCGACCCGGTCCCCGCTCTCCGCGCTCGCCGTCCGGCCCGGGCCCCGGACGGTCGGAGCGACCGACCCCCGCGTAGTCGACCGCCGCGTCGGCGAAGGCGCCCAGTCCGGTCTCCAACGGTCCCCGGCCCACCGCCCAGGGCCACAGGCTGGCGAAGACCAGCGAGCCGACGACGAAGTACTCCAGGTACCAGGAGCCGCTCGCGGAACCCTCCGGGTGCAGCGCCACGACCACCGCCAGGACCAGGATGTGCCCGGTGTAGACGGTCAGGGGCATCCTCCCCACGGAGGTCAGCGGGTACAGCACGCGCGGAAGGCGTTCGGCCAGCACCACGCACACCACCAGGACCACCAGGGCCTGTCCCACCGCTTCGAGGATCTCGAAGGTCGTACCGGTGTGCGGGGTGTTCACCGCCAGCCACCACCAGGAGTCCGTGGGCACCTGCCCGCTGATGCTGTGGGCGTGGTCCGTGGTGGCGTAACGCAGGTCCTCGGCGTACCCCGGGTCGAGCGAGCTGAGCGGTCGGCCCTCGAGGAACGGGTGCTCCGCCTCGGTCAGTCGGTCCAGGCCGCCCAACGGCTGGAGGAGCACCCACGAACCCAGGTAGCCCGAGGCCGCCGCGACCGCCCCGCCGACCGCCAACCGGACCCGCACCGCGGTGGAGGTCAGGTCCGTGCGGCCCACCGCCATCCCCGCGATCACGAACACCATGAAGGTGATCGCCGGGTAGTAGCCGGTCAGCAGGAACTCGGTGAGCGAGGTGACCGCGCCCGTGCGCACGCCCGCCGGGAAGAACTCCAGCCGCAGCGCGAACGACACGACCGGCCCCAGCAGCGCCAGGGCGCCCGCCGCCGCCCAGAGCGGGGCCGCGCGCGCCCGTAGCAGCGGCAGCGCCAGCACGAAGTACCCGGCGTAGTAGGTGAGGATGATCGCCACCGGCACGGCGAAGGAGTCCAGGACCAGCCCCAACACCCCGATGAGCAGGGCCCGGGCCAGGACGCGGACGACCGCCTCACGCAACCGGACGCCCTCGACCGGGGCGGTGCGCCCGGTCATCAGGGCCAGGGAGAGCCCGGCGAGGAAGGCGAAGAGGGCGGAGGAGTTGCCGCGCACGAGGCTGTGCAGCTCCCACCCCTGTTCCTCGGGCAGCAGACCGAAGGAGACGACCCCGAGGTGGACGGCGAACATCCCGAACACCGCGAGCGCCCGCGCGGCGTCGATGCCGTCGACACGGCGCCGGTCCGGCGCGGGCGGGCTGGCGGACGGGGGGCGGGCGGATCGGTTCTGGGACACGTTGTCAGGCTACGCCCGGCTCTGTCCCGGAGCGAGCGACGGCCGTACCCGGCCACGGGGCCGACCGGGCCCGGAGTGGTGCTCCTCCGGGCCCTGTCGGCGGGCGGCGCCGCCGCCCCGGCTCAGTCGTCGACCAGTTCGCTGAAGTGGTCCAGCGCCTCGGGGTTGGCCAGCGAGTCACGGCTGGCCACCTTCTTGGGGTCCTCGCCCATGAGGATGCGCTTGACCGGCACCTCCAGCACCTTGCCGGACAGGGTGCGCGGCACCGACGCGATCACCCGGACCCGGTCGGGCACGTGCCGGGGCGAGCAGTCGGTGCGGATACGGCGCGCGATCTCCCTGGGCAGGTCGCCCTCCAGGTCGGCGCCCTCCCGCAGCACGGTGAAGAGCTCGATCCTTGAGGAGCCGTCGCTCTGCGGCACGTCCACGACCAGGGCGTCCACCACGTCGTCCAGGGCCAGCACGGCGCGGTAGATCTCGCTGGTGCCCATGCGGACACCGCCCCGGTTGATGGTGGAGTCCGAGCGGCCGTAGATGATCGCGGTGCCGCGGTCGGTGATCTCGATCCAGTCGCCGTGCCGCCACACGCCCGGGTAGACGGAGAAGTAGCTGTCGCGCAGGCGCTCGCCGTCGGTGTCGCCCCACAGGAACACCGGCATGGAGGGGGCGGGCTCGGTGACCACCAGCTCGCCGACCTCGCCGACCAGCTCGTTGCCGTCCGGGTCCCAGGAGGCCACGGCCATGCCCAGCCCGCGCGACTGGATCTCGCCCTCGTACACGGGCAGGGTCGGGGTCCCGCCGACCAGGCAGCTACAGATGTCGGTGCCGCCGCTGGTGGAGAACAGCCACAGGTCGTCGTCGAACTCCTCGTACACCCAGGAGAACGCCTCCGGGCTGAGCGGGGAGCCGGTGGAACCGATCGCCCTGAGCGCGGACAGGTCGCGGCCCCGGGCGGGGTGCACACCCTCCTTCATGCACGAGGACAGGTATCCGGCGCTGGTGCCGAAGACCGTCACCCCGGCCTGCGCGGCCAGGTCCCAGAGCGAGCCCAGGTCAGGGGCCGCGGCCCGGGCCCGGCTGCCGTCCGCGGCGGGGGTCGGGTGGGCGGGGCTGCCGTCGTACAGCACGATGGACGCCCTGGTCAACAACACGCTGACCAGGAAGTTCCACATCATCCAACCCGTGGTGGTGAACCACAGGACCCGGTCGTGCGCCTGGGCGTCCAGGTGCAGGTTCAGGTTCTTGAGCTGTTCGAGGAGGATGCCGCCGTGGCCCTGGACGATCGCCTTGGGCAGGCCGGTGGTCCCCGACGAGTACAGGACCCACAGGGGGTGGTCGAACGGGACCGGGGTGAAGGTCAGCTCCGCGTCCGCGCCGCCCTCGGTGAGCCGCTCCCAGGACAGGGTCCCGTCGAGGGGCTCCCCGGGGGCGAGGTAGTCGAGGAGGACGGTGTGCTCGACGGTGGGGAGCGCCGCGCGCAGTTCCCCCACCACCGGGCGGCGGTCGAAGTCCTTGCCCGCGTAGCGGTAGCCGTCGACGGCGAGCAGCACCTTGGGCTCGATCTGGGCGAAGCGGTCGATGACGCTGCGCACGCCGAAGTCGGGCGAGCAGGAGGACCAGATCGCGCCGAGGGAGGCGACGGCGTAGAACGCCGCGGCGGTCTCGGGCAGGTTGGGCAGGTACGCGGCCACGCGGTCGCCCCGGCCCACACCGAGCTCGCGCAGGCCCGCGGCGATCGCTGCGGTGCGCTCCCGAAGGTCGCCCCAGGTCCAGGAGTCCAGTGCCCTGAGCTCGGTGGCGTGGCGAATGGCCACCGCGTGGGGGTCGCGCCCCTCGAAGACGTGCTCGGCGTAGTTGAGGGTCGCCCCGGGGAACCACCGTGCGCCCGGCATGGAGCGTTCGGCGAGGACGCTCTCGTACGGGGTGGCGGCGCGGACCCCGAAGTAGTCCCAGATGGACGCCCAGAAGCCGTCGACGTCGGTTACCGACCACCGCCACAGTGTGTCGAAGTCGAAGTCCGTGGCGGCGGTGGAGCCCCCGCCGCCGAAGGCCTTGACCCCCCGTTCGCGCTCGGCCCACCGGGCGAACGCGACGATGTTGGAGGACTCGATACGGTCCTCACCGGGCTCCCAGAGCACACGGGGCACGCTGCTCTCCGTCATTGCAGGCCTTCCCAATCGCGTCGCTGTGTGTTGCTGTGAGACACATCTAACAGCACACCGCCGTCGGCGCGAGCGGCCGGTCCGGGCTAACGGGGACACGGGAGGCGGGGCGAAGAGCGCAGGTCACCGCCGTGCCGCGCGAACGTGGCCCGCCCACCCCCGGACCGGGTCCGTTGGGTGGACGGGCCACGTTGACCCGGGTCACGGGGCCGGGTCAGAGGGCGCGGACGGCGGCCACCGCGTCGCTCGGGGTGTCCACGACGAGTGCGCCGGTGGCCTCCAGCCGCTCACGGGCCATGAGGCCGCTGGCGACCAGGACGGGGCGGGCTCCGGCCTCGCGGGCCGCGCGGGCGTCGTCGTCGATGTCGCCGATGAGCACGACGCGTGCCGGGTCCAGGCCCTGCTGCTCCAGGTGGTGCACGAGGTGCTCGGCCTTGGAGTCGTGCTCGGTCTCGAACCGGCGCCCGTCGATCCGGGTGAAGTGCGAGCCCAGGCCGCGCTCGGCGATGAGGGGCACGAGGTGGTCGTGGGTGGCCATCGAGAGCAGGGACTGGGTCCGCCCGGTTCCGGTCCACTGGTGGAGGACGTCGGGGACGCCCGCGGCCAGCTGACAGGTGTGCAGGTGTTCCAGGTAGCTGTCGTCGTAGGTCTTCTCGACGCGCTCCCACTCCTCGGCGGACAGGCTCCGGCCGAGGAGTTCCTCGTAGCAGGGGATGAGGGGGCGCCGGAAGACGGTGCGCCAGTGGTCCAGCTCGACCGGCGCACGGCCGAACTGGGCGCACACCGCGTTGACGGCGGCGAGGTTGGCGTGGTTGTCGTCCAGGAGGGTGCCGTTCCAGTCCCAGACGATGTGGTGGGTGTTCGGATTCGCGGAAGTCATCTCAGCCATTGGCAGCACTGTACGGCCCCGCGCCCCGGTCCCGGTATGCGTTTTCCGCCACCCCGCCGCCGTCCGCGCAGGCCGCAGCGGGTGTCACCGCTGGGGTGGGACGCCGTGTCCGGGCCCCTGCCGGGGACCGGGGTAGGGACCGGGAGGGGAGCTCGGGTAGGGCGGACCGGGCCGGGGGCCGGGGTACGGGCCGGGAGGGGAACTCGGGTAGGGCGGACCCGGCCGGGGGCCGGGGTAGGGACCGGGAGGGGAACTCGGGTAGGGCGGACCGGGGTGGGGGCCAGCGCCCGGCCCGGGGAAGGGGCCCGACCCCGGCCCTCCGTGTGAGGCCTCGCGCTCGGCCTTGCGCTGCGCCCGCACCCTGCGTCCCTTGCGAACGGCCCACACACCGAGCAGCGCCATCAGGGGGAACACCACGAGGACGAGCAGGGGCAGCAGGATCGCCAGCAAGGCCGTGACCACGCTGGCGACGTCCTCCAGGAAGGAGACCACCGGGGCGCCGATACCGAAGGTGAGGGTGTTCACCACCAGCCGGGCCAGCGCCTTGGCCACGTGGAAGAACAGGGCGACGAGCACACCGATGATGACCGCTCCCCAGCTCACGCCGGTCGCGGCGACCGACATGGCCGAGGCCTCACCGGAGATCTCGGTGATCTCGGAGAGCTGCACCGCCGAGGCCCCGGCACCGAACGTGATCCCGCCCGAGGTGGGCCGGACCGCCGTCTGGAGGAGGTCGTTGACGCTGTCGAGGGCGGGCACCTTGTCGGCCACCAACTCGACGACCAGCAGCACGCCGATGATGACCAGGGTGGCGGGGTGCGCCAGCCAGGCCCAGGCGGGCGTGAGCGGGACGAACTCGGTGTATCGGGCCATCAAGCCGAGGATCAGGAGGGGAACGTAGGCGTTCAGACCCGCCGCGGAGGCGAGGCCGAGGCCGGTCAGTGAAGCGAACATGGGGGCGTTCCTTCGAGCGAGCCGGGCAGGGCGGGGGGCCGGGTACGGGGGCCGACCCGGTCATCTGTACTGACGCTCGGAGTGGACCGTTGGTTTTCGCTCAGGCCTGACTACTGTCGGTAGTTCTCGACTTCGGAGACCGGTCGGACCCGGGCCTCCTCCGGGTCCTGTCCGTGCTCGGTACGGGCCCGGCGCTGACGGAGGAGGTCCCAGCACTGGTCGAGCGCCTCCTCGACCTGCCGCATCCGGCGGCGCTCCTGTGGATCGAGCCCTCCCTCGGCGGAGCGGAGCGTGTGCTCCTCGTCCATCAGCCCGCGGATGGTGGTCATGATGTCCTGCTCGGCGGTGTCGCTCATACCGTCATGGTCAGCGCGGACCGGGACCGGGGGCAAGGGCCCCGGTCCCGGGATTGCCCAGGTCAGACCGAACGTTTACGCGAGACCGCGAAGGCCGCGACCGCCGCCGCGACCGCCGCGAGGCCCCCGATGACCAGCGCGGTGACGCTGGCTCCGGTCACCGGCAGCGTCGGCCGCTCGTCCTGCGGCCCGGGGTGCGGGTAGCCGGGGTGGGGGTACCCGGGGTGGGACGGCGACTCGGACGGGCTCGGCGACCCCGTGGGAGACGGCGACGGACCGGATGTCGGACCCGGTGTGGGACTCGGTGACCCGGTCGGAGACGGTGTCGGACTCGGAGATTCCGTAGGCGACGGCGATGGACCGGGAGCCTCCGTCGGGGACGGCGTCGGGCTCGGTGACCCCGTCGGAGGAGGCGTGGGTGACGGCGACGGGCTCGGGGACTCCGTGGGAGACGGTGTGGGACGAGGGCTCGGGCCCGGAGGTTCCGTGGGGCTCGGCGTGGGGCTGGGCGATCCGGTGGGGCTCGGGCTCGGTGATTCCGTGGGGCCGGGCGTCGGAGACGGTGTGGGCGACGGTGTCGGGCCGGGCGACCCCGTGGGGCTCGGAGACGGCGTGGGGCCGGGTGTCGGAGACGGGCTCGGCGACTCCGTGGGACTCGGAGACGGCGTGGGGCTGGGACTCGGGCTGGGACTCGGGCTCGGACTCGGGCTCGGCGACTCCGTGGGGATCGGTGACTCCGTGGGCGTCGACGTGGGGATCGGGATCGGCGACGGAGTCTGGGGAACGAGCTCGTGGCAGTCGGCCCGGACGTCGCCCAGTGTCATGTCGAAGAGCGTCTCAGGTCCCCCCACCGCGTTGCCGTCGGCGTCCTGGCCCTGGACGACCGCGGTGTAGTCGGTGCGGGCGTGTCCGATGAAGGGGTCCTCGATCTCGTACACGTGGGTGATGGTGACGGTGACGCGGGCGTTGGTGATCCCGTCCCCGTAGTCTCCGGGGAAGTCGAGCACGGTCACGGCGGTGCCGGCGGAGTTGGGTGGCGGGGCGTCGACGAGACGCCCCAGGAACATGGGCGCGGTGGTGGAGTCCTGGATGATGACCCCGGCCGGAGGGGCGCACTGCACGCGGTTGTTCCAGGTGGAGACGGTGAAGAGGCGGTGGTTCCCGTTGGGCTGCAACGGCCCCTGGTTGACCACCGCCGCGGCGCCGCCGGTGGCGGGCGAGGGCACGTCGAGATTGGTGAAGGCTCCGTTGGCGTTGGACATCCCCGACTCGGGGGCGCTCTGCACGTTCACCTCGGCCGTGCCGGTGGCGGAGGTCAGGTAGTCGGAGATCTCCGAACCCGGACCGGTGTTGATGTCCCACTGCTGGTTGCCGTTGCCGCTGACCTCCAGCTCGTTGAGGGTGCCGGAGACCGCGCCGCCGCCGTAGACGCCGGGGTCCAGGGTGAGACTTCCCCACGTGGAGGACGCGTAGGGCGTGGCGGGCTGGGCGACCGCGTCACGGGCGCTGAAGGTCGCACCAGCGGCGACGGCTCCGGAGGCGAGCAGCACGGAGGCAACCACGGCCACGCCCCTTCGCCGCAGGGTGGTGGCCCGTGTCGCCGCCATGTGTGCACCCACGGCCGACTCCTCACTTTAAGGATTTACTTGATTACCGAGTGTGATCATAGGGTTCCGAGGGTCCGCCCCCCCGGGACGCTTGCGGGCCACTCGCGGCAAGATCACGTCAACCAGGGCAAAGCCCCCGGTGTCGGCGCGGACGGAGCGACCGGCCCCGGCGGTCTGGGAAACTTCTCGTACGGCCTGGTTGGTGACAAATGGTCCGCCGGTCGACGCCCGGACGGGCGGAATAGACCGCGAAGCTCCCCGCTTGAATACCTTGAGGGGGTATTGTTATGGCAGCTGAGCAGGAACGACACGGAGACGGTGGCATGGCGGCGAACCACGGTTACAGCAGCGACAAGCAGAGCCACATCAACCGGCTCCGCCGCATCGAGGGCCAGATTCGGGGCCTTCAGCGGATGGTCGAGGACGACCAGTACTGCATCGACATCCTCACCCAGACCTCCGCGGTCAACAAGGCGCTGCGTTCCTTCGCCCTGTCCATGCTGGACGAGCACCTCAAGCACTGTGTGGCACACGCCGTGGCCAACGGCGGCGACGAGGCCGACGAGAAGGTGCGCGAGGCCTCCGACGCCATCGCCCGCCTGGTCCGTTCCTGACACGGAGCCACCCGACCGGACCCGGCCTCTCGGCCGCCACCTCCCCGCACCAGGGCTAACGTACGGGTATGTCCCCCGAAGTCCCGCCTGGGCGCACCCTCGACACGGCCCCCGCCACCGACCCCTCCGAGGAGAACGGGCTCGCCCGCGCGCTGGAACGCCGCCTGGCGCTGCCGGTGCTGGTCTGCGCCGCGGCCTCCGTCCCCGCGGTCTTCCTCGACATGTGGGGCCAGGGGCGGTGGGCCGAGTTCGGGCACCGGGTCAACTGGCTGGCCGGGCTCGTGTTGTGGGCGGAGTGGATACTCCTCGTCGCGCTGGCCCGGAACAGGCTCGACTGGCTGCGCACCCACCGGTGGAGCACGTTCGTCGCGGCCCTGACGCTACCCGCCGTGGTCTTCGCGCTCGGCCCGGCGCAGGTCCTGCGGCTGGTCCGTGCAGCCGCGACCCTGCGCCTGCTCCGCGTCACCCGGATCGCCGAGGCCGGCGGGGTGCTGCGCCGCCGCCTGGGGTTGACCGGGACACGCGCGACGGTGGTGGCCGCGGCCACCACCGTCCTGTGCGCGGTGTTCGTCGCGGCGGTGCTGTCCGACCCCGACTCCGCCAGCCGCCGGTACGCGGACGCCCTGCTGTCCGGCCTGGGGCCGTGGCCGGTGGTCACCGCCGCCGCGGTCGTGACCGCGTCACTGGCCTTCGTGCTCGTACGCCGCAGACGGGCCGCCCGGACCGCCGGACCCCGTGGCTCGCGTGGCTCGCGTGGCCGGGACGGGTCGGGTCAGTCCTCCCCGTAGCGCTGCCGCTCGTTGTCGAGCAGCCGGGCGCCCTCGGATCGGGAGGTGTCGGAGTCCAGGTAGTCGACGGCTTCGTTGGCCACGAACGACGACGGGCGGCCGTCGTCCGCGAACCCCATGCGGGACACCTCGCTGCCCAGGAAGGCACGGATTCCCCAGTTGGCGACGATCCGGGCCCGCGCCGTCCCGGACGGCACCGAGGCCACGTGGTAGCCGCGTGTGGCGGCCAGCGCGGGTAGTCCGCTCAGGTCGAACTGCATGATCCTGGCCAGGGCGTCGCGCCCGCTCAGGTCCACGACCAGTCCCATGTCGCGGTGCCGGAACTCCCGCAGAGGCCTCCCGAGCACCGAGTTGACCACGTTCTCGGCGGCGGTGGAGGCCTGTCTGCTGGCGTACTGGGCCGTGGGTGGGCAGTAGGCGCTGTCGCTGTGCGAGAGGTTGGGGACGGCGGCGGCGTCGCCGAGGGCGAACACCTCGGGCAGGCCCGGCACCGACAGGTCGGTGCCGACCTCCAGGCGACCGCCCTGGGTGGGGGTACCGACGGTCTCCATGAGCGGGCTGGGCGTGATGCCCGCCGTCCAGATGAGGGTGCGGCAGGGCAGGGCGCGGCCGTCGGTGAGCACCACCTTGTCGGCGGTCACCTCGCGGACGCTGACCTGCATCTTGACTTCGATGCCGAGGCCGCGGAGCAGGTCGATGGCCTTGCGGCCGAGCCGGTCGCCGAGCTGGGGCAGGACGGTCGGGGCGATGTCGACCAGGTGCCACCGGATGACCGAGCGCAGTTCGGGGTAGCGCTGGGCCGCCTCCTGACAGAGCCGCATGAGCGAGGCCGCGGTCTCGACCCCGGTGTAACCGCCGCCGACGACGACGAAGCGGCAGCGCTCCTCGCGTTCGACCGGGTCGCGCGAGTCGTTGGCCAGTTCCAGCTGGGCGAGGACGTGGTCGCGCAGGAGCACCGCCTCGGCCAGGGTCTTGGCTCCGTAGGCGTGCTCGGTGAGCCCGGGGATGTCGAACTCCCGCGTCATGGAACCGGGGGCGAGCACCAGCCGGTCGTAGCGGCAGGGAGCGAGTTCGCCGGTGGGCCGCCGCACGACCACCGTGCGGTCGCGGGTGTCCACCCCGACGGCGTGGCCGGGGACGAGCCGGGTCTGTCTGGTGAGCCGGTGCACGGACATGACGACCGACTGCGGGGTGAGCAGGCCCGAGGCCACCTGCGGCAGCAGCGGGCTGTAGAGCATGTAGTCGTGGGGAGCCACGAGGGCGATGTCCGCCGCTCCCGTGGGTATGCGCCGTTCCAGGTGACGGATGGTGTGGAAGCCACCGAAACCAGCGCCGACCACCACGATTCGAGGCCGAGACATAGGTACACCGCTCCTTCTTCGGGTCGGGGGCGGGACGCCTGGGCGTCTGTGGGCCGTCGAGTTCGGACCTACCCACGTCACCGCTGCCGAATGTACGGGTCCCGGATCGCGTTCCCCCGGTTCCCACACGAGACGTTTCGGGGTCTTTGTCCGCCATTGGCACTGGGCGCGAAAGGAAGACGGCGACTTCACCGGGACCACACCCGCTCTTGGTGACCCGAACCCGACACTAGGTGACTATGTGTTGTCATGCACTTACCGAACGTGCTGACCCGTGTCGTAGAGAGGGGCAAGGAACGCGTATGCGCGCCTTCACCAGGATCACCACCGCAACGGTACTGGCCGCAGGACTGGCCGTCGTCGGCGTCGGAGCGGCTCAGGCCGACCCGCGCGACGAGGTCAACCAGCCCGTGGAGGGGGCGGCCGAGACCGTCGAGGGGACGACCGGCGCCGCCGGAGACCTCTCGCCCGAGGCGGAGGCCCTGCTCCAGGACCCCCAGGTCCAGGAGCTCCTGGCCAACGAGGACGCCGTCGCACTGCTCAGCGACGCCGACTCCCTGAAGACACTCCAGGCGCTCATGGAGCTGGAGGACCCGGCCGGTGCCCTGGAGGCGCTCGACCTCCCGGTGGCCACGGACGACCTCCCCGTCGGGACGGGTGACCTCCCGGCCGGTACCGACGACGTCACCGGCCAGCTGCCCGCGGACGGTCTCGACACCGGTGGGGCCACCCAGCCCGTGGAGGACGTCGTGGGCGGTGTCGGCCTCCCGTAGCACCACCGCGACGGAACAAAGGGGGGCGGGTGCCCGTGGCCACCCGCCCCCCTTTCCGCGTGCCGCCCCCGGACGGGTCAGCCCCCGCCCACGCCCTCGGCCACGCGGGCGCCGATCCCGGGGTCGATCGCGCTCCAGTACCCCAGGGCCCTCTGACGGATGCCCGCGTCGGTGACCGCGCCGATGTGGCCGACGATGTTCGATACCAACCGGTCCCGCGCCGCGTCGTCCATCACGTCGCGGATCAGCGCGCGCGGCTGCGAGACGTCGTCGTCGTCGGCTCGCTGCCGGTACGCCTCCCGCACCAGCTCGGAGGCCTCCACCTTCCATCCGGCCTCTTCCACGCCCTGCTGGCGGGCGGCCTCGGGTCCGCCGAAGGAGTTGGGGTGGTACGTCTGACCGGTCCCCGGCGGGAAGTGCCGCATCGCCCCGTCCTTGCCGTAGGAGCGCACCGGCACGTGCGGCCGGTTGGGCGGCAGCTCGTCGTAGTTGACCCCGATCCGGTACCGGTGGGTGTCGGGGTAGGAGAACATGCGACCCAGCAGCATCTTGTCCGGGGACGCCCCGGTGCCCGGCACCATGTTGGAGGGTTCGAAGGCGGCCTGCTCGATGTGGATGAAGTGGTTGTCCGCGTTACGGTCCAACGTCATCCGGCCGACCTCGATCAGCGGGTAGTCGCCCTTGGGCCACACCTTGGTGAGGTCGAAGGGGTTGAACCGGTAGTCCGCCGCCTCGTCGATCGGCATGATCTGCATGCTCAGGGTCCACGAGGGGTGCTCGCCCCGCTCGATCGCCTCGAACAGGTCGCGGCGGTGGTGGTCGGCGTCCTCACCGGCGACGCGGTCCGACTCCGCCTGGGTGAGGAACTCGATCCCCTGGTCGGTCCGGAAGTGGTACTTGACCCAGAACCGCTGCCCCTTGGCGTTGATCCACTGGTAGGTGTGCGAGCTGAACCCGTCCATGTGGCGCCAGGTCCGGGGGATGCCACGGTCCCCCATCAGCCAGGTGACCTGGTGCGAGGTCTCCGGCGACCGCGACCAGAAGTCCCACTGCATGGTGTTGTCGCGCAGCCCCGTGCGCGGGTCGCGCTTCTGGGAGCGGATGAAGTCCTGGAACTTCTGCGGGTCCCGGACGAAGAAGACCGGCGTGTTGTTGCCGACCATGTCGAAGTTGCCCTCGCGCGTGTAGAACTTCAGCGCGAAGCCGCGCGGGTCGCGCCAGGTGTCGGGGCTGCCCATCTCCCCCGCGACGGTGGAGAAGCGGGCCAGCATCGGGGTCTCGCGACCGGGCTGGAAGAGGTCCGCGCAGGTGTACTGGCTGACATCGCGGGTCACCCGGAAGGTTCCGTAGGCGCCGCTGCCCTTGGCGTGCACCACGCGTTCGGGTACCCGCTCGCGGTTGAAGTGCGCCATCTTCTCGACGAGGTAGGCGTCGTGCAGGACGATGGGGCCGTCGCTGCCCACGCTCAGCGAGTGTTCGTCGCTGGGCGCGGGGATGCCCGCGTTGGTGGTGGTGCGTTCGGACTCCGGTCGCTTCTCGACCATGGACCATCTCTCCCTGTGGCGGTGGACGCGCGTCCCGGGTGTCGGGCCCGGGCGACTCGTGCGCGGGTCTACCCGTGAGCGGGTCAAGCCACGTACTGCGGGGACTCAACTCGGCCTTGGCGTGGACTCCCCGGACAGCAGGGCGGCGTGACCCATGCGCAGGAGCAGGGCCGACATCGCGGCCCTCGACAACGGCCCCCTGCTGTGCGGCGTGGAGTTGAGCAGCCCGAACGCGGCGTGCACCGACGCGCGCAGGTCGGCGCGGGGAGCGGCGGGACGGAGCGCGGCCAGGACGTTCACCCACTCCTCGACGTAGCCGCGCTGGAGACGGCGGACCCGGCGGCGGTCGTCGTCGGTGAGGTTGCCCAGCTCGCGGTCGTGCACGGTGATGAGGTCGGGTTCTCCCAGGGAGAAGTCGATGTGGCCGCGCAGCAGCGCCTCCAGCGCCTCCTCCGGGCCGTCCGCGTCGGCCACCAGCGCCCGGCCTCGGCGGGCGAGGCGTTCGCTGACGTCCACCAGGACCGCGCCGAGCAGGGCCTCCTTCCCGGGGAAGTGCCGGTAGAGCGCGGGCCCGGTGGTGCCCACGGCACGCCCGAGGTCGTCGATGGTCACCCCCCGATAGCCGTGCGCGGCGAACAGCCGGGCCGCCGCCCCCAGGATCGCCGTTCTCCGCTCGCCCGCGGGCCGCTGGCCCTGGGTTCCCGCCGCCATCCGTCCGCCTCTCGCCGCCCGTCCGCGGGGCCCGTGCCACGCGGGCCCTGGACACCCATGTTAGTAGTTACTAACATCACCCCTGTTAGTGAGCATTAACATCCCTCCACGAGAGGACACCATGAGCAGGGCACCTGTGCTCGGTTCGGCGGTCGACACCGCCGGTCCCGCGTTCGCCGCCAACGACGCCGCGAACCGCGCGCTCGCGCTGGAGCTGCGGGAGCGGATCGCGACCGCGGCCCTCGGCGGCCCCGAGAAGACCCGCGTGCGCCACGTCGAGCGCGGCAAGCTCCTCCCCCGCGACCGCGTCGACCTCCTCCTGGACCCCGGATCGCCGTTCCTGGAGATCGCCCCCCTGGCCGCCGACGGCCTCTACGGGAGGGACGGCCGGGACGCCCCCGGCGCCGGGATGATCGCCGGGATCGGCCGCGTCGCCGGACGACCGGTCGTGGTGGTGGCCAACGACGCCACCGTCAAGGGCGGCAGCTACTACCCGATGACGGTCAAGAAGCACCTGCGCGCCCAGGAGGTGGCGCTGCACAACCGCCTCCCCTGCGTGTACCTGGCCGACTCCGGCGGCGCCTTCCTGCCCATGCAGGACGACGTCTTCCCCGACCGCGAGCACTTCGGCCGCATCTTCTACAACCAGGCCACCATGTCCCGGGCGGGCATCCCGCAGATCGCCGCGGTCCTGGGCTCGTGCACCGCGGGCGGCGCCTACGTCCCGGCGATGAGCGACGAGGCGGTGATCGTCCGCGACCAGGGCACGATCTTCCTCGGCGGCCCTCCCCTGGTGAAGGCCGCCACCGGAGAGGTCGTCACCGCCGAGGAGCTGGGCGGCGGCGACCTGCACTCGCGGGTCTCCGGCGTCACCGACCACCTCGCCGACGACGACGCCGACGCCCTCACCAAGGTGCGGCGGATCGTCGACACCCTCGGCCCGCAGGGCCCCCCGTCCTGGGAGACGCGCACCCCGCGGCCCCCCGCGCTCGATCCCGGGGAGCTCTACGGCGTGGTCCCCGCCGACACCCGCACCCCCTACGACGTGCGCGAGGTCATCGGCCGCGTCGTGGACGGCAGCGAGTTCACCGAGTTCAAGTCCGAGTACGGCACCACCCTGGTCACGGGGTTCGCGCACGTCAACGGGCACCCGGTGGGCATCGTCGCGAACAACGGCATCCTGTTCGCCGAGTCCGCGCTCAAGGGGGCGCACTTCATCGAGCTGTGCGACCGCCGCTCCATCCCGCTGGTCTTCCTCCAGAACATCTCCGGGTTCATGGTCGGCCGCGACTACGAGGCGGGCGGTATCGCCAAGCACGGCGCCAAGATGGTCACCGCCGTGGCCTGCGCCCGCGTCCCCAAGTTCACCGTCGTCATCGGCGGATCGTTCGGGGCGGGCAACTACTCGATGTGCGGCCGCGCCTACTCGCCCCGCTTCCTGTGGATGTGGCCCAACGCCCGCATCTCGGTGATGGGCGGCGAACAGGCCGCGTCCGTGCTGTCCACCGTGCGCCGCGACCAGATGAGCGCGCGCGGCGAGGAGTGGTCCGCCGAGGACGAGGAGGCCTTCAAGGCCCCCATCCGCGACCAGTACGAGGAACAGGGCAGCCCCTACTACTCCACCGCCCGTCTGTGGGACGACGGGGTCATCGACCCCGCCGACACCCGCGACGTGCTCGCCATGGCCCTGTCCGCCGCCCGCCACACGCCCCTGGAGCCGGTCGGCTACGGCGTCTTCCGGATGTGAGGAACCCTTGACCACCACACCACCGACCACCGCGCCGGGGCGGACCCCGGGCGTCTCACGCGTCCTGGTCGCCAACCGGGGCGAGATCGCCCTGCGCGTCATCCGCACCCTGCGCCGCATGGGCCTCAGTCCCGCCGCCGTGTACACCGACGCCGACGCCGGGGCCCCGCACACGCGCGCCGCCGACGTGGCACTGCGGGTGGACCACTACCTCGACGCCGACGGGATCGTCGCCCTGGCCCGGGACTGCGGAGCCACCGGGGTGCACCCCGGGTACGGGTTCCTGTCCGAGAACGCCGGGTTCGCCCGCGCCTGCGCGGACGCCGGGCTCGTCTTCGTGGGCCCGCCCGCCTCCGCGATCGAGGCGATGGGCGACAAGATCCGCGCCAAGGACACCGTGGCCGCGGCCGGGGTGCCCGTCCTGGGCGGCTTCACCGAGAAGCCCGGAGAACCCCTGGACGACGACGCCCTGTTGCGCGCCGCCGAGGAGACCGGTTACCCCCTGCTGATCAAGCCCTCCGCCGGAGGCGGCGGCAAGGGCATGCGGGAGGTGCGCTCCCCCGCCACCCTGGCCGCCGACGCGGCGGCCGCCCGACGCGAGGCGCTGGCGTCCTTCGGCGACGCGACCCTGCTCGTGGAACAGCTGGTCCAGCGGCCGCGCCACATCGAGGTGCAGGTCCTGGCCGATTCCCACGGCAACGTCGTGCACCTGGGAGAACGCGAGTGCAGCCTCCAGCGACGCCACCAGAAGGTGGTGGAGGAGGCGCCCTCCCCCCTGCTCACCGGCGCCCAGCGCTCCGCCATGGGCGAGGCCGCGGTGGCCGCCGCCCGATCCTGCGGGTACGTGGGCGCCGGCACCGTGGAGTTCATCGCCGAGACCGGTCCCGACGGCGCGCTCTCCTACTCCTTCCTGGAGATGAACACGCGCCTGCAGGTGGAGCACCCGATCACCGAGGAGGTCGTGGCCGTCCGCGGGCGGCGCGGCGTCGACCTGGTGGAACTCCAGCTGCGCGTGGCCTACGGGGAGGCACTGCCCTTCGCCCAGGAGGACGTCTCCTGGGTGGGGCACGCGGTGGAGTCCCGTGTGTACGCCGAGGACGCCGACCGCGGCTTCCTGCCCTCGGGCGGGCCGATCCTGCTCCTGGAGGAGCCCGCCGGTCCGCACGTGCGCGTGGACTCGGGGATCGCCCGGGGCGGCGCCGTCACCTCGGACTTCGACCCCATGCTGGCCAAGGTCATCACCTGGGGCGAGGACCGGGCCGAGGCGCTGCGCCGGATGGACGCGGCCCTGGCCTCGTACACACTGCTGGGCTGCGTGACCAACACCGCCTACCTGCGGCGGCTCCTGCGCCACCCGCGCGTGGTCGAGGGCGACCTGAGTACGGACCTCATCGCCACCGACCCGCCCGAGCCCGCGCCGGACCACCGGTCCGCCGTGTACACGGCGGCCGCGCTGGACCACCAGATCGACCTGGAGGGTCCGCCCGACCCCGACCGGTTCGCGGTCCCGGACGGCTGGCGGATGGGTGACCCGGCCTGGACTCAGTGGCGGCTGCGGCTTCCCGGCCACGACGCCACCGTGGTCCGGGTCCGGCGTGACGGCCCGGCCGGGCACTACCTGGTCCGGTTGGAGGACGACGCACCCGTCGCCGTACGGGCCCACCGCTCCGAGGACGGGACCCGGCTCACCGTCTCCGACGCCTCCGGCACCGTCACCTACGCCCGCGCCGACGACCCGCGCACCGACCACCGGTGGCTGGGGGCGGGCGGAGCGGCGTGGAGCCCGCACGAGGAGCCGGTGACCGCCGCCCTGCGCCAGGACGACGCCGCAGCCGACGGCACGGTGCGCAGCCCCATGCCGGGCACCGTGCTCGACGTCCCGGTCAGCGTGGGCCAGGAGGTCACCGCCGGGACCGCGCTGGCCGTCGTCGAGGCCATGAAGATGGAGCACTCCGTGCCCTCACCCGTCGACGGGACCGTCACCGCCGTGGCGGTCCGCCCCGGGGCGTCGGTGCCCATGGACGCCGTCCTGGTCACCGTCGAACCCCACCCCGCGTCCGCCGGGGAACCGGCCGACGCCCCGTCCACCCCCGCCATCCGCGAGGAGCAGCAGCGATGAACCGCCACGAACTCTCGACCGAGCACGCCGACCTCCGCGCCGCCGTGGAGACCTTCGCCCAGACCGAGGTCGCGCCGGTCATCGGCGACTTCTACGAGCGGGGCGCCTTCCCCTACGACATCGTCGCGAAGATGGGCCGGATGGGCCTGTTCGGCCTGCCGTTCCCCGAGGAGCACGGTGGCATGGGCGGCGACTACTTCGCCCTGTGCCTGGCCCTGGAGGAGCTGGCCCGGGTCGACTCGTCGGTGGCCATCACCCTGGAGGCCGGGGTGTCGCTGGGCGCGATGCCGATCCACCGGTTCGGCACCGAGGAGCAGAAGAAGGCCTACCTGCCCCGGCTGACCTCGGGCGAGGCCCTGGGCGCGTTCGGGCTGACCGAACCGGACGGCGGATCGGACGCCGGTGCGACCCGGACCACCGCGCGCCTGGAGGACGGCGAGTGGGTGATCAACGGGACGAAGTCGTTCATCACGAACTCCGGCACGGACATCACCGCCCTGGTCACCGTGACCGCCGTGACCGGACGGCGTGAGGACGGTCGTCCCGAGATCTCCTCGATCCTGGTGCCGAAGGGCACCCCGGGCTTCTCCGTCGGGCAGAAATACTCCAAAGTCGGTTGGAACGCCTCGGACACCAACGAGCTGGTCTTCGAGGACTGCCGGGTGCCGGAGGCCAACCTGGTGGGCGAGCGCGGGCGGGGCTACGCCCAGTTCCTGCGCATCCTGGACGAGGGCCGCATCGCCATCGCGGCGCTGTCCGTGGGCCTGGCCCAGGGCTGCGTCGACGAGAGCGTGCGCTACGCCCACCAGCGGCAGGCCTTCGGGAACAGCATCGGCCGCTACCAGGCGATCCAGTTCAAGATCGCCGAGATGGAGTCCCGCACGTACGCCGCCCGCCTCGCCTACTACGACGCCGCCTCGAGGATGCTCGCCGGGGAGCCGTTCAAGAAGGAGGCGGCGATCGCCAAGCTGGTGGCGTCCAACGCGGCGATGGACAACGCCCGTGACGCCACACAGGTCTTCGGCGGGTACGGGTTCATGAACGACTACGCCGTGGGCCGGTTCTACCGGGACGCCAAGATCCTGGAGATCGGCGAGGGCACCAGCGAAGTGCAGAAGATGCTCATCGCGAGGGAACTGGGCCTGCCCGCGTAGGCGGCGTGGGAGGGCCCCGCGCCGCGCCCTCGGCCGAACTTTTCGGGGCCCCCGCGCGTCCACCGTGCGAGGGCCCCTCCTCCTGTCGGCACGTCACGACGGGGGCGGCCCCACCTCCCGACCCCCGACCCTCGCGAGGTCCCGTCCGTGTCCCCTTCCGATCCGCCTCCCCGCCCCGGCCCGGGCGGACGGCGTCTGCGGCGACGATCCGCCGGAGGCGCGGACGCCTCCCCCCTGGGCGCGCACGACCCCCGCCGACTGGGCCCGCACCGGCTGCTCGGGCGCCTCGGCTCCGGCGGGATGGGCACCGTCTACCTGGGACGGACCCGGTTCGGCGGGCTGGTCGCGGTCAAGGCCGTGCACCCGGAGCTGGCCGACGAACCCGAGTTCCGCGCGAACTTCGCCCGCGAGGTCGAGTCCCTGCGCCGCGTACGCAGCCGCTTCGTGCCACGGTTCGTCGCCGCCTCCCCCCGGTCCGCCATCCCCTGGCTGGCCACCTCCTACGTGGACGGGCCCACCCTCAGGGAACGGGTGAGGGCGGGCGGCCCCCTGCGCGGCGGCGCCCTGACGGAGCTGGCCGCCGGGACGGCCGCCGCGCTGGCCGACATCCACGCCGCCGGGGTCGTCCACCGCGACCTCAAGCCGAGCAACGTGATCCTCTGCCCCGACGGCCCGAGGGTGCTGGACTTCGGGATCGCCCGCCCCCTGGACGGTTCCGTCCGCACCGGCGGCGGGGACACCCTGGGCACCCCCGGATGGATCGCCCCCGAGCGCCTTCACGGGGCGCCCGCCACCACCGCCTCGGACGTGTTCTCCTGGGGTCAGCTCACCGTCTACGCGGCCAGCGGCCGCCACCCCTTCGGACGGGGAGACGCGCGGAGCGTGCTCCACCGGATGCTGCGCGGCCAGGCCGATGTGAGCGGGGTGCCCGCGGCTCTGCTGCCCCTGGTGCTCGCGGCCCTGAGCCCCCGTCCGGACCACCGTCCCGACGCCCGGACCGTCCTGCGCGCGCTCGGCGTCACCGGAGCCGCCGCCGTGACCCGCGCGACGCGCGACGCGCGGTCGTTCACCGCCGCCCCGGTCGGCGGGGCCTCCCGGCACCGCAGGGTCCTGCGCAGGGGCGCCGCCGTGCTGGCGGCCGCCGCCGTCGTCACCGCGGGCGGGGCCGTGGGGGCGCGGCACGGCTCGGACGTGGTCCCGGAGCGGATCTCGATGTACGGCGCGGGCGAGGTCACACCCTCCCTCGGCGACGTCGTGCCCGGGCCCGCTGACTGGCCGCCTCCCGAGGCACGGGAGACGGCGACCGCCGCCGGGCGTTCCAGCGGGGTGAGGGCCGGGGGCGGGGAGCCGGAGGCGGGGTCCCGGGCACGGGAGGACTGGGCCGAGTTCGTCCTGGGCGGGTCGGCCCCCGACGGCGCCACGGTCCGGCTCTCCCCTCCTGAGCGATCCGCCGTCGGCGTCCTGGTCTTCCGTGGCGAGTACGACCCGGGCCCCGCGTCCCCGTACCCGCGGGGGTTCGTCGGAGCGCGGTTCTCCGTGGTCACCGAGGAGCGGGAACGCGACGCCGTCCGTCCCTCCGGTAGGGAGGACGGAGCCGGCCGGATTCACTTCACCGTGGGGTTCGAGGACGCTCCGGACTCCGGTCTGCTGGTCGTGCACGAGCACGGGTACGGCCGTGGCTGGCGCACGGCCCCGGCCGTTGGCGTCTGCTACGGCGGGGCCGACGCGGCGTTCTCCGTCGACTACTCACGGTGCACGTGAGGGTCCGCGTCGCCTTCCGCCGACCTTCGTCACCGACGTCGTCGGGTTGGCCGCTTCCGGACACCCCCGCGCGGTGCTCCCGGCGCTCCCGGGCCGCCGCGGGGGAACGAACGCGCACGCCCGCGCATCGCCTCGGCCGTGCCCGCACCCTCGACACGGGCGGCCTTCGCGCCCCTTCGGGACACCCTCTCGCCGTGGTTCCGACCGCCGCCCGCGCCGGGGCCCGGGCGAGGATCGGGCGGCCGATCACACGGAGTAGGCGAGCCGGGGCGCAGAGCAGCCCCGCTTCCGAGGGGTGACAAGGGCGGACGATGAGCCCAGAATGGACGCACGGCCGGTGCGGGCCCCCTGATCTCCGGGCTCGCGGAGACCCGGCCCGCCACGGCGGGCCGCAACGGTCCCCGGCCCCGTCATTTTCCCCACCGGAGGAGACACCGGATGGAAGGCGCACTGTCCCTGATCGCCCTGGTCGCCGTGGTGGTGTCGGCAGGGACGATCACGGTGGCCGCGCACTTTCGCAAGGAACGGGTCGCCGAGCTCCAGGGCTGGGCACGCGCACACGGCTGGCACTACACCGAGCACCACCCGCGCCCCCTGGAGGAGGCGACCCTCCCGGACGCGCTCCAGGGCCGGAACCCGCGCGTACGGCACGTGCTCACCGGCAGGCGCGGCACACACCTGGTCACCATGTTCGAACTCACCCACGCCGCCCCGAACGCGCGACGCGGCGCGGACGGCCCCCGGCGCACCCACCGTGTCGTGGCCGTCCGCACCCCCGGCCTCGGCGCCGACCTGGAGATCCGCCGACGCGACCTGGCACGCAGCGTGTCCCTGGACGCCAGCGGCGGACCCGAGGAGGTCAGCCGGTCGTTCGACGAGGCCTTCCACACGAACGGTACCGACGCCGGCTTCACCAACGCCGTCCTGGACCACGCCACCGTGTCCTGGCTGCTGTCGGACTGCCGGTCCCGTTCCCTTCCGGTGCGCTTCACCGGCGGCCACGCGATGACCTGGACAGCCCTGCGTCTGGACCCCGACCACGCCCTGGCCGCCGCCGACTACCTGACGGCCCTGGTCGACCGGGTCCCCTCCCGGGCCTGGGCGCACGACACCGCCGGTTCCTGAACCCGACCGCTCCACCGCGACCGGATCGACGGTGCGCGTCGTCCGGGCGTCCCCTCCTGTCGGGACGGGCCGATAAAATCCGGGATACCCCAACGCACACAAGGGAGCTGCACCCCATGAGTGATCCCAACGCCACGCACCGCATCTCGCGCGCGGACCTGTTCCGCGACGACGAGGAGGAGACCGCTCCGGACCCCAACGCCACCGCGAGGATCTCCCGCGAGGACCTGTTCAAGGACGACCGGGCCCCGGAGAACGGCCCGCGTGAGCGCGACTGAACCGAGCTTCCCCGCCACGGCGGAGCGCCCGCCCCCACCGGGGGACGGGCGCTCCTGCCGTCTCGCGGGCACACGGCGCCCCCGTGGGGACGCCCGCCGACCCTAGGGGCGACGCTCGCGGACGGCGGCGACGATCTCCGCCACCGCCTCGTCCACCGGCACACCGTTGTTCTGGGAGCCGTCCCGGTAGCGGAACGACACCGCGTCCTTGCTGATGTCCTCGTCACCGGCCAGCAGCATGAACGGCACCTTCTGCTTCTGGGCGTTGCGGATCTTCTTCTGCATCCGGTCGTCGCTGGCGTCGACCTCGACCCGGATGCCCTCGGCCCGGAGCCTGGCCGCGACCTCCTGGAGGTAGGGCACGTGCTCGTCGGCGATCGGGATGCCCACCGCCTGGACCGGGGCCAGCCACGCCGGGAACGCGCCCGCGTAGTGCTCCAACAGGACCGCGAAGAACCGCTCGATGGAGCCGAAGAGGGCGCGGTGGATCATCACCGGGCGCTGACGGGTGCCGTCCGCCGCGGTGTACTCCAGGTCGAACCGCTCGGGCAGGTTGAAGTCCAGCTGGATGGTGGACATCTGCCAGGTGCGGCCGATGGCGTCCTTGGCCTGCACGGAGATCTTGGGCCCGTAGAAGGCGGCGCCACCCGGGTCCAGGACCAGCTCCAGGCCCTGCTTCTCCGCGGCCCGGCGCAGGGTGTCGGTGGCCTCCTCCCAGCTGGCGTCGTCACCGACGTACTTCTCCGGGTCCTTGGTGGACAGCTCCAGGTAGAAGTCCTCCAGGCCGTAGTCGCGCAGCAGCTCCAGCACGAAGGTGAGCAGCGAGTCGAGCTCGTCGGCCATCTGCTCGCGGGTGCAGTAGATGTGCGCGTCGTCCTGGGTGAAGCCCCGGGCGCGGGTCAGGCCGTGCACCACGCCGGACTTCTCGTACCGGTAGACGGTGCCGAACTCGAACATGCGCAGCGGCAGCTCCCGGTAGGAGCGCCCGCGCGCGTCGAAGATCAGGTTGTGCATCGGGCAGTTCATCGGCTTCAGGTAGTAGTCCTGTCCGCCGTCGAGCTGCATGGGGGGGTACATGCCCTCCGCGTACCAGTCCAGGTGCCCGGACTTCTCGAACAGGGCGCTCTTGGTGGCGTGCGGCGAGTAGACGAACTCGTAGCCGCTCTCCTCGTGGCGCTTGCGCGAGTAGTCCTCCATCACCCGGCGGATGATGCCGCCACGGGGGTGGAAGACGGCCAGGCCGGAACCGATCTCGTCCGGGATGGAGAAGAGGTCGAGCTCGGAGCCCAGCTTGCGGTGGTCGCGCTTCTCGGCCTCCTCCAGGAAGGCCAGGTACTCCTTGAGCCGGTCCTTGGTCTCCCAGGCGGTGCCGTAGACGCGCTGGAGCTGCGGGTTGGTCTCCTTGCCGCGCCAGTAGGCGGCGGCGGTGCGCATGAGCTTGAAGGCCGGGATCACCTTGGTGGTCGGGATGTGCGGTCCGCGGCACAGGTCCTTCCAGCACAGCTCGCCGGTGCGCGGGTGGACGTTGTCGTAGATGGTGAGCTCGCCCGCGCCGACCTCGGCGGAGGCGCCCTCGGCGGCCTCGGCCGCACCGCCCTTGAGGCCGATCAGTTCCAGCTTGTAGGGCTCGGTGGCCAGCTCGGCGCGGGCGTCGTCGTCGGAGACGGCCCTGCGGTCGAAGCGCTGCCCCTGCTTGATGATCTGCTGCATCTTCTTCTCGATGCTCTTGAGATCGGCGGGGGTGAAGGGCTCGGCAACGTCGAAGTCGTAGTAGAAGCCGTTCTCGACGGGCGGTCCGATGCCCAGCTTGGCCTCGGGGAAGAGCTCCTGGACGGCCTGGGCGAGGACGTGCGCGGTGGAGTGGCGCAGGATCGCCCGCCCCTCCTCGGAGTCGATGGCGACCGGCTCGACGGTGTCGCCGTCGGCGAGCACCCAGGCCAGGTCGCGGGGCTCACCGTTGACCAGGGCGGCGATCACGATCCTGCCGTCCGCCTCCAGCGCCTGGCCCGCGGTGGTCGTGGCCGCCACCGCACGCGGGGTTCCGGCGAGGGTGATGTGCAGCTCAGACGCGGCGGACACGGTGACTCCTAGGGATTACGTCGATGTCGTGGATGCGATCCGCCCCCGCGGTGCACCGGGGCTGGGTCTCGCTCCCCCGATGCTATCGGCTCCGGGATGGGGGTGCCCCTGGTTGTCCACAGGCGCGGCACCGGCCGGGGAACGGAGCGCGGGAAAGGACGGATCAGGGAGGAACCCCCGTGATTCGGTCGTGGAATTCGGCCGCTCCGATCGGCGTCGACCCACAGACCAGCGTGGCCGCTCGAACCCCTCTGACGAGCCCGAATCCGCTCGGCACAGGAGGATCTGTCATGGATCATCACTTTTTCAGGGTTTCTCCAGCGCCTCCGCAGGAACCATTGATCCCTTCCTTGAGATCAGTGACAATCAGCAGACATCCGATCATGGCGACCAACCCCGACCCGAAAGCACCAGTCTCATCGACCGAATACTGTGAGCGCATGTCACCGAGCCCACCGAGCGGGCCACCGGCCCCGGAGACATCCCCCACTCGCCATGCCCGAGTACGGCGGTGGAGGCGCCTGCGCGCACGGCTCCGCCTGTTCCGTAGACGCATGCACACCCATCCGGCCCTGCACCTGCCCTGGCGCGTCCTGGTCGGGACCGTCGGCACCGTCGTGGCCCTGGCCGGGGTGGTCATGCTGGTCGTCCCCGGACCGGGGGTGGCCTCGATCTTCCTCGGGCTCCTCATCCTCAGCACCGAGTTCCGCTGGGCGCACCGCCTGCTCCGGCCCGCGCGCGTGTGGACCCGGCGCGGGGAGAGGTGGGCCCTGCGGACCAGGGACCAGTTCCTCGAACGCCGCCGCGAGCGCGCGGCCGCACGCGCCGCACGCCGAGGACGCCCCGCTCCCCCGGACTGACCACGGCGGGCCCGCTCCGGCGGCCTCCGCAGACCCCGGGCGGACGCGCGCGTTGCCCGAACTTGACCCGACGCGACACGAAGAAGAGGAGCCCGGTTCGTGCGATACGAACCGGGCTCCTCCACGAGGTGGGCGATACTGGACTCGAACCAGTGACCTCATCGGTGTGAACGATGCGCTCTAGCCAACTGAGCTAATCGCCCCTCTGGGCTGGTGCCCCGTCCGGCCTCGTCGGCCTGACAAGAAAAACTCTAGCGCACGTTCGGGGGTGCTCGACGCACACAAACCCGCCCAGCGAACGCAAAGGTACGTGATCGAGGTCACATATGCTGGTCAACGGGTTCCCATGGGGCTCCCCCGTCAGCGATGATCCCCGCAGTGAGTAGGAGTTCCAGTCCCCGTGAACCCTCCCGCAGCGACCGCGGAACGACCTCCGCGTGACGCGGGCCACTCAACATGGGGAAATCTTTGGTTTCCCCTGGTCATTACAGTGACGAAGGATCGTGGTGCCGCCAGGCGGCGCGCTGACCCCGCTGGGCGGGCAGCGAGATCTCCGGTCCCACCGACCAAGAAAGTTTCCGTACTCACGTCATAGTCCGCGGGCGTCCGCGTTGGAGCGAGTGAGGCGGCAACCGGCCCGCGCCCCAGGACTCTGGGCCGGACGAGAAAAGGTTTGGCGAACATGAACAGTAGCGACACCACTGCCACCGCCGAGCTGGGCCTGCGACTCGTGGTCCCGGAGCGCACCGCGGTTCCCCTGGTCGCGCGACTCGACTACAGCGCTGACGACCCGTACGCGATCCGCGTCGCGTTCCACACCGGCGAGGACAACCCCGTCGAGTGGATCTTCGCTCGCGAACTCCTCACCGTGGGCATCGTCCGCCCCGTCGGCGAGGGCGACGTCCGCGTGTGGCCCTCCAAGGACGAGAGCGGCGACCGCTCGGTCAGCATCGCGCTGTCCTCGCCCTTCGGCCAGGCCGAGTTCGACACCCAGGTGTCCCCGCTGGCGGAGTTCCTCCACCGCACCTACGAGATCGTCCCCGCCGGCCAGGAGGGCCAGTTCGTGGACCTCGACGACGAGATCCAGCAGCACCTCCACTCCTAGGCCGCCGCACCGCGAGGACGACAGAGGGAGGGGACGGCGCTCCGGCGCCGTCCCCTCCCTCTGTCGCACCCCCTCCGCCGCCCCGGAGGCGCGGACCGAGGACCCGGTCAGGGGTCGATGTCGGCGGCGGAGCGCTCGGCGAAGACCGCCATCGCCTCACGGGTGACCGGCCCCGGTTCCGTCGACACCTTCTGGTCGTCGATGGTCAGGATCGCCTGGACGTCGCGCCCGGTGGAGGTCAGGAAGGCCTCGCTGATCTCGGGGAGCCGCTCCATGGGAACGTCCTCCTCCTCGCCGCCGTACCACTCCAGCACCAGCTCCCTGGTGACGCCCGCCAGCGGACCGGCCGACAGCGGAGGCGTGACCAGCCTGCCGTCGAGCACCACGAAGACGTTGCTGCCGGTGCCCTCGCACAGGTTGCCCGAGACGTTGCGGAAGACCGCCTCGCTGGCGCCCCGCTCACTCGCGTAGGCGAGCGCGCGCACGTTGTCCGCGTAGGACGTGGTCTTCAGCCCGGCCAGGGCCCCGAACTCGTTGCGCGGCCACGGCGCGAGGGCCACGTCCGTGGTGGTGGGGATGGGCGGGAAGGGGCCCATCGCCACGATGGCGGTCTGCTCTCCCTGCCCGCGGGCCGAGCCCAGCGGCCCGTTCCCGTCCGTGACGGTGATGCGTACCCGGGCGTCGGTCAGCTCGGGGTTCGCGGCGATCGCCCGGGCGACGCCGTCGGCGACCAGGTCGAGGTCGGGCTCGTCCATCCCCAGCCCCCGGGCGGAGCGGGCCAGCCGCCTCAGGTGCCGGGTGAGCGCGAAGGGTTCGCCGTGCTGGGCCCGCACCGTCTCGAAGACGCCGTCGCCCACGGTGATCCCGTGGTCGGCCACGGGAATCCTCGCGTCCTTCTCCTCCAGTACGGCGCCGCGCCCGTACCCGGCGCCCGCGATCCACACCCTCATGTCCAACCCCCGCGTTCTCTCGGCCCCTGGTCGGGGCGGTGACACCCCGAATCCTGCCACCTCCGCACCGGGTCCCGCCTGGTGAACCCCGGTGCCGCCCTACCGGCCGGGGCCGCGCCCTGGCAAGTCCCCTGTCCGGCACCGGCCGCCGGTCCGGTACGCCGACGGGTTTTTCCAGCACGTCCTCGCAGGTCAGAATGGATGTCACGACAGGGTGGACCACCCGGAACCGGCGGCGCGCACGGGACAGATAAGTTACGAATGACTATCATCTGGGCAACGCTTATGCGGGACCGGTAGCCGCCTCCCCCAGCCGCCTCCCCTGCCGGTACACGCGGAGCCCTCGCGGGACGCGCGTGCCCCTCGCCCACGACCGCACCAGACACAGCGAAGAGAGACATGACCCCACCGAGCACCGCCCGCGGCGAACTCAGCTGGCTGCTGGACGACCTCCTCACCCGCGCCTCGGGCACCCAACACGCCATCGTCCTGTCCACGGACGGGCTCCTCATGGCCACCTCCAGCGGGCTGGACCGGCCCGCCGCCGAACACCTGTCGGCGATCGCCTCGGGGCTGCACAGCCTCGCCGGGGGCGCCAGCAAGCAGTTCTCCGCCGGGGGCATCCGCCAGAGCATCATCGAGATGGACCGGGCCTTCCTCTTCGTGGCCGCCGCGGGCGAGGGCGCGTGCATGGCGCTGATGTCGGACGCCGACAGCGACGTGGGCCTGATCGCCTACGAGATGAACAAGGTGATCGAACGGGTCGGGCAGTACCTGTCCGCGCCTCCGCGCCCCGACATGCCCTCCACCCCCGCGCACGTGGAGAAGTAGTTCCTGCCGCCGCGGCGGGCCGCACCGGCCTGCCTCGGCAGGGGCGGGAACCCCCGCACGGAACCGATTTCGCACTTCCCCGCAACTTCCGCTAGAGTTCTTAACGCAGCGAGGGACGCGGCACCGGGAAGCCCCGGAGGCCACGGACACACTCGCCGCGCGGACGTGGCTCAGCTGGTAGAGCATCACCTTGCCAAGGTGAGGGTCGCGGGTTCGAATCCCGTCGTCCGCTCGAACGATTCGCCTTGCGCCTCCTCGGATGGCACAATCGGATCGGCTTCGGGGCACCACCCCGGGCACACGCGGACGTGGCTCAGCTGGTAGAGCATCACCTTGCCAAGGTGAGGGTCGCGGGTTCGAATCCCGTCGTCCGCTCGGAGAAAGGCACGCATGGGTGCCACGCGGCTCCCCCGTGCTTTGCAGGCCGGAGTGGCCGAGTGGTTGAGGCAAGGGACTGCAAATCCCTGCACACGGGTTCGATTCCCGTCTCCGGCTCCACGCGCAGCACATTTCCATAGGGGCGATTAGCTCAGTTGGCTAGAGCACTACCTCGACACGGTAGGGGTCACAGGTTCGAGTCCTGTATCGCCCACAAGCAGCACCGCAGGTCAGAGAGTTATCTGGCTGTAGCGGCGAAGATGATCATCCCGCCTTGGGAGATATCTGGGAGATCAACTTCGAAGCGGGTTCCTTCGGGAGCCCGCTTTCGCTGTTTCCACGGTAGTGCTCTTCGAGGATCGGCGCCATACCGAACAACCGGTCCCGCTCCCCGTAGGTGAGAGCGTCCACACTCCGCATCCACCGGGTCTCGGTCACCGTGAGTACGCTCTTCTTCATCTCGTCGGTCACCATCTCGTAGACGCGCTTCATCCCCGGGATGGTGTGCCCCAACCTCGCGGCCCTGGCCACTTCGGGGATCCCCTCCTCGGCCAGCCCGGTCCGATGCGAGCGCCGTCCCGCGTCAGTGAACGTGACCCCCGGAACCAGAGCGGGACGCAGCCACTGCGACTCGCTGGTGTGGTCGCCGTCCCACGCGGGCCGCCAGAACCGCTGCCGGAAGTTCCCGCGCCGCAACAGCCCACCTTGGGGACCGGTGAACAGGTAGGGGTGTTCGCTGGCCCCGATCAGATCGGTGTACAGCAGGTCCAGGAACGGGGGCAGCTGAATCCACCGCCGGCTGGAAGGGGTCTTGGGCTTCTTGGCCACCTCCAACGTCCCGTTGGCCTCGCGAAGAGGCGTACGCACCGGGATGGCGTGGTTGACCTCGTCGTAGTCGTGCGGCTGGAGAACGACCAGTTCGGACCAGCGTGCGCCGGTGTAGTGGGCCATCAGCGTCAACACGAACCCGGCGTGGCCGAAGGTGTGGCCCAGCCGCATCGCGGCCCGCAGAGCCTGGCTGGGGGACGCGACCTGACGCTCGGCCATGTACTCCCCCGAGATCACCCGCACACCGCGTGCGGGGTTGGCCGGGATCTTACGGTCCTGGACGGCCACTTCCAGGATCGTCGAGAAGTAGGCGAAGACCGAGGCCACCGACGGTTCGGCGAGGTCCTCGTGCAGATCCGCCACCCATCCCTTGAGCTCCTGGGAATCGGTCAGGATCGCTCCCAAGGGCCAGTCCTGCCACTGGGGCAGGATGTGCCGGTCCAGGTAGCAGCGGTACTTGGCCGCGGTGTTGATCGCCAGCTTCGCTTTGGAGAACACCTGCTCCGCGAGCGTGCCGAACTTCTCCTTGGCGTGCTTGGAGTCGATGTAGGTGCCCCGGCGGATGTCCGACTCCTGGTCATGCCCCCAGCCCAGGGCCGCCTTCTTGGTCTCGAACCCGGACTCAGAAGCCCAATCGCCGTTGGGCTTCTTGTACTTGACCCGCCACTTCTTTCCTCGCTGTTCTGCGTACGCCATGCGTACGAACTCCTTGCCTCTTGGGGTTACTCGGTTCGCCTCCGGGGGCGGGAAGACGGTCCGGTCAAGGGCTCTCGGCGACCGTCATGGATGATCTGCGCCAGATCCTGGGCACTGAACCGCAGGTGCTTGCCGATGAAGGTGAAGGGCACCTGGCGTGCGGTGGCCTTCTTGCGGAGCCAGGACTCGGGAACCTTGAGCTTCTCCGCGGCCTGGGCCGGAGTGAACAGCTCCAGCGGTGCGGATTCCCCGGAGGAACTCGCATCGTAGGTAGAGCTCAGCCGCTCAGGAACCTGTTCGCGGTAGCTGTTGGTAGGTCGCTGCCGTTCACTCATCCGGCACTCCCCCAGTTGCCGCAAGTGCCACGGCAACACCGCAGGATGCCGCTGGGATGACGGACCGTGCAACAGCGACCGTGCCGCTGGAAAACACCGTGAGCCTCGTCGTCCAGCAGGTGCCGCACGGCAACGGTCGCCTGCTGTGGCACCACCCCGTTGCCGAGAGCCTGAAGCTGAGCTCGACGCGGCATGCCGAGTTCCGGGTCGGTGACCCAGCCTTCGGGGAGTCCCATCATCCACTCGACCAGTTCGGCACTCAGTCGGGGTTGTCCCCGGGTGCCGACTTCGGTCGGCGCCGGTGCCGGTCGTCCGAGCACCCTCTCCCACTGCCGGATCGCGGGTTCGTAGTCTCCCCACGCGTACGCGAACGGCGCCGGGGTGTGCTGTCGTTGCCGGTGTGGGTACCGATGGCCGCGGAGGGCAGCGTGGGGTGCCCGCTTGAACTTCTCTGCCGCGGGCTGCCTTTGGTGGCATCGCTGGCCAGGGGTGTGGGCAGCAACCTTCCGGGGGTGCGTTTGCGGGCTCTGGTGTGCGCAGTGCGGGTGCGTGCGGACGCGGGCGTGTGGGGCGGATGGCACAGAACATCGCCCACCCGCACCTGTCGCTTCTGCCGCGTACGCAGATGCGGATCTGACGAGCCCCGTGCCCCGTCGCTGGCGCACGGGGTGGGCAACAACGAAGATGCGCTCGCGCTGGTGGGGCGCGCCAATGTCGGAGGCGCGTACGCAACGCCAGTGTGCGTCATACCCCGTGCGGGCCAGGTCTGCGAGTACGCGGTCGAAGCCTCGCCCGCGCCATCGGAGGGCGGCCACGTTCTCCAGCACGAGGAGTGATGGTCGTAGATAGCGAACGGCGTCCATGACCCGGAACCAGACACCAGAACGTTCTCCTTTCTCGATTCCAGCGCCTACCCCAGCCGCACTGACGTCCTGGCAGGGAAAACCGGCGGTGATCACGTCGACTTGTTCCACCTGCGACCAGCGCACGGCGGACAGGTCTCCGAGGTTGGGGACGTTGGGGAAGCGGTGGGTGAGTAGCTTGCGGATGTGGGGGTCGTGGTCGGCGACCCAGGCCAGGCGTGCGGTACCGCCTAGTGCTGCGGCAACGCCCATGTCCAGGCCCGCGTAGCCCGTGCACAGCGATCCGATCACCGTGTGCAGCTCCGTGGTCGGGGTGGTGTTCTGCGGCAGCGTTGTAGCAGTCACTGCCCCTCACCGCCAAGTGCCGGATCGGGGGCGGCATCGCCGCGGCAGGACCAGGGTGAGCACCCTTCCGGTTCGGAGCCGTTGTCGATGCCGAGGTCGGCTTCGGCCAGGGGTTGTCGGGAGGAGTGGAGGTAGTAGGTGCCGCGCAGCGGCATGCCGCGCTTTGCCGCTGCGGGGTGGCCGTGCCGGATCGCGGCATCGAAGTCGGCGGCGTCCTCGAACTCCGCCGGTTCTGTTGCTCGCAGTTCAGCCCAGGAGGTGTTGGAGCGGTAGGGGCATCCGATGCACGCTGAGCGCAGGGTGTGGCCCCATCCGTGGGCGCTCAGGTAGGCGCGACAGTCCCTGCGGGTCCACCCCAGGTCCAGCAGCGGGAAGACGTTGCGCAGGTAGCGGACGTCGGCGTCCTTGGCGCGGTGGACCTCGTCCACGCTGATGCCGATGGCCTGGGTGGCGTAGACACCCGAGGGGACGCGGGTGGGGTGGGGGAAGCCCAGCAGACGCCGGGCTTCGCGCTTGAGAGGGCGAACCTTGTACTCGGAAGTGCATTGCCTTCTGGCCATACCTCGCTGCCCCTGGGGGCCTCGCACGAACAGCGGCATCGAGGCGAACCGATGCCGTTCATCCAGGGCGTCGTCGCGTATGTTGCCCGCGCTGACACGGAGCATGGGGATGCCTGCTTCGGCTGCGGTGCGCTCCAGACACTCCAGGTGTCGGTAGACGCTGCGGGGTTCCCATCCGGTGTCGGCGAACAGGGCGTAGTCGAAGGGTTCGATGGCGCCTTGGGCTGCGAGTAGGAACAGGGTGGTGGACTGGACCCCCGCCCCGAGGGAGAGCAGGCGCAAGGTCGGCGCAGTGGTCGTTGTGGTGGTGCTCATCGGTTGCTGCCCCTCTGCTCCGAGTTGCCGTGACCGTTGCCGCGGCGCGTCCACGGCGTGCAGCCACTGGGCTCCGCCTCGCCGGGCTCGGTCAGGTCGACCTGGTCCAGGGGGACGCGATCGGGGTGGAGGAAGAACTGCGTGCCGGGCGGCATGCCGCGCCGTGCCGGGCTGGGGTGGCCATGCCTCAGGGTGGTGTCCACGGCAACCGCTTCGGCGAACGCTGCCGGTGCGTCCTCGCGCAACTGCCGCCAGGCTCTGTTGGAGCGCAGCGGGCAGGCGATGCATGCCAGGTCGAGTTCTGCGGGGAGTTCGTGGTGGGCCAGGAATGCCGCACAGTCGCTGCGGGTCCACCCGATCTCGATTAGCGGGTGCCGGACGCGGACGTAGCGCGGACCGGTCGACGGCGGCGCCTGCGGCTGGCCGAGGGCGGTGCCGGTGGCGCACTCGGCCACAATCCCGTCGGGGACCGGCCTAGGGCGCGGATACCCGAGCAGCTGACGCACGACGCCGGTCAGGGCGAAGCTTTGGCGGCGAGCGCACCCGTGTGGCAACCGCCCTCGAACTCCGTCAGGGGTGAGGGTGAACAGCGGCAACGGCAACACTGTGCCGTCGAGGGCGGCCTGGACCGTGTCGCCGGTCTGGGCCAGGTTCCAGTCCATACCTGCCGCGATGGCCATCTGTCGCAACGCGACCAGGGGCTGGGACCGGACCAGGTTCCGGCCGATGTCGAGCGCTACGACGGCATCGAACGCGGGGATCGCCCCGTGGGCGGCCAGCACGAGCAGGGTCGTCGCCCCAGGGCTGCCATCGATCAGCAGCAGCCGTGTGCGTAGTGGTGGGTGGTGAGTCATCGGTGGGTGGTCGGCTGGGTGTCGAACGCCTCACTATCAAAAGGAACGAGATGGCGTTTTTCGCTCATTGCCCTGGTGAGCGGCGTACGCACCACGTACGCACCGGATCGAACCGTTGGTCCGCTCCTTGCACTTGATGACGGTCAAAGCGTGTGCACATAACGCACCTGAGCCGTTTGCGTGAGCAGATATAACGCAGCTTATGAGCAGAACACTACGCGGATCAACTGCTCATTTTCTGCGAATCCAGTCGTGCTTCATGGGACTCCCCGAACGAGATGGGAGTTCGACATGGAGTCCACCGATCAGCCATTCGATATATTGCGGCGCACGCTCACTCTGCTCACCACCGGGCCCGGCCAACCCACTCTGCCCACCGCTTCAGTGAAGGGTGTTGACGCTGCTGAGCTGACCGCCTCTCAGGTCCTGGAGCGGCTGCGCAAGGGGCCGCAGAATCAGACCGATGAGCTCTGGCACCGGGTGTTCGCCCACGCACGTGCTGGCGAGTCCACGTGGACGGTCATCGCTGCCGGGGCGATGCTTGGCCCCATGGTGACCGCGTGCGCACGGTATGCGCGTGTGCCCGCGCACCAGATCCCGGATGTGGAGGGTGAGCTGCTCACCGCACTGTTGGAGCAGGTGCGGTCCATCCCGGCTGGTGTGATCGATGTGCAGCATCGGCTGTGGTCGGCGGTGACCAACACGGCCAACCGGTACTGCTACCGCCAGGTGCGCGAAGCGAGCGCGTTGGCGGCCGGGGATCAGAGCATGGTCGCCGTGGCCCGTAGGAGCGGGCGGGGTCCGGTCACGGTGTTGGCCGAGGCTGTCTCCGCGAGGGCGGTGACCCCGGTGGAGGCGGACTTGGTAGCGCGGACTCGCTTGGAGGGCGCGCCGTTGAGGCAGGTCGCCCAGGATCTGCGCCTGTCCTACATCACCGCGCGTCGGTGGCGTAAGGCTGCCGAGGAGCGGCTGGCGTCGTTGCTGGTCACGGACGAATCTGAAGTGGCGATGAGCGATATCGGCACCTGAATTCCTTTTGATGGGTGAGGAGAGTTTCTCCTCCCCCGCCACAAGGGGACACTCCAGCCGGGGCGAAGAAGGTGCCGAACGCCCACCACTGAAAGCGCCATTGAGGGAAAGGAGGAGTCGGCGTCTTCGCCCCGGCCCTGGATTCGTGTGTCCCGCTGAATGTCGCGGGGTTTCACCGAATCGAGGTGACCGTGATGGAGGCAGTCAAAACCAATGTGCTCCCCGCTCTGGCTCTGGGGGCGACCGTGGGCTTGATCGTGGTGTTGGGTGAGGTCTCGCCGGCCTGGGCGCTGGCAGCCGAGGACCCCGGAGTCAGCGACCTGGACACGGTTATCACCAACATCCGCAACTGGCTCGTGGGCTTGTTGGTCGTGTTGGCCACGCTGCTGCTGACCATCGGTGGCTTGCGTTACCTGCTGGCTGGCGGTGACCCAGGCGAGGTCAACAAGGCCAAGGACACGCTGAAGTACAGCGCGATGGGGTATCTGGTCGCGATCCTCGCGCCGATCCTGGTGCAGATCCTCCGGGGTTTCGTGGGGCTCTCATGAGACCACGTCTTCGGATTGTGGTGGTGGTCCTCGGCGTCAGCGGCGGGCTCCTGTGGGCAGCCCCCGCTGAAGTCGGGGCAGCTGTCCTGCCCGCGGATCTGCCCGAAGACTCATCGGCGCCCACCCCCACCGATCCGAGGAATGCGGCCCCGTCGAATTCGGGTGCCGGGTCACTGTGGGGTTCTACCTCTGGGTGGTCAATCTCATCGCCGACGCGATCGAGTTCACGGTCACCCTGGCCGCTCTCCCAGCGCTGTCCACCCCACCGCCCACCGAGGGAGTCCGGACCATCTGGGGTGAACACCTCACCGTCGCCAACTCCTTGTACGTGCTGGTGGTCATCGTGGCCGGGGTCCTGCTGATGAGTTACCAGACCGTGCAGACCTCCGCCGGGGTCAAGGACCTGCTCCCCCGGGTAGTGCTGGGGTTCATCGCTGCGAACTCCTCGTTCTTGCTCACCGAGATGATGCGGGAGCTGGCCAACGGGATTGCGATCAACCTCCTTGACGGCGCCGCGACCATCGAGAACCTCACCGAAACCCTGGTGCGCGTCTTCGACAACCCGGCCGGGGAAGCGCTGGTCCTGTTGCTGCTGATGCTGGTGGGCTCGCTGCTCGCCTTCTTCTTCATGCTGGCGGCGATCCTGCGCATCGTGCTGTGGATCCTGCTCACCGCCGTCTCCCCCCTGGCACTGGCCTGCCACGCCCTTCCCCAAACCGAAGGGCTCGCCCGGTTGTGGTGGCGGGCCATGGGCGCGCTCATGATCATCCAGATCGGCCAGGCGGTCGTTCTGCGGCTGATGCTCGTGCTGTTCCTCTCCCGCAACGCGGCCCCGACCTTCATCGAGGCCGCCGAGAACGTGATCGACGTCCTGCTGATCATCTGCTGCATGTACGTGCTGGTGAGGATCCCGTTTTGGGCGTTCCGGCAGGTGGTCAACTACCAGAGATCGCCCCTGGTCAAGGGGACCAAACTGGTCGCCAGCTTGTTGATCTTCCGTGGTCTGGGCAAGGCCTTCGCGGCGAGGAGGGGCGCGGCCTCGGCATCGCGCGCGGCGGCCTCGCAGCACGCTCCACTCCGTTCCTCACCCCCGCCCTCGGCACCCGCAGGATCTTCCACGGGCCCAGCGCAGCGGTGGCAACAGAGCGAACTGCCCGATTTCAGCGCCCGGTTGCCGTACCGGCAGGACGCGTTGCCTGGCATCGACCGACAGATCGACCGGCGTGCACAGGCGCGTCTGCGCGAGCGGCGCCGCTACTACCAACCCGAGCTCACCCGGCCCTCGCCGCCACGCCAGGAGACGCTCCCGGGCTGGCGCGATCCGCAGCCTCGACAGGACCCGTTGCCCGGTGCACGCGACCTACCACCCCGGATCCCACTCCCCCGCCAGGACGCTCTGTTCGATCCACCCACCCCTCGTCCTCGAAGGAGGCGCTGAATGTCCCGTGTGCGTATGCCGGCCGACGTCGAACGCGAGGACAAGATCCTCGCTGGGCTCACCGCCCGCCAGCTCGCGATCATCGGGGCTCCCGGCGTGGGGCTGTGGGTCGCCTACAGCAGCCTCAATCATCTGGTGCCGCCGATCGTGTTCGTGGTCGCCGCGGTGCCGGTGATGGGCGCGGCGGTGGCCGCCGCTCTGGTCAGGCGCGACGGGCTCAGTCTGGATCGCCTTCTTCTGGCAGCTTTGAGATTCCTGCGGTCTCCCAAACGGCGCGCCACCGGAGCACCCACCGCCGACCCGCTTCCCTCATGGGTGGATGCCGCCACTCCACCGCTGCCCAGCCCGCTGGATCTGCCAGTGAAGTCGATTGCCGATGACGGAGTCGTCGATCTGGCTGAACACGGCTGCGCTGTGCTGGTGTCCTGCTCCACGGTGAGTTTCGCGCTGCGCACCCCCGCTGAACAGGCGGGGTTGGTGAACGGGTTCGCCTCCTACCTGAACTCGCTCCGCACTCCTGTGCAGCTGCTGGTGCGGGCCGAGTCCATCAAGTTGGACCCCTTGGTGGACGCCCTGGACCGAGCGGCACCGTCGATGCCGCACCCGGCACTGGAGCGCGCCGCCCGCGGCCACGCCGACTTCCTCGCCGACCTGGCCCAAACACGGGATCTGCTGCGGCGCCAGATCATCCTGGTGCTGCGCGAGAGAGGCGGCGATGCCGCCCATGCCGCGAGCACGGTACGGCGCAGGGCCGAGGACGCCGTGCGTGGACTGTGCGCCGCCGGTTCCCGGGCTCAGGTGCTCAGCGGCGGGCAGGTCGCCGCGATCCTGGCCTCCGCGGCCGATCCCTCCAGTCGCCATGTGCCTCCCGAAGGGCTCTCCAGCCCCACTTCGGGCATCACCGGTCCCGCCGCAACCGAGGAGGCCTGAGGTGTTCACCCGCACCAAGAAGAACCGCACCACGCCCGCTGATGGCGCGGGGCCGGTGGCCGCCGAGGTCGAGGTCGCGCCCCGACACCTGCGTGTAGGGGGCGGGGTGAGCGCTTCCTGGGCGGTGGCCGGCTACCCCGCCGAGGTGGGTCACGGCTGGACCGAACCGCTGCTTACCTACCCCGGCCGCCTGGACGTGTCGCTGCACATCGACCCGATCCCGCCCCAAACCGCGGCCGACCGGCTCCGGCGACAGATGTCCAAGCTAGAAGCCTCCAGCCGCACCACCGCAGAGAAGGGCAAACTCGAAGACTTCGAGGCCGAAGTCGCCGCCGAGGACGCCCGCGAGATGGCCGCTTCCCTGGCCAGGGGCGAAGGCAAGTTGTTCAGAGTCGGCCTGTACCTGACGGTGCACGCCTCCACGGAGGAATCCCTGGCCGAGGAAGTCGACCACGTCCGGTCGCTGTGTTCGTCGATGTTGTTGGACGTGCGGCCCGCTTCCTACCGCCAGCTCCAAGGGTGGATCGCCGGCCTGCCCCTGGGCGTGGATCCGCTGGACCAGCGGCGCAGTATGGACACCGCCGCGCTCTCCGCGAGCTTTCCCTTCGCCTCCCCGGACCTGGCCGTGCAGACCACCGACCGGGCGGTGCTGTACGGGCTCAACGCCAGCAGCTCGGGGGTGGTGGTGTGGGACCGGTGGTCCGGCGACAACTACAACTCTGTGACGCTGGCCCGCAGCGGCGCCGGAAAGTCGTACCAATGCAAGCTCGACCTGCTCCGGAATCTGTACGCGGGCGTGACCGCCGCCGTCATCGACCCCGAGGACGAATACACCCGCCTCGCCCACGCCGTGGGCGGCACCGTCCTTCAACTCGGGGCACCCGGAGTCCACGTGAACCCCCTCGATCTGGCAGCGGACTCCACATCGCGGCGCGACGCCGTCAGCCGACGCGCCCTGTTCCTGCACACCCTGATGGCGGTGATGCTGGGCGGTTCCTTGTCCGCCCGTCAGCGCGCCGCGCTCGATCGGGCGCTGGTGACCACCTACCGGGAAGCGGGGATCACCGGTGAGGCCTCGACCTGGTCCCGCCCGGCTCCGCTGTTGGCGGACCTGGTGGCCACCCTGGCGGCCGATGCCGACGAGCACTCCCAAGACCTCGCGGTCCAGCTCCAGCCCTACGTGTCCGGTTCCTACAACGAGCTGTTCCGGGCGCCCACGAGCCAGAGGCCAGCTGGGCACCTGGTGTCCTGGTCGCTGCGCCGGCTTCCTGACGAACTCAAGGCCGTGGGGACGCTGCTGGCGCTGGATTCGATCTGGCGCACCGTTGCGGACGCTCCCTCCCCTGACCACCCGCGCATGGTGTTGGTGGACGAGGGCTGGATCCTCATGCAGGAGCCCGAAGGGGCGAAGTTCCTGTTCCGGTTGGCGAAGGCGGCGCGGAAGCGTTGGACGGCGTTCGGTCTGGCCACGCAGGATGCGGCGGACGTGCTTGGTAGCGATCTGGGCAAGGCCATTGTGGCCAATGCGAGCACGCAGATCCTCATGCGCCAGGCCCCGCAGGCCATCGACGAGGTCGCAGCGGCCTTCAATCTCTCCGAGGGAGAGCAGCAGTATCTGCTCACCGCCGCACCGGGGGACGCGTTGCTGTGCAGCGGATCGGATCTTCGCATCGCCTACCGGGTGGTGGCCAGCGAAGCTGAGCACCAGCTGGTCACGACGAACCCCGCGGAGCTGGCCAGCGCCCGCCTCTCCGATGCCTCCCCCGAGTTCGAGGACCTGGACTCCGAGGACGGGGAGGACCTGCTGTGAGCGACTGGATCGTTGACCTGGGTGAACTGCCCTCCGCGATCGGAACCTTTGTCGTTGCCCTGGTGGCTTCCCACGGCATCGTGCTCGCCGCCGCCGCCCCGATCACCGTGCTCGGCCTGATCCTGGTCCGCCATGCTCTGGGCTGGGTGCGCCAGAGAAGGTGGCGACGCGAGGCCCGTTTGGTGGAGATCCTGCCCCCGCCCAAGAGCGACCTGTCTGGCGCTGAGGACCTGTGGCGGCAGATGCTGGGCACCCTGCGCCCCTGGTGGAAGCGCCTGATATTCGGGCAGCCGCATCTGGTGTGGGAGTACGCGATGAGCGTGCACGGGCTGCGAATCCGGATGTGGGTGCCCGGCCCCCTACCGCCCGGCATGGTGGAGCGGGCCATCACCTCCGCCTGGCCCGGTGCGTCGGCCACCACCCGCACCGTCTCCCCCGCGCCCGGCCAGCTTTTCGTGCACGGGGGCCAGGTGCGCCTGGCCCGTCCAGACCACTACCCCATCCAGCACCAGTTCGAGGAAGACCCGCTGCGGGCGCTGATCGGAGCGGCCGGGGACCTGACCGGGCAGGACCAGGTGTTAGTGCAGGTGGGGGTGCGTCCGGTCACCGGAAGGCGGTTGCGTCGCGCGAACAAGGCCGCTTCCTCCCTGCGTTATAACTACTCCCCCAACGGTGGGGTGTTCGACGCCCTCACCCCGGGCGGGCACCGCTCAGCGAACCTGCTGGCGCTGCGCCCGGAGGTGGGCCGGGAGATCCAGGCGATCCTGAACAAATCCACCCAACCCCGCCTAGAGACCCAGGTCCGGTACCTGGTGTTCTCCCCTGGCCGTGACGGTGATGCTCGCCAACGCCGTCGGGGTCGTGCGCACGCGGTAGCCGCCGCCTGGAGCGTGTTCAGCGGCCACAACTACTACCAGCGGCACCGGTTCTGGTGGCGGGCCTGGGCTCGATCCCAGCACCGCACTATGGGGTCCGGGGATCTGCTCACCGCCCGAGAGCTGGCGGCCATCGCGCATCTGCCGCTAGATGAGACCGTCCCCGGCCTTCAACGTGCTCCGGCCCGCCCGGTGCCGCCCCCACCACAGGTGGCCGTCGACCTGCCCGAGGCCCGGGTGGTGGGCACTGCCGAACACAGCGAGCGGCGCACCATCGCCCAGCGCACCGCAGACGCGCGCCAGCACACCCACATCATCGGCGGCACCGGCGTCGGCAAGACCACCCTGCTCATGGGCATGGCCCTGGACGACATCACCAAAGGCCGCGGGATCGTGTTCATCGAACCCAAAGGCGAGTCTGACCTTCTGCTGTCCCGCATGCCCGAATCAGCACTGGAGCGGGTCATCCTCATCGACCCCGATGATGACTCCCCACCCCCGAGCCTGAACGTTCTGGGCGGCACCGATCCGGTGCGCACCGCCGACATGGTCACCGGGGTGTTCTCCCGCATCTACCGCGACAACTGGGGGCCGCGCACCGACGACATCCTGCGCTCGTGCTGTCTGACCCTGGCGGCCTCCCCACAGGCCTCCCTGTCCAACGTCCCCAAGCTGCTGGAGAACGCGAGTTTCCGCAAGCGCACCACCGCCCACCTGGACGAGGACTCGGTGCTGGCCGGGTTCTGGCGCTGGTACGACAACCTCTCCGACCAGGCCCGCAGCCACGCCACAGCACCCCTGCTCAACAAACTGCGCGCAGTGTTGTTGCGCGACTTCGCCCGGGACCTACTGGCCGCCCGCCCGCGCGAGTCCCTGGACATGTCCACCCTGCTCGATGACCGGGCGGTGATCATCGCCCGCCTGCCCAAAGGCGTGGTCGGCGAGGACACCTCATCCCTGCTCGGCTCTCTGATCCTGGCCCAGACCTGGAACGGAATCCTGTCCCGGGCCCGTCAGCGCGAAGCCGACCGGGTGGACACCGGCATCTACCTGGACGAGGCCCAGAATTTCCTGACGCTCCCCTTCGGGCTGGGCGACATGCTCGCCGAAGCCCGCGCCTACCGGGCGGGCTTGACCATCGCCCATCAGGACCTGGCCCAGCTCCCTCGGGATCTGCGTGAGGCCACCAGCGCCAACGCCCGTTCGAAGGTGTTCTTCGATCTGAGTCCGGAGGACGCCCATCACCTGGGCCGGCACGTCCACCCCGAGATCACCGAACACGACCTGTCCCACCTGGACAGGTATCAGGCCGCCGCCCGACTGGTCACCAACGGCGCCCTTTCCCCCGCGTTCACCCTGCGCACCCGGCCCCTGCCACCCCTGATCCGCGGCCGGGCCACCGCCGTGCGCAAAGCCGCCCGCACCAACCGCACCCGCTAACCCCTGGAGGTTTCGTCGTGTCCGTGGAGTTCCGTCCCGACCACCGCGCCCCCATCCGCCCCCGCAGCTCCCCCGAGACCATCAAGGCCCTGGCCCGCCGACTGACCGACCGCGACCGCCGCCTCATGCGCCTCATCTGGCGCCACCGAGTCTTCACCACCGACCAGCTCGCCGCCCTGGGCTGGAACTCCTACAACACCGCCAAACAGAGGCTGGCCCTGCTCTACCAGCTGCGCGCCCTGGACCGGCTTCGGCCCTGGCAGCCGCGCGGGGGCTCGCCCTGGCACTACGTCTTGGACCAGCCCGGCGCCGAGATCCTGGCCGCCGAACAGGGACAGAGTCTGCGCGAATTCGGGTACCGGCGCGAGCGGGCGCTGGCCAACGTCACCAACACCCGGCTCACCCACACCATCGGCATCAACCAGGTCTTCACCGACCTATACGCACACGCCCGCGAGGAGAGCCATGACGCGCACCTGAGGTGGTGGACCGAGGAGGAGTGCGCCGACCTGTGGGGCGACATCGTACGCCCCGACGGCGCGGGCACCTGGACCGTGGGCGATGCATCGGTACCCTTCTTCCTGGAGTACGACAACGGCACCGAACGCCTGCGCCGGCTGTCCGCCAAGCTCGACGCTTACCACGAGCTAGCCACATCCGCGGACGTGCGCGGGATCGTGCTGTTCGTGCTTCCCACTCGGCGCCGCGAGGCCCACGTGCGCCGGGCCCTGGGCGCCTCCACCCCCGTACCGGTGGCCACCGCGCTGCGCGGCGAACACCCCGCCCAGCGAGTGTGGACGCGGCTGGACGACCACCAGCTGCGCCCCCGGGCGCTGGCGGGGCTCGTTGAGGAGGGAGCACACCAGCCGCCCCTGTTCGACTGGAGGCAGAGCGGTGGCTAGCTTCGGCTGCGCAATCGCCCTCGGGGCCGGGGTCCTGCTGGCTTCGGGCCTGGTCATCTCCCTGGCGGGCGCCGTGATGGACACCCCCGAAGCCACGGCACCGGATGAGGTCGAGGGGATCGACCCGACCTTGTTGCAGGCCTACGTGCAAGGACCCCAGTTCCTGGAGGCCCCCGAGTTCGAGCAGTGCACCGGGCTGCGCTGGCAGGTCCTGGCCGGGATCGGGTCGGTGGAGTCCGACCACGGCGCCACCAGCACGATCCACCCGGACGGCACCACCGACCCGCCGTCCGTAGGCCCCACCCTGGACGGCAGTGGTGTTGGAGACAACCTGACTCCGCACTACGACACCGACGGCGGGAAGTGGGACGGAGATGACGTCTACGACGCAGCGGTGGGAGTCACCCAGCACCTTCCGGCGAACTGGGACCGGTACGGGGTCAACGCCCGCGGTGGCACCGAAGCCGACCCGCACAACGTGTTCGACAGTGTCGCCAGCACCGCGGTCGAGCTGTGTCAGAGCGCTCAAGGCGCACCGGTCGACTTCACCGACCGTGGAGACCTGGAGAACGCCCTGTACCGCTACAACCCGGCCTGGTGGTACGTCGAGGACGTGCTAGCCGAGGTCGATCGCTACGACACCCTGCACCCCGGAACCGGCACCAGCGTGGCAGGGCCAGTCAGTCCGGAAGGGATCACCGCGGCCGAGTGGGCCCTGCAACAGGTGGGCAAACCGTACGTGTGGGGCGGCACCGGCCCCGACGGGTTCGACTGCTCCGGACTCACCCAGCAGGCCTGGGCGGCGGCTGGAGTGAGCATTCCTCGGGTCACCACAGATCAGTACACCGCAGGGGATCGCGTGAGTCTCGACGAACTCGCCCCCGGTGACCTACTGTTCTACGACACCCGCCCCTACGCCCCCGGAGACCCACCCACTCACGTGACCATGTACGTCGGCGACGGCCAGATGATCAACGCGCCTTCTACCGGGCAGGATGTGCGGGTGGAGGCTGTGGACGGTACGTTCTACGCCCCCAGGTTCATGGGAGCAGTACGCCCCTCCCCCTGACTCGGAGACACGATGTCCCCCCCAGAAACGGCGTCTCATCCCGCCCAACCCCTGGATCGACGGCTCTGACCTGCTCGGTGTTCCCGTCGTCTACGCAGGCATTTTGGGCAGCCTGTGGCTGCTGACCGACTTCCCTCTCACCGTGTACTCGGTGTTGTGGCTGGCCGGGCTGGTCGTGTGCGGGTGCGCCGTAATCGTGGGAGTGCGGTACCTGTGGCGCGTTCGTCACCGTTCACCTCGGCAGCGGTAGACCACCAGCCGCACCTCCTCACGCCGAAGTTCGCCCCCAGAACCGGGAACGGCTCTGGGGGCGAATCTGGGATCTTTCCTGCAATGCCCGCTAGGGTAGCGCGCGGGTCCGTTGGCTTGATTGTTTCGGGCCCGCTGGGGCCGGTCTTGGGTTCTAGTGGTCGTCGCAACACCCCAGTTCAAGGGGTGCTATGCACTTTCGAATCCGCGAGGACCGAACACCGCAGGGACGAACGAAGCT